>NZ_CP018725.1:1680357-2016428 GCF_001908725.1 Xanthomonas vesicatoria ATCC 35937 | reverse complement strand
ACCGCGACCAGGGCTCGCTGCTCAATGGCAAGGCACTGAGCTGCTCCTGGAACAGCAACATCGGCTGGACTCCGCCTTACACCTACAACTTGCTGTCGGCCGACAAGGTGGCTGCCGACGTCAAGGCCAAGGCTGGCGCCGGCAAGCTGTAGCTTCGACTCGATGCAGCGCTGCGATGGCTGCAGTGCTGTACGCAATCAACAACGCCCGCAGCGATGCGGGCGTTGTACGTGACGCGCTGTGGTCATCGAAGTCCGGGTGCGTCGCTTGAGGGTAGTCAGCCAGGCGATGACGTCATCGCGCAATGCAGCCACGCTGCAAACCATGGCATTGCGCAGCGTCCTGCAAGCGATCAGGGGATGGCACTTCGATCAAACAAGGCGCGCGTCGAACGACGCAACGACGTAGACGCGGCCGCTTCGCCAAGCGAACCGCGTCGATGCAACTGCCCTCAGTCCTGCGCTGCGTTACTCGTGCTCTGGCCCGGTGTGCATACCGGCTTCTGGCGCTTGTCCACCAGCCTGCCCATCAACCGGTCGCTGAGCGGCAGCATGTCGCCGTTGAGGCGCCAGTCGTAGATCACGCTGAAGGCCAGTACGCGTGCAACGTACTCGCGGGTTTCCTTGTAGCTGATGGTCTCGATCCAGAAGTCCGGATCGAACCCGGGCCGTTGCGACTGCCAGCGGCCAGTCGGGCCGGGGCCGGCGTTATAGGCGGCGATGGTGAGGTAGGGCAGGCCATAGGTGTTGAGCAACTGGCGCAGGTACGCGGTGCCGATGGCGATGTTGGTGTCCGGCTCGTACAGGCTGGCGGCACCCGCGTAGCCGGGCAGGGCGATGCCCTTGGCCACTGCCGCGCCGGTGCCGGGCAATACCTGCATCAGGCCCATGGCATTGGCCGGCGAACGCGCACGTGGGTTGAAGATGCTTTCGGCGCGGATCTCTGCAGCCACCCAGGCCGGGTCGATGGCATTCTTGGCGGCCTCGCGGCGAATGCTTGCATCGTGATGTAACGGGAAGCGCAGCGAATACAGCCGTTGCTCGTCCGGCTGTTTGCCGAGCGCAAACACCGCGCGGTCGAACCAGCCGTTGTCGCCGGCCACTTCCACCGCCAGGCGGCGCTGGGTGTCGTCGAAGCGGCTGGCGGCATCGTTCCACTCGGCCACGGCCCAACCGGGGCGATCAATCTGGAACAACGCAATCGCACGGATCAATGCCGCATCGCGCGCCACTGCGGCTTTGGCCTGGGGGCTGTCCTTGGGTTCCCATGAGCATAGCCGATACGGTTGCTGCAGGCGGTCGGCGGCCAGGAAGCCGTGGAAGGTGGGCGACTGCGCAGCGGCGCGGTACAGCGGCTGTGCGGCCGCCGCCGAACCGGTTTTTTCGCTGAGGCGCGCTTCGAAATACTGCCAGCGCGAGTCGGCCCGTTGGCTGGCCGGCATCTTGCGGATGGCGGCCAGTGCCGCCGGCCAATCGCCGCGCGACATCGCCTCGCGCGCGCGCCATTCGTGCAGGCGCTCGTCATAGGCCGCATCGGGCACGGCGTTGAGCCTGCGCGCCGAGTCCGGCAGGTAGGATGCCACTGTCCACAACGCAATCTGATACAGCACCTGCCCGCGTTGCGCCTCGCTGAAACCCAATGCGCTTGCGAACTGAGGCAGCTGTTGCTCGGCGGCATCCGGGTCGGTCTTGGCTAGCTTGGCCAGGCCATCGACAGCAACGCGCCGGCTGCGATCGGTCTTGGGCCAACCTAGTGCACGCGGGTGGACCTTGTCGAGAAAGGCAGCGTAATCGGTAGCCAGGGTCAGATCGGCCGCCGGCAGGCCACGCGCGGCGATGCGCATCACTGCAGGCTGCTGTGCATCGGCGGCGGCTTCCACCCGTTCCCACCGCAGTGCTGGTGTCAGCTCGCCGCGGGATTCCAGTGCGGCGACCACCGGCTCGCACGCATCCGGCAACGCCTTGCCGGTGCGCCACAGGGTGAGCGCATCGCGGCTCCATTGTGCGTCCAGCTTGCCGGTGGCCTGGCGCGCGGTCAGCTGTGCACAGCGCAGGCCGACGTTGTCGGTGGTCTTCCAGTTGGACAGCAAGGTGGTCCAATCCTGGCGGCGCGCGACCGCCGGCAACCAGGTGCTGCGGAAGCTCTCGGCGACCGGTTGGCCGGCGTAACGCTGCAAGAATCCCTGCGCCTGCGCATTGGAGACGTTGTCGATGTTGCGCTTGAGCGTGGCGTACTCCAACCAGCCATACAGCGGATGGCGGCTCAATGCAGAGAGCTGGGCGGGATCGGACTGGCCGCGCTCTGCGGCTGCGATCGCATCGCGCATGGCGGTCAATTGCGGATCCAGGCCTTGCGCATGCAGGGCAGTGCTGCCAAGGCACAACAGGCCGACGAAAACAGTGGCAAGACGCGGGAAATAAGTCATCGCGCGACTATACCGAAGCACGCCTGAGCGCTTGAGTGAACATGCCTCGCGGCTAACAGCGCGCGCCTGTCGATGTCGCTCCGCGATCGTCGTCTGGACGATGCGCCTGCGCGTCTGTCGCGGTGTCCGTGCTTACACCATGCACTGCGACGCGCATCGCAGTGCTGCACCGCCAGATTGCGATGCGTTAAGGTTTCGTTTACAACTTGGACCGGACCGCAGGCACGGGGGCGTGCGGACACTTAAAGATCCTTCTGGAGAGAGAAAGGATGAAGCGTCTGATCCGTGCGTCGCGGTCGTGCCTGGCCGTGCAGTTGTCGTTGTGTCTGATTCCTACGCTGGCCTGGGCGCAGCAGCCCGAAGCAGCCCCCGGTACGCGCACGCTCGATAGCGTGCAAGTCACCGGCACCCGCATCAAGACTGCCGAGCTGCAAGGCCAGGTGCCGATCCAGACGCTTAACCGCGCCGACATCGAGCGTACCGGCCTGACCTCGATCGGCGAAGTGCTGCAGGAGCTCACCGCTTCCGGCTCGGCGCTCAACGCCAAGTTCAATTCCTCCGGCAATTTCGGTTTTCCGCCCGACGGCGGCGGCGTGGGCGCCGGCTCGGCACAGGTGGATCTACGCCACCTCGGCTCCAAGCGCGTGCTGGTGCTGGTCGATGGCATCCGCTGGGTCAATGAATCTTCCGCGTCCGGCGTTGGGTCGTCGACCGACCTCAACACCATTCCGCTGGCGATCGTCGAGCGCATCGAAGTGCTCGAAGACGGCGCCTCGTCGCTGTACGGCTCCGACGCGATTGCCGGCGTGGTCAACATCATCACCCGGCGCAGTTTCGACGGCGCGCAGGTCACGCTCAACTATGGCCAATACGGCAAGGGCGACGGCGCCAACCAGGGCGTGGACCTGGCCTGGGGCACCAGTGGCGAAAATTTCAGCCTGTTTTTAGGCGCCAGCTACGTCAAGCAGGACCCGATCTACGCACGTGACATGGCGCAGGCGCGCTTTCCGATTCCGGGCACCGGGCTGACCTTCGGCAGCTCGGCCACGCCGGACGGGCGCTTCCAGTTCGTCGACCCGAATACTGGCGTACGCCAGAACCTCACCCCCAATGCTGGCGTCGGTACGCCGCAGTACGACGGTAGCGCCGGCTGCACGCGCAGCGACGATTACCACTGCTTCGGCACGGCCGACCGCTACAACTTTGCCGAGCAGAACCTGCTGCTGACGCCATCCGAGCGCAAGGGCGTGTTTGCGCAATTCCGCTATTACTTCAATGACGACGTGCAGTGGTACGTCAAGGCATTGGGCAATCGACGCGAGTCGACCAACCAGGCCGCGCCGGAGCCGATCTTTCTCGGCCCAGATGCCGGCACCGGCAATCCGCTGGCCGACAACATCGTGATTTCCGGCTTGAATCCGTTCAATCCGTTCGGCTTCGATCTGAACTCGGCCACCAACCTGATCCAGATCGGCCGACGTCCGGTGGAGGGCGGGCCGCGTCGCTACGAGCAGCAGGTGGATACGCAGTACGTCGGCACCGGGTTGGTGGGCACCTTCGAAGCGGCCGCGCGCACCTGGTACTGGGACGTCAACGGCATGTACAGCAAGAACAAGGCCGAGCAGACCAACTATGGCAGCTACAACCTGTTCAACATCAATCTGGCCCTGGGCGACCCGGCCGCATGCGCGGCGGTGGCCGGCTGTGTGCCGCTGGATATCTTCAGCGGTGCGGGCAGCATCACGCCGGACATGCTGCGCTGGATCCAGCCGGTGGTGCGCGACCGCAGCCAGAATGAACTGAGCCTGTTGACCGCCAACCTCAGCAGCGAGTTGTTCCAGCTGCCGGGCGGCGCGGTGTCGTTCGCCACCGGCTACGAATACCGCAAGTACGAAGGCGCGTATCAGCCAGATCCGCTCACCGTGGCCGGGCGCTACAACGGCGTGCCGTCGTTGCCCACCTCCGGCAGCTACGACGTCAACGAGGCCTATCTCGAACTCAATATTCCGATCTTCGCCAACGCGTCGTTGGGCGACAAACTCGATCTGAATATCGCCGGCCGCTATTCCGATTACTCCACCTTCGGCGGCGAATTCACGCCCAAGTACGGCCTGCGCTGGCAGGTCACCGACGAGTTGGTATTGCGCACCAGCTACGCCGAAGGCTTCCGTGCGCCGACCATCGGCGAGCTGTTCGGTTCGGCGGCGCGTGCGGATTTGCAATTGTCCGATCCCTGCTCGATCGGCCTGGGTGGTACCGCGCCGCGGGGCAGTGCGGCCAATTGCGCAGCGCTGGGCGTGCCGGGTGGTTATCAACAGGCCAATCAGCAGATCTCTGTCACCACCGGCGGCAACGAACAACTGGATCCGGAACGTTCGCGCAGCTTCAGCGCCGGCTTTGTGTTCAGTCCGGGCTTTGCCAGCAACGCCAGTTGGTCGGACCGTCTGGACATGGAAGTGACGTTCTATCGCCATCATGTCGATGGCGCGATCCAGGCCATCAATGCGCAGACGCAGCTGGATCTGTGCGTGGACACGCTGGATGCGCTGTATTGCGACGGTATTGCACGCGCGTCCACCGGCGGCATCAATGCCTTCAACAATCGTTTGACCAATCTTGGCTCGATCAAGACCGATGGCTGGGACGTGGACCTGTTCTGGACGCTGCCGGAAAGCGCGCTCGGCCGCTTCAAGCTCTCGTGGCAAAACACCTTCGTGGGCCGTTATGAAGCGCTGGGCGCGGCCGGGCAGCGGCAGCCACAGGGGCCGGGCATCGAAGTGGTCGACAGTGCGATTCCCGAGTGGACCAGCAACGCCGTTCTGGATTGGTCGCTGGGCAACTGGACCGCATCGTGGACGGCACGCCACATCTCCAAGCTCACTGAGCAGTGCGGCGATGCGGTGGAATTTGCGGTGTGTTCCAACCCGACCGAAGGAACCAACCGGCTGGATGCGATCACCTATCACGATGCGCAGGTGGGGTATCGCGTCGATTGGCTCAAGGGGCTGCAACTCACGGCTGGCCTGAACAACGTGTTCGACAAGGATCCGCCGCTCTGTCTGTCGTGCTCACTCAACGGCTATGACGCCTCCACTTACGACATTCCCGGTGGGCGCTTCTGGTATGCGCGTGTGGATTTGAAGTTCTAGCGGCTGCCAGACGCCGCGTGGTTCTTCAGTGAGAACCACGCAGGCGGATTGGGCGATCGCGGCGCTGCGGAGGCGTCGTGGTCGCAACGCGCATGGTTATGGCAGGTGATGCACAGGTGTTGGTTGCTTGCGTATCGCAGCGGTGCGGGCGTGTTGTCGTGCAGTCCTTGTCATCGATTGGCGACAACGACTGTTTCAGCGCGGCTCTACCGGCCGATAGTCTGGCAAGGCAATGCTGTTGGAATCGCGCGCAAAGCGGTTGTTGATGATGCGTCGGGCAAGCGGCGTACCTGCCAGGCGCATCGCGCTGCGTAACAGCGTCAGCCCGACAGCGGTGTGCGGCCAGAGCAGGCGAGGGACGATCTTGGGGACGTTCTGCCCCTCTTTGACGAACGGGCGCATGATCCGTTCGTAGTGCGTAAACGCTTGCGTCGGTGTGCTGGCCTGCGCAAGTTCGCCTGCCAGCACATAGCTGCCGACCATTGCCAGCGTCGTGCCGATGCCCGACAGCGATGTGGGGCACCAGGCGGCATCGCCGGTCAACACCACCCGGCCGGCGGACCAGCGCGGCATGCGCACCTGCCGCAGCACCTCGAAGTAGAAATCGTCGACCTCCTTCATCGCGTCGAGAATGCGCGGAAATTCCCAGCCGTCGTTGGCAAATTGCGCTTGCATGTAGCGCCGTTGCCGCTCCAGGCTCCAGGCGTTCTCGCCCTCGGGCCGCTTCTGCAGGCCCAGATAGGCGCCCAGCTTGCCGTCCAGCGCGGGCTTCAACGTCGCGCCGCGTCCGCCCACCGTGTTGTATTGCCGGGCATAGTCACTGTCGTGTGGGACTCGGGGGATACTGAAATACGCGATGGTCATGTCCATCCAGTACGGCACGTTCTCACCGGGAAACACCAGCTCACGCGTGTGCGCACCCACGCCTTCGGCGACCACGACAGCGTCGTAGCGCGCGGAGCGGCCGCTGTGGAAGGTGACGTCGACGCCGTCGTGGTCCTGGGCGAGGGCGCAGATGCTGTCGTCGAAGCGATAGGGCACGCGCTCGCGGGTGGCGTCGTACAGGATGCGCGCAAGGTCGCCGCGACGGATTTCCAGGTCGGCAGTGGGCCCACTGTCGGTGTCGGAGTCGTCTGCCTTGAAGCGTGCAATGACGCGATTGTCTTCGCTCACCCAATCGGTGCCCAGCTCTTGGGTGCTGCGTTCGAACGCACGCGCTTCCAGTCCCATGCGGCGCAGCACCTCGCGGGCATTGCCGCGCACGTCGACGTTCTGGCCGCCGTCTCGAAACGCCGGCGCGCGTTCGACGACCTCGATCTCGAGCCCATGAGCGTCAAGCCACCATGCCGCAGTGGTCCCAGCGACGCTTGCGCCGCTGATGAGAATCCGACGGGCCATGGAGCCGCTCCTGCAATAGGGATATATCAGACATGATACTTAAATATCATGCGTGATGCTATTCGCTTGCGGCGGCTTCCAGATTGTCGATCAGGCGGCCAAGCAGAACGGTCAGCAGCCTGGCTTCTTCGCTGGAAAATCCCGAGACGCCGACGGCATTGAAGTGAAGCAGCGCGGTTCGGCCGGTGGCGGCAGCTTCTTCCCCGGCGGCGGTCAGCCGAACCGTGGCAGCGCGTTTGTCGCTGGACAAGGCCTCGCGCGCAATCAGCGCCATCGCTTCGAGCTTGTCCAGCAGCGCGGCCATCGCTGGCTGCTTCACTGCAGAGTGGCGCACCAGGTCCCGCTGCAGCATCGGGCCTTTCCACGACAGCAGCAGCAACGGCGCGATCAGCGCAAGCGTCAGTCCGTGTTCGCGCAGGCGGGCGTCGACGCTGCGATTGAAGACGCGCGCGGCATGGTTGGCCAGATAGCCGGGCGCGATGGCCGCTTCCGGGTGGATGTCCGAGTTCATGCGCGAAGGATATCCCACGCGTGTGCGGCGATGGCACCGCGCGAGCGGCGCTCTCGCGAGGCGGGCAAGGTGGCCGGCACCGGGGGAAAGGCGCATCTTTCGACGATGGTGCAGTGCCTTGTGGTGGGCTGCGGCGAATGCGTGACGCATCAGAGCCGCTCACAAACCTGCTGTGCTCACCGCCAGGTGGCGCGGCCAATGCTCGGAATCCGCATGTACCACTCGCACACTCCGGTTCTGAGCGCGCCGTCCGCGCCCACCTGGCGATTGCGCGCTACGTGTTAGCCGCGCTTAGTACGTTGTCGCGCATCCGCAGGTCTCCCTGGTGGCCGATCGTTATCGGCGCACCGGCGCATCGCCGGCGATGTAGTAATCGGCCGTGCTGCGCGGCAGCGGTGTGCGTCCACGCATACGGTCGGCGATCTTCTCGGCGATCATGATGGTGGTGGCATTGAGGTTGCCGGTGATGATGCGCGGCATGATCGAGGCGTCGATGACACGCAGCCCGTCCATGCCATGCACGCGGCCTTGTCCATCCACCACGGCCATGTCGTCGGTGCCCATCGCGCACGAGCACGATGGGTGATAGGCAGTTTCTGCACGCGAACGCACGAATGCGTCCAGCTCGGCGTCGGTCTTGCAATCGGCGCTGGGGCTAATCTCGCGGCCGCGATACGCATCGAGCGCGGGCTGCGCGATGATTTCGCGGGTGATGCGGATTGCGTCGCGGAATTCCTGCCAGTCCTGGTCGGTGGATTGGTAGTTGAACAGGATCGACGGGTGCTGGTGCGGGTCGCGCGACTTGGCGTGCACGCGCCCGCGGCTGGGGGTGCGCATCGAGCCCACATGTGCCTGGAAGCCATGTTCCTTCACTGCATTGCTGCCGTTGTAATTGATGGCGACGGGGAGGAAGTGGTACTGGATGTTGGGCCAGTCGAACTCATCGCGCGTGCGGATGAAACCGCCGGCTTCGAACTGGTTGCTGGCACCAGTGCCGGTGCCGGCGAACAGCCACTCGGCACCAATCGCAGGCTGGTTCCACCACTGCAAGGCTGGGTACAACGATACCGGCTTGGTGCAGGCGTACTGGATGTAGACCTCCAGATGATCCTGCAGGTTCTGGCCGACGCCGGGCAGGTCGTGGACCAGTTGCACGTCGAGTGCGCGCAGCAGATCCGGTGCGCCCACACCGGAGCGCTGCAACAGCTGCGGTGAGGCGATGGCGCCCGCACACACCAGCACTTCGCGACGCGCATGCGCATTGATGCCCTCGCTACTGTTGCCCACCAGATAGTGCACGCCGATCGCGCGCTTGCCGGCAAACAGGATGCGGTCGGTGGTGGCATGGGTGACGATATGCAGGCCATCGCGCGGCTTGGCCATGTCCAGATAGCCGCGCGCGGTACTCGCGCGCCGTCCGCGTGGCGTCACGGTGCGGTCCATCGGCCCGAAGCCTTCCTGCTGATAGCCGTTGAGATCGTCGGTGCGCGGATAGCCCGCCTGCACGCCGGCATCGACCATGGCATGGAACAGCACGTTGTTGTCGTTTTTCGGCGTGGCCACGCTCACCGGGCCGTCGCCGCCGTGATAGTCATTGGCGCCGATGTCGCGCGTTTCGGCCTCGCGGAAGTACGGCAGCACATCGCGGTAGCTCCAGTCTTCCAACCCCGGGCGCTTGGCCCAGTGATCGAAATCGAGCGCGTTGCCGCGGATGTAGCACATGCCGTTGATCAATGAGGAACCGCCCAGGCCTTTGCCGCGCCCGCATTCCATGCGCCGGTTGTCCATGTGCGGCTCCGGCTCGGTTTCGTACCCCCAGTTGTAGCGGCGGCCCTGCAGGGGAAACGCCAGCGCGGCCGGCATCTGGGTGCGGAAATCCAGCCGGTAATCCGGCCCGCCCGCTTCAAGCAAGAGCACCGTCACGCCCGGGTCTTCGGTCAGACGTGCGGCCAGCACATTGCCTGCCGAGCCGGCGCCGATGATGATGTAGTCGTATTCGCGTTGCATGGTGGTCTCCTGATGCGTGAGCGGTGCAGCGGCAGTCAAGGCACTGCGCGGTCGCTGTCCTGGGCGCGGCGATGTTGTGGTGCGCACAGTGCGTGTGTAGGGCGCAACGCACGCATCCAGCGGTGACGTGCGTTGCAGCGTCGGCCGCTCAAAACACCGATGCGTAGCGTTCCAGCTCGACCTGAACCGACTTGGTGCGCGTATAGGCCTGCAAGGTGACCAACCCGTTCTCGCGACCCACGCCCGATTGCTTGTAGCCACCTACCGGCATCGGTGCGGGCGACTCGCCCCAGGTGTTGATCCAGCAGATGCCTGCTTCCAGGCGATGGATCAGCCGGTGCGCACGCGCCAGATCGGGCGTGACCACACCGGCAGCCAACCCGTAGGTGGTCGCATTGGCACGGGTCACCGCTTCGTCTTCGTCCTCGTAGGTGAGCAGGCTCAGCACCGGCCCGAAGATTTCCTCGCGCACGATCGTCATCACATCGCTGCAATCGCTGAAGATCGTCGGCGCTACGTAATAGCCCTGTGCCAGCGCACCGTCGCGTAACCGCTCGCCGCCGCACAGCAGGCGCGCACCTTCGGCCTTGCCCTGGTCGATGTAGTCCAGCACGCGCTGCATGTGCGCTGCGCTCACCATCGGGCCGAAGGTGGTGCGTTCATCGAGCGGGTCGCCGATATGGATGCGTTGCACGCGTGCCAGCAACCGCGCTTCGAAGGCGGTGCGCAGCGCTCGCGGCACGAACACCCGGGTGCCATTGGTGCACACCTGCCCGGAGCTGTAGAAGTTGGCCATCATCGCGATGTCGGCGGCCAGATCCAGATCCGCATCGGCGCAGACGATCAGGGGCGACTTGCCGCCCAGTTCCATGGTCACGTCTTTCAACGATGAACTCGATGCGCTGGCCATCACCTTGCGTCCAGTCGCGGTACCGCCGGTGAAGCTGATCTTTTCGATCTGCGGGTGCTCGGTGAGCGCGGTGCCCACGCTGGCGCCGTCGCCGGGCAGGACGTTGAATACACCATCGGGCAGGCCGGCTTCGGTGAACAGTTCTGCCAGCTTCAGTGCAGTAAGCGGGGTGACTTCGCTGGGCTTGAAGATCATGGCGTTGCCGGCGGCCAATGCCGGTGCCGCCTTCCACAGTGCGATCTGGATCGGGTAATTCCATGCGCCGATCGCGCCGACCACGCCGAGCGGCTCGTGCCGGGTGTAGAAGAAGCTGCCTTCGCGCAGGGGCACCTGTGCGCCTTGCAGTGCCTGCGACACGCCGGCGTAATACTCCAGCACGTCCGCGCCGGTGACGATGTCCACGCTGCGCGTTTCGCTCAGCGGCTTGCCGGTGTTGAGGGTTTCCAGCTCGGCCAGCGCATCGTTGCGCTCGCGCAGCAACGCCACTGCGCGCAGCAGGATGCGCGAGCGCTCCACCGTGGTAAGCGCGGCCCACACGCGTTGGCCGGCCCTGGCGCTGTCGACCGCAGCGTCCAGATCGTCGGCGCCCGCGTTGTGCACGTTGGCAAGCACCTCGCCAGTGGCGGGGTTGATGACTTCGAATGTATGGCCGCCGCGGGCGGGGACATAGCGGCCGCCGATGTACAGCAGCTGGTCGGGGAAACGTGGCATGACAAACCTCCTTGGGATGGTCGCCGCAGCGAGGCAGCTCAGCGCGTGAGGTGCAAAAACTGCAGGTGACGCTCGTATTGATCGATGATGTCGTTGATGATTTGTTCTCGGCTGTAGCCAACCAGGTCGTAGTCCTGGCTGCCTTCGTATAGATAGACTTCTGCACGGTAATAGCGCTGGTTGCGCAAGCGCTGCGCGGCGAACGACGGGGTGAGATACCCGCGCATCACCACCTGGTAGCGGAAGCCCTGTTGTTCGCCGTGATCGACGCTGATCTCCATGTCGCCGTCGTCGATGCGGCTGCTGACGTTCCAGCCTTCTTCCTGCAACTGCGTGGTCACCGCCTCGATCGCCGGGCGCACCTGGTCGTGCATGAAGCGGTAGACCTCATCGCGCGCCGGGAAGTGCATCGCCTGGCCCAGACGCTGACGCCAGCCGCCGTGATGACGCGATTGCCCGATGAGCGGGCTGGGGCTGTAGAGCTGCGCACGTTTGCGCTGCGATTCCTGGCTCAACGCGCGCGACAGGCCCCATGCCATCAGCAGCAACACCGCAGAAAACGGCAGCGACGCCAACACCACCGCCGATTTCAGCGCGTCCATGCTACCGGCCAGCAATAACCCTGCAGTGACCACGGCGGTGAGTACGCCCCAGAACACACGCAGCCAGCGCGGGCCGTCGTCGTGCGGCTCTCCGCCGTGCGAGGACAACGTGGACAGCACGACGGTGCCGGAGTCGGCCGAGGTGACAAAGAACACGAAGCTGATCGCCACCGTGACCGTGATTACCGTGCGGCTCCACGGGTAGCCTTGCAGGAGCGAGTACAGCACCGTCTGCGGCGCCTCGATGGCCTGTTGCGCCAATGCGCCCTGGCCATGATGTAGCAACTGGTCCAGCGCGCTATTGCCGAAGATCGACAGCCACGCCAGGGTAAAGCCGAGCGGGATCAACAACACGCCCAGCACGAATTCGCGAATGGTGCGGCCGCGCGAGATGCGCGCAATGAACAGGCCGACAAAAGGTGCCCAGCCGATCCACCACGCCCAATAGAACACCGTCCAGTTGCCCAGCCAGTCGGCACGGCCGCCATAGGCATAGACGTCGAAACTCTTGCCGACCACGCTGCCCAGGTAGTCGCCCAGGTTCTGCATCAAGGCATTGAGCAAATATTGCGTTGGGCCGGCAAACAGCATGAACAGCAGCAGCGCGATCGCCAGCAGCATGTTGATGTCCGACATCCAGCGCACGCCTTTTTCAACGCCGGACACCGCCACCACGATGGCCGCGCCCATCATCGCCACGATCAACGCGACCTGCACCCAGTGCGTATGCGGCACATCGAACAAGGTGCTCAGCCCGGCGTTGAGGTGCAGCACGCCGAAGCCCATGTCCGCACCGATGCCGAACACCGTCGCCACGATGCCCAGCGCATCCACCGTGTACCCGATCGGCCCGTTGATGCGCTTGCCGATCAGCGGATACAGCGCCGAGCGCAAGGCCAGCGGCAGGTTATGACGGAAGGCGAAGTACGCCAGCGCCATCGCCGCCAACGCGAACACGCCCCAGCCGTGCAGGCCCCAGTGCAGAAACAGCAACTGCATCGCCTGCCGTGCGGAAGCTTCGCCGCTGCCGGTGCCGCCTTGTGGCGGTTGCAGATAATGGGTCAGCGGTTCGGAGACGCAGAAGAAGAACAGCGTGATGCTGATGCCGGCGGCAAACAGCATGCCGGCCCAGGAGAGATAGCTGAATTCCGGCTCGTCGTGATCGGCGCCAAGCTTGATGTTGCCGTAGCTGGAGAGCGCGGTGCCCAGCACGAACACCAGATACAGCGTCATCGCCAACAGGTAGTACCAGCCGACATTGCGCGAGGCCAAGGTCTGCGCATCCAGCAGCACACGGCCTGCCTCCAGCGGAAACAGCGCAACCAGCAAGGCGAATGTGCACACCACCGTCGCCGCCAGCAAAAACACCGGCCGCAAGGTGCGCACCGGCAACGGCTGCGGTTCGACGGCACTCATGCCGACGCACTCATATGATGCGTATCACGTGACGTGTTCCCAACGAAAAACCGCCTGCGTTATCGCACAGGCGGTGTCTAGGGGGTGTCGTCGGTCGAGTCCGCCAGTGCGAACCCGTGGGCAGTTGCGTACGCTAGCGCAGCAACTGCAGCGGAACGCGGATATCCATGCCGACGGCCAGGTGATCGGAGAACGCCGCAGGAATCGCTTCGGTGTGTTCGATCACCAGACTGTCGCTGACCAGGATATGGTCGATCGCCCGGTCCGGGCGCCAGCTCGGGAAGGTGTGCACCACGCCGCTCGGCGGCTGCAATCGCGTATGCCGATACAGCGCCTGCATCTCCGGCCGGTCGGCCACGCAGTTGAAGTCGCCCATCAGCATTGCGTTCGGATGCTCGGAGAGCAGCTCGGCAATGAAGGCCAGCTGGGCCATGCGCGAATTGGCGCCCAGCGACAGATGCGCCACCGCCACCGCCAACCCGTCGCGGCCTTGCCCGAACTTGGCCAGCAGGATGCCGCGCCCACCGATGCGGCCGGGCAGGGCGTGGTCCTGCACTTCCAGCGGCTCCAGCTTGCTCAGCAAACCGTTGGCGCTGGAGGCCACCCCGCCCATGCGGCGGTTGGGCTGGTGGCTCCAGTAATGGAAGCCGGCACGCTCGGCCAGATAGTGGGTCTGGTTGGTGAAGCCCGAGCGCAGGCTGCCTGGGTCGGCCTCCTGCAGTCCGACGATGTCGCGGTCGCCGGCCAGCTTGGCGATGCTGTCCAGGCTGGTGCGCTTTGCGCCCAGCGGCAACGCATGCGACCAGCTGCGGGTCACGTAATCGCTGTAGCGGCGGGTGCTGGAACCGGCCTGGATATTGGCGGTCAGCACCCGCAGGGTGCGCGAGTCCGAAGCGTTCACGATGCGGCGATCACCCGGCTCACTTGGCCAGGGTGGCGCGTTCGCGCGCGATCAGGTGATCGGCGATACGCAGCATGTCCGGGAAGCTCTTGCCCTTGACCAGGTACTTGCCGTTGACGATCAGCGACGGCGTGCCGGTGATCTGGCTACGGGTGGCGAACTGCTTGGCGCGGTTGGTCTTGGCCGAGACGCCGAAGCTGCTCATGGTGTCGATGAAGGTCTTCTGGTCGACGCCGTACTTGGCGTAGAACGCGGCGATGTCCTGCACCGAATCCTTGCCGCGCTCGCCCTTGAGGGTCTGGTCGACGTGGATGGCCTTGTACAGCGCTTCATGGGTCTTTTCCTGCACGCCCAGCGTTTCGGCGGCATAGAACGCACGGGCATAGTCGTCCCACGGGCCACCGAACATCGCCGGTACATAGACGAAATGCACGTCGGACGGCAGCCCGGCCTTCCACGGACCGACCAGCGGCTGGAACGCGTTGCAGGCCGGGCAGACATAGCCAAAGATTTCGGCCACTTCGATCTTGCCGGCGGCCTGCTGGTACGGCTGGCCTGCCTGGATGTCCATGTAGTCCGTGCCGGCGACCGGCTCGGGGCCGTTCGGTGCACGCGGAGCGGCGCTGGGTGCGGCGGCAGGCGGCGTGGTGGCGCTTTCGCCAACCGCAGGCGGGGCGGCCGGATCGGCGGCCGGTGTAGCGGCAGGTGCAGGCGTCGTTTCGGCAGCCGGTGTGGCGGCGGCAGGTGCGGTGTCGGACGAGCCGTCCTGGGCCTTGCAGGCGACCAGGATCGGCAGCAGCGCCATCAGCGTCAGGGCGAAGCGGGTCTTCATCGGATGGAATCTCCAGCGTGGGGCGAGGAAAGGGCCGGACGGCCGCGGGGCGCATGATGCCACGGCGGCCGTCGGTGGCGGTTACGCGGTTCAGCGCTTGGCAGGCGCGGCGTGCTCGCGGGCGATGAGGTAGTCGGCCACGCGCAGCATGTCCGGGTAGTTGCGCGCGCCGATCAGATAGCGCCCGTTGACGATGATGGCCGGGGTGCCGGGCAGCTTGCTGCGCTGCGCGAACTCGCGTGCGGCCTTGAGCTTGGCATCCACCTCCGCGCTCTTGAACGTGTCGACGAAGCGCTGCTGCGGCACGCCGTAGTCGGCATAGAACGCAGCCAGCTCTTCCGGCGCCACGTTCTGGGTCGGCACGCTCTGCTTCTCGTGGATGGCGTCGAACATGGCGCGGTGGCTGCGTTTGGCCACGCCGAGGATGTCTGCAGCGAAGTACGCGCGCGCAAACGCGTCCCAGAACCCGCCAAAGGCGGCCGGCACCGGGGTGAAACGCACGTACGACGGTTGCTTGGCTGCCCAGGCTTCCAGCGTCGGCTCGAAGTGTGCGCAATGCGGGCAGGTGTAGCCGAACACCTCCACCACTTCGACCTTGCCGGCCAGCGGCGCATACGGCTGGCCGCCGTCGATCAGGGTGTAGTCCTCGCCTTCGACCGGGGGCGCCTTTTTGTCGGCGGCGCAGGCCGCCAGTGGCATCAGGATCAACAGCAGCAGGGACAGGCGGGAAAGCAGATTCATGCAGGCTCCGTGGGGATCAGAGAGGAGGGTTAGGAAACGACGACGCCGGTCGCGGGACCGGCGTCGTGACACGGTGGTGCGGATGGGCGGCTCAGCTCATGAGCGCGCCGGCGTCCCGGCAGGCGTCTGCGTAGCGGCGGCATCGTCGGCGCGGTCGTGCAGACCTTGCAGATAACTGGACAGCGCCTGGATCTCCTGCTCGCTCAGCGGGCGTGCCACCTGCGCCATGATATTGAACAGCGCCGGGTTGCGCTCCTGGGTAGTGCCGGCCTGGTATTCCTTCAGGCGTCGCGCCACGTAGTCGGCATGCTGGCCGCCCAGGCGCGGATACGCCGGGCCAGGGTTGCCGCCACCGGACGGGCCGTGGCAGGCCATGCAGGCCGGCACGCCACGCGCGATGTCGCCACCGCGGTAGAGCTTTTCCCCGACCTCGTAGAACTTCATGCCCTGATATGGCCCTTCGGCGATCACCGCATCGTCGGCGACCCCGGCGGACGCCTTCTGGGTGGCGAAGTAGGCGCCCAGATCGCGCATGTCCTGTGCGGTCAGGTCCTTGACGAACGGCACCATCACCGCCGACATCCCGGTATTGCGTTCGCCGCTTGCAATCAGCGCCACCTGATGCGCCACGTAGCGCTCGGTTTGCCCGGCGATGCGCGGGTACATCGCCACCGCCGGATTGCCGTCCGGGCCGTGGCAGGCCGCGCAGGCGGCGGCCTTGGCCTGGCCGGCCTTGGCATCGCCCCAGGTGGTCTTTGCCAGATCCACCTCCAACGGCGCAACGCGCACGGGCGGCGGATCGGGGATCGGCGTGACTGCCGATTGCGCAAACGCCACGGCCGCAACGACCGGCACGGCGAGGGCGGCGAGGACTAGCACACGAGCATGGCGCATCAGCTAAAGCTCCGTATGGACCCTGCCCGCGCGCGTTGGGTACTGGCTGTGGCAGGCGTGCTTCGATTATCGACACGCCTTTGCGCCAGGGTCAACGAACAGTGCAGCAAAACCGGCAGCGCCCGAACGTGCGATCCTAGGGGGATGTCGCTCCTTATCGAACAAGCCCGCTACCACCTGTCCGCCCACAACGCCCGGCAATTGCCCGACGATGGCGGCTACGAGGTGGCCTTTGCCGGCCGATCCAACGCCGGAAAATCCAGCGCACTCAATGCGCTGACCCGCCAGAACTCGCTGGCCCGTGTGTCCAAGACCCCCGGCCGCACCCAGCAGCTGGTGTTCTTCCAGATCCAGCCCGAGCGCTATCTGGTGGATCTGCCCGGCTACGGCTACGCCAAGGTGCCGCAGGACCTGCAGGCGCACTGGCAGGCCTTCATCGACCGCTATTTCCGCACCCGCGAGGCGCTGCGTGGCCTGGTGGTGGTAATGGACATCCGCCATCCGCTCAAGGATTACGACCTGCAGATGCTCGGCTACGCCGCAGAACGCGGCCTGCCTGCGCATGGGCTGCTGACCAAGGCCGACAAGCTCGGCCGTGGCCAGCAGATGCAGACCCTGCAGAAGGTCAAGAAGGAAGTGACCTCGCGCTTCGGCGACAGCGTGACCGTGCAGACCTACTCGGGCGAGTCGCGCCAGGGCGTGGACGAGTTGCGCGGCATCGTCGGCGGCTGGCTGGGCCTGGATGGGGTGCCGCCTGCAGCGGAGTGAACCGGGCCAGGCGCCAGACGCCTGTGCCTGCAGGCAGTCCAGCACGGCGAGCCAGGGCTCGCCGTTTTCATTTGCGGCATCGTAGGGCTGGCGACACCGGGGCCGCGCTGCGGGACAGGGACTGCGTGGGTGCGCAGCGCGCGACGCGTCGCCGGCGGCGCCTCCGGCTTACGCCGCAAACGGTAGCGCTAAGCCGCAGTGCCGCGTTCTGCGCGCCCGGCAGCTGCAGATCGCATCAAGAGGTGATGGGTCGCGCGGCTGCCCCATCGCTCAAGGCGTTGCCGGCACCGGGCCGAATTCGGTGGGCACCCAGGCGAACGCCTTGCCCTCGCGGCGCACATGACCCAGGCCCGGAAATGGCAAATGCGCGCCGGCCACCCACCAGCGGCCGGCGGCGGCTTGCGCCAGCAGGCGACAACGCGAGGCGATCGCCTTGCTGCGATCGCTGTCGGCCTCGAACGAGGCGTCCGGCTGCGCAAACTGCACGGCGTGGTAGTGCAACACATCGCCCCACACCAGCAGCGTGCTGCCGGCGCCGCCGTTGAAGCGATACGAGACGTGGCCGGGCGTATGGCCCTGGCTGTCCAGGGCCGTGATGCCGGCCGGTAATGCGGTCTTGCCCGGCTGGAAACGGCGCAGCCGCCCCTGGGCCTGATACGGCGCGACGGCCGCGCGCGCCAACGGGAAGGCGAACTGCAGCATCGGCGCGGCACCGGCCTCCGAGGCGGGATCCAGCCAGTACGCGGCATCGGCCTCGGACACCCACACCGTGGCGTTGGGAAAGGCCGGTGTTCCCTGCGCATCGAGCAGGCCGCACAGGTGATCCGGATGCGCGTGGGTGAGCAGCACATCGTCGACCTGGGCAGGGTCGACACCGGCGGCGCGCAGGTTACCCAGCACCTGACCCAGGCCGGGCCCCAGGCCGGGCCCCAGGCACTGCGCGGTGCCGGTATCGATCAGGCTGAGGTGGCTGCCGTCCTGGATCAGATAGGCATTGACTGCGGTCTGCAGCCCCTTGCTGTCTTCGGGGACGTAGCCCTGCGCGAGCAGGCGGTCGCGCTCGGCCGGGTCCACATTGGACAGCTGTCGACGCGTCAACGCCACGCTGCCGTCGAACAAGGCGGTGACGCGCAGCGTGCCGATGCGCTGCAGGTAGAAGCCGGGGACCTGTGCGTGGGTGGAGACGGGCGCAGCGGCGTGCGCCAGCGTTGCGCTTGCGGCGAGTAATACCAGCGGCGCCAGCGAACGCAGGGCGAAAACAGACATGGGCAATTCCAGGACAGGCGGCAATCGCCGCGGTGTCGTCATGCTGGCGGCAGCGACCTGCGCGATTCGCTCATTGCGCTGCGTGAAGCGCTCGCCCTGCCGATTTAGCGGTTATTGCCGATGCTGGCCGGGTCCAGTCCGTAGCGCTGCTGGAATCGCTGGCTGAAGCTGCGGGTGGAGCGATAGCCGGCACGCGCGGCCACCGTCTTGAGCGGCCAGCGCGTGCTGTAGAGCAAGGCCATGGCATGCGCCAGCCGCGCGTCGGTGATCAGGTCGCGCAGCGAACGCTGTTCGGCGGCCAGATGCCGGCGCAAGGTGGCGCCACTGACGCCCAGGCTGTCTTCGATATCGCGCGAGCGCCACGCCCGCTGCGGTTGCGCGGCGATCAGTGTACGCACCTGCTCGGCGATGCTTGGCGTCGGCGGCAGCAGCAAGCCGCCGTGGCCGCGACGACAGACGTGGATGACCAGTGCCGCCAGCGCCAGGCGTGCTTCGGTGTACAAACCGTGTTGCAGTGCATCGCGCCATTGCCGCAGCGGCAGCGCGACATCGATCGCCGGCAACCGCGCGATGTCGGCGCCGGCGTCGGGCAGCGGCTCGTTCCACAACGCGCGCGCAGCGGCCAGCGCCTCTTCGCAGATCTTCGCAGAGGGGGACCACCGCGCTCATGTAGAGCCCGGTCTGCGGGTCGGGCGTGTTGATCACATCGATCCGGCAAGGGCGGGTCGCCAGGAACAGATCGCCGGGCACGAGCTGCAGCGATTGGGTCGCGCTGCGCACCTGTTGGCGGCCCTGCAGCACAATCGCGAACTGCGCCTGGCTCAGATCCACCGAGCGTGCCCCGTGCTCGCGCCGCGCGCTCACGCAGGCGAAGGCATCGGCGCGCTCGCCTTGCATCAGGCTGGCCATCTGCGCAATCAGCGTGTCGGTGGGCGTGGGCGCAACGGTCATGGCCGGGCGATGCTACAGGAACGCGCCTGCGCGGCCGGGGCGATTGCACGCGGTGCAGCCCGCCTGCGGAAATGCACAGCGGTCGCGCGTCGGCGTGGATGGCTGCCTCCTGCGGCCTGTTCCGTCACGCCCGACGGCGGGCTGTAGGGGTGCGCCTGCGCCTGCCGTTGCGTCGGCCGCGCCGTGCGCATGGATGGAAATCTCAGACCCGGCCGATGACAGCAATCCTTTCCATGCCCTGCGGGTATAGTGCGGGCCTTGCGGTGGCTGGGGAGAATCCCCACATCGTCCCACCCCTTCACGTTTGCGAGCCTGCCCTTGTCGAGTCCCAGCCACGTTGCCGAAACGCCGATCACCGAACGCGCGGAACTGGTCCAGGTCCTCGCCTCTGGCGAGAAGCCCAGTGCGGACTGGCGGATCGGCACCGAGCACGAGAAGTTCGGCTTCCAGCTCGATGATCTGCGCGCGCCCACCTTCGAAGGCGCGCGCGGCATCGAGGCCTTGCTAACCGGCTTGACCCGTTTCGGCTGGGAGCCGGTGCAGGAAAACGGCCACACCATCGCGCTGCTGCGCGACGGCGCCTCGGTGACGCTGGAGCCGGCCGGCCAGCTGGAGCTGTCCGGTGCAGCGGTGGAAACCCTGCATCACACCTGCGTGGAAACCGGCACCCATCTGGACGAAGTGGCGCAGGTCGCCGGCGAGTTGCAGCTGGGCTTTTTGGGCATGGGCTTCCAGCCCAAGTGGCGGCGCGACCAGATGCCGTGGATGCCCAAGGGCCGCTACCAGATCATGAAGAACTACATGCCCAAGGTCGGCTCGCTGGGCCTGGACATGATGACGCGCACCTGCACGGTGCAGGTCAATCTGGATTACGCCACCGAAGCGGACATGGTGCAGAAGTTCCGCGTGTCGCTGGCGTTGCAGCCGATCGCCACCGCCTTGTTCGCTGATTCGCCGTTCACCGAGGGCAAGCCCAACGGCTACCTGAGCTATCGCTCGCACATCTGGACCGACACCGACGCCGATCGCACCGGCATGCTGGACTTCGTGTTCGAAGCTGGTTTCAGCTACGAGCGCTACGTCGATTACCTGCTCGATGTGCCGATGTATTTCTCTTATCGCAATGGCGTTTATGTCGATGCCAGCGGGCAGAGCTTCCGCGACTTCATGCAAGGCAAGCTGCCGGCATTGCCGGGCGCGTTGCCGACGCTGCGCGACTGGTCAGACCACATGACTACCGCGTTTCCGGAAGTGCGGTTGAAGAAATACCTGGAAATGCGTGGTGCCGATGCCGGCCCGTGGAATCGCCTGTGCGCATTGTCGGCGTTCTGGGTCGGGCTGTTGTACGACCAGACCGCGCTCGATGCGGCCTGGGATCTGGTGAAGGATTTCAGCCCCACCGAACGCCACGCCCTGCGCGACGGCGTGCCAAAGCATGCGCTGGGCCTGCCGTTCCGCAACGGCACCGTGCGCGACCTGGCGGTAGAGGCGGTCAACATCGCCCGCGAAGGCCTGCGCCGGCGCGCGCGCCTGAATGGCGACGGCCAGGACGAAACCGGCTTTGTTGATGTGATCGCCGAGATCGCCGAGAGCGGCGTCACCGCTGCCGAGCGCAAGCTGGCGCTGTATCACGGCGCATGGAACGGCGATATCGACCGGGTGTTTCGCGAGTTTGCATACTGAGTAGTAGCGGCTCACACAACGCAGCGCACAGTCTTCGGGTGAGTGCGGACAGCGCGGAGGAGCCGGCGTGTACGGGTGATGTATGCCGCACCGAGCACCGTGCGTGCCCGCCTGGCGGTGAGCAGTGCAGGTTGCTAGCTGCGCTAGTGATGTAGTCGAACGCGCCGTGATGCGGCGCGTTTTGCTTTGCGTGGATGTGTGACCGGCAAGTTGTCGCTTGGCGACGTGCGGTTTCATCCCGGCGCCTTTGATGCGTGCGGTCCCCGACGTCCTCCACGTGGTTGGCCGATGAGTGCGTTACTTACTTGCGCCGGATCGGACGCAATGGCTGGCTAGCTGGTGTAATGCGTTGCCTCGAGTGGGGCGCTGCACTGCCACTGGTGCGCGCCGTGCGTCCTGCTCCGGTCCCCGCCGCTTCCGGTCTCGCTCAGCGCCGCTCCGGCATGCACGGCAGGCGCACAGTCACGCGCAGCCCGCCGTGGGCGCGGTTGTCCAGGCGCAGGTCGCCGCCATGCGCCAGCACGATGCTATGTGCTACCGACAAGCCCAGGCCGATGCCACCGGTGCCACGGTTGCGCGAAGATTCGCCGCGCACGAACGGCAGTAGCAGTTGTTCGCGCTGAGTCGGGTCGATGCCGGGGCCCTCGTCGTCGATCCACAGCACACCATCTTCGCCATCGCGGGTGAGCTGCAAGCGCGCGCATTTGCCGTATTTCAAGGCGTTTTCGAGCAGATTCATCACGGCACGCCGCAATGCCAGCGGGTCGCCGTCCAGGGTGATGGTCGGGCCGGGCAGCAGCACCGCGTCGGCGCCGATATCGGTGGCGTTGTCGACCACGCTCTCCACCAGCAGGCGCAGGTCCAGCGGCGCGCGTTCGCCGCGATGGCGATCGTTCTGGATGAAATCCAGCGCCGCAGAAATCATCGCCTTCATTTCGTCGATATCGGCCAGCGCCTTTTCACGCAGCGGCGGTTGCAGGTCGTCCAGTCGAAACGACAACCGCGCCAGCGGGGTGCGCAGGTCGTGCGCGATGGCTGCCACCATGTGGGTGCGCTCGTTGATCAGTCGGTTCAGGCGCGCTTGCATCGCATTGAACGAATCTGCGGCGCGAACGATTTCCGGCGGGCCGCTACGTTGCAGTGCGGCCGCGTGGGGATTGCGACCCAGCCGGTCGGCGGCTTCGGCAAAGCGCTTGATCGGTGCCGACAGCGCGCGAGAGAACCACCAGGCCAGCGGTACATTGGCCAGCAGACCGGCCAGAAACAGCAGCACGATATGGGTCTTGAATTCGGCCGATAGCCGCCGCCGCGGCGATTCCACCGTCCGCCAGCGGCCATCGGGTTGTTGCAGCGCGGCGGTAAAACCATCCAGCAGCGGCACGCCGGGCGTCAGACGTTCGCTTTCCCAATCGTCCGGTGCCTGCTCCGGGCGCGGCGCGTCTCCGAACGACGGGTCCGCGGGCGTCCATTCGGGCGCCGTCCGTTGCCGGCCATCGCTTCCTGCGTCATTTGCGTGCAGTCGCCGCGGCCGATTAGCGGCAAGCCGCGGGCTTTCGCGGTCGTCGGCACTGCGATAAAACCGCACGCGTTGCGCGTCCACGTCTAGCCAATGCGCCAGCAGCATTTCCGCAAAGGCATCGCGCACGTGGCCGGGCGGTGCGGACGGCGCCTGCGTGCCGTCGTGGACCTTCAGGGTCTGGGTACCGGCGGGCATGCGCGTGGACAGCAGCGCCACCACTTCCGGCGGATGCACCGGCGGCTCGTAGACCGGGGTCCGCATCACCAGCAGGGCGATGCCAATGACCTGGGCGGTGAGCAGGGCCACCGCCAGCAGGACGAACGTGCGGGCAAAAATCGACAGTCCGCGACGTGCCGCTTTGCTCACAGACGCGAGACGCTTGGCAGCAACATGTAGCCTTCGTTACGTACGGTGCGAATCAACTCGGTATGGACCCGCTCATTGATCTTGCGGCGCAGGCGGCTGATCTGGCTGTCGATGGCCCGGTCGTAGACGTCGGTATCGCGGCCGCGCGCATATTCCAGCAACTGGTCGCGGCTGAGCACGCGCTGCGGATGCTCGACGAAGGTGCGCAGCAGGGCGAACTCGCCATCGGAGAGGTTGATGAAGATGCCGGTCGGGTCGCGCAGGTCGCGGCGCACCACATCCAGACGCCAGCCGGCGAATTCGTAGACGTTTCCGCGCTGGTCGGCCTGCTCGTTGCTGGCCTGGCTGCGGCGCAGCAGGGCGCGCACCCGTGCCAGCAGTTCGCGCGGGTTGCAGGGCTTGGCCAGGTAGTCATCGGCGCCCACCTCCAGGCCAATGATGCGGTCGGTATCGTTGCCCAGTGCACTGAGCATGATGACTGCCGGCGAACCGCGTTCGCTAGCCAGGGCACGTGCCGCGCTCAGTCCATCTTCTCCCGGCATCATCACGTCGAGTACGATGAGGTCCGGGCGATGCTGTGCCATGCGCGTGCGCATGTCCGCCACGTTCTCGGCAACGTCCACCTGGTAACCGTGGGTGCTCAGAAACTCGCCGATCAGCTTGCGCAGGTCCGGGTCGTCGTCGACCACAAGAACGCGGGGTTGTTGCATATCCATGGAGGTCATCGTCGGTGGCGCGGAGATTGGACCGCGCAGGGTGGTGGCTACCGGATACATGGTGCTCGCAGGTGCAAGGCTGGAACAGGCATCATAATGATCAAATTTGTCAATCATTGGCACACGTGCACAGCAACATGACGGGACGGGACATCACACAGGACGCCATCGCTTCGGCGCCGCGCCAGCCCGATGGCGGGTGGGTGCATGACAGGGCGTTTCCGATGATGCGGGTCATCAGCCGCGACAACGGCGTGGGCCTGACCCGCGACATGATACTGATGGCGCAGACCCTGCGCGCCGGTGGGGTGCCCGTACAGGAGCTGGGGTTCACCAGCCAGCGGTTGCAGGACACCGGGCGCGAGGTGCGCCTGTGGGCCAGTCGCGCGCTGTTCGGTCGGGTGCCGCTGCAGATCTTTTCCGAACGGGTGTACGCGCGCTGCCTGCCGCTTGGGCAGATCAACCTGCTGGTGCCCAATCCGGAATGGTTGCTGCCCAAATGGCTACCGCTGCTGCCGAAATTCGACGCGGTGCTGTGCAAGACCCACCATGCCGAGCGGATCTTCCAGCGGCTGGGCTGCACCACGCGCTTCATCGGGTTTACCAGCCCGGATCGCTACGATGCCCAGGTGCCGCGCCAGCGCGCCTTTTTTCATCTGGCCGGGCGCAGCACCGCCAAGGGCACCCGCGTGCTGCTAGAAACCTGGAAGCAGCATCCAGAGTGGCCGCTGTTGACGGTGGTGCAGAATCCGCGCACGGCCGGCAAGCCGGTGGTGGCGGCGAATATCGACCACCGCGTGCGCTATCTCGACGATGCGGAATTACGTCGGCTGCAAAACGCGCATCTCTTTCACATCTGTCCCTCCGAAGCCGAAGGTTTCGGGCACTACCTGATGGAAGCGCTGAGCGTGGGGGCGGTGACGTTGGCCACCGATGGCGAGCCGATGAACGAATTGGTCAAGCCGGAGCATGGCGTGCTGATTCCGGTGGCCGACGTGCGCCAGCGGCGGCTGGCCTCCTACTATTACGTGGATGCAGCGGGAATTGCGCAGGCGGTGGAAACCGCGCTTGCCATGCCGCAGGACGCGCTGGATGCGCTGTCGGCCAATGCGCGTGCGTTCTATCAGGCCAACGACGCCGCGTTTGCAGCGCGCTTCCGTGGTGCGGTACTCGCTTCGCTACCGGACCACACACCGCAAACCGCTGTTGACATTGCGCCGGTCGTGGTTGACGGATAAGAGATTTGCGCGTCTATTAGCGCTTGCTGCTGTGCATGACGGTATGCCCGCTGCGGACCGTTGTGGCGAGGCTACTTCGACGAACGCAATTTCAGGTCGGCGTTGCCTCCGCAAGTGCAACGTCAGAGGTGGTGTGATTCACCCCGTGGTTGATCCGGCTGGCGCGCTACTAGGCTTGCTCAGTACGCGAAGTGACGGCGTCGAATGCATGCGATGCACGATCCATTAGTAGCCGCCTGCGTGGAAGGCAGGGGTGGAATCCAATGGCCGCGCGCCGATCAAGCGCCACTGCTTCACGCCTCAACGCGTGGTGGCCCGCTTTGGATCTCCGCAATGCAGGGAGATACGAACAGATGGCCGCGATATGCACCGGCCAGCGTCTTGGTCGCGACAACTGCCCAGACCACGCCAAGCACTGCTACCAGCGCGACGCCTAGAGTGCTAAAGAACATCAGCTGCAGCAGCGCGCCAAGTTTCAAGGTGGCCAGCGCGTAGACACCAAGCGGGAAGGTAAAGCCCCACCAGCCCAGATTGAATGGCACCTCGGCACGGAAGTAGCGTGCGGTGATCAGCACCGACAGCAGTAGCCACCAGGCGCCCAGCCCCCAGAACAGCAGGCCGCCGATCACGCCGATGCCCGCTGCGATCTGTCCAAGATCGGCCAGCCCATGTGCGGCGAAGATCGCCGGGGCGTCGGCCCCCATCGCCAGCATACCCAGCGCACCGGTCGCGATCGGGCCAAGCGACAACCAGCTCGATGCTGCCATGCTGGCTGGCGGCAACTGATGCAAGGCCATGCGCAGCAGCAAGATGACCAGGATGCTCATCGCCACCGGCACCGAATACGCCCACAACGCATAGCTGGCGATCAGCACCGCGAACCGCATGCCCGCATCGGCAAGGTGCGGAGCCAGCAGGCCGCCGCTGGCCGCTGCCACTTCGGCCGCCACCACCGGCAACAGCCACACGGCGGTCATCTGTTCGATGCGGTGCTGTTGCCGGGTGAACATCAGATACGGCACGCCCACCCCGCAGGCCAATGCCATTGCGACGTCCACCCACCACAAGGTTTCTGCCAGCGGCAGCACGGCGCTGCCCCAGCGGGGCACGCCGTACAGCAACAGACCATTGATGACGGTCGCCAGCCCCATCGGGATGGTGCCCAGGAACATCGAGGCGCTGGCATGCGCGAAGATCCGTCTGGCTTGGTCGAAGTACAGCGCCCACCGCGCGGCGTACAGCAGCGCGAAGACGGCAAACAGCGCAACGTTACATATCCAGAGGCGCTCGCCGGCCGCCACCAAGCCTGGAGCGCGCCACGGCAGTTGAGCGAGCGCCAGCGCGAGAATGCCGGTGCCCATGGTGGCCGCGAACCAGTTCGGGGTGAACTGTCGGATGACCTCGCGCGGGCCGGACAACGCCTTGAACGGGCGCAGCCTCTGGGCAAAGGTCAGTGCAGGTGCAATGGACATGGCAGCAGGCGACGTGTGAGCAAGACAGTGGCAACAGTGTCGAGCGAAAGCGCATAGCTGTAAACGGGCAATATTGGTATTGCATACTTGTAAAACCGGTAGATTCGTGCGCCTGACATTGCGGCAACTTCAGATCTTTTGCGCCATCGCCCATCATGGCAGCACCACCAGCGCAGGGCTTGCGGTAGCGTTGTCGCAATCGGCGACCAGTGCAGCGCTCAACGAACTGGAACAGGCGTTGGCGACGCAATTGTTCGATCGCGTCGGCAAACGTCTGGTGCTCAATGATGTCGGTATGGCGCTGTTGCCGCAGGCGCGCAAGCTGCTCGATGGCGCACAGGAGATCGAGGCGGGTTTCCAACCAGGCGCTATCGCTTCTATGGCGCGTTTGAAGATCGGCTGCAGCACAACGATCGGCAACCATGTGCTGCCATTGGTGCTGCGTGCGCTACGCAAGCAGGCGCCAGCGCTGCGTGTGGACATGGAAAGTGCCAACAGCAGCGCGATCGCGCGCAAGGTGGCCAACTTCGAGCTGGATATGGGGCTGATCGAAGGTCCCTGCCATCTGCCGGAGCTGCATGCCGAGCCCTGGCTCGTGGACGAGTTGTTGGTGGTGGTCGGTCGCCGGCATCCGTTGGCCAAGCAGGCCAAGGTCACGCTGGCCGATTTGCGTGACGCCGACTGGCTGTTGCGCGAGCCAGGCTCCGGTACGCGTGAAGAAGTGGAGCAGTTGCTGCTGCGGCATCTGCATGTGTTGTCCGATACGCGGCAGATCGGTAGCTCTGAAGCGATCAAGAACATGGTGGTGCAAGGCTTGGGTGTGAGTTGCCTGTCGCGGTGGGTGGTGGAGGGGCTGATTGCGACCAAAAAATTGACGCCGCTGACCGGCGGGTTGCCGCGACTGACCCGGCGGTTCTTTGTGATCACGCATCGCGAGAAGTTCTTTTCACCCACGTTGAAGCGATTTCACGCCGCCTGCCAGCAGTTCAAGCAGGACCAGAGCGAATCACCCAGCCGGTAGTCGCGCGCACGCCAAGCTGCGCAAATCGCTTGCGGCAATGCAGCAGCTGGGCCGTCGCGGCACTGTCTGGAGTAGCGCGTAAAGGCCACATGCCACTGCTGTGAAGCCGGTCACCTTCTGTCGAAAACGACACGCCTTGGTCGCTGCGACCTGGTCGGCATCGCTTTTTTTACACAGATGCCTATACTGCCCCCCAGTATTTTGGGTTGGGGGGACGGCATGCCGCATTCGCCTTTGGAGAAGAAGCGCGCCCTGGCGCGGGTGCGACGATTGCGCGGACAGTGCGATGCACTTGAGCGTGCGCTCGCGTCGGGCGCAGACTGCGCCCCGGTGCTACAGCAGATCGCCGCGATCCGGGGAGCAGTCAATGGGCTGATGTCGCAGGTGCTTGAAGCGCATATCCGGGAAGATTTCGGACATGCCGCCGCGTCCGATGCGCAACGCGCCGAACGGGTTCAGGAATTGCTTGGCCTTGTCCGGTCCTATCTCAAATGAACTCCCACCGGGGCGGCGTGTGCCGTTCCCGTCCTCGTACATCTTCGTCAGGAGCGCTCATCCATGAAATCCCGTGCAGCAGTTGCATTCGGACCCGGCAAGCCGCTGGAAATCGTCGAGATCGACGTCGCACCGCCAAAGGCCGGCGAAGTGCTGGTCCGTATCACCCATACCGGTGTGTGCCATACCGATGCCTTCACGCTGTCCGGTGACGATCCAGAAGGCATCTTCCCGTCGGTGCTGGGGCACGAAGGCGGCGGCATCGTCGAGCAGATCGGCGAGGGCGTGACCAGCGTCAAGGTCGGCGACCACGTCATCCCGCTGTACACGGCCGAATGCCGCAAGTGCAAATTCTGTCTGTCGGGCAAGACCAACCTGTGCCAGGCCGTGCGCGCCACCCAGGGCAAGGGCTTGATGCCCGACGGCACCACGCGCTTTTCCTATAACGGCGAGCCGATCTACCACTACATGGGCTGCAGCACCTTCAGCGAATACACCGTGGTGCCGGAAATCTCGCTGGCGGTGGTCAATCCCGAAGCGCCGCTGGAAAAGGTCTGCCTGCTCGGCTGCGGCGTCACCACCGGCATCGGTGCGGTGCACAACACCGCCAAGGTCAAACCGGGCGAAAGCGTGGCGGTGTTCGGCTTGGGCGGGATCGGGCTGGCGGTCATCCAGGGTGCGGTGCAGGCCAAGGCCGGGCGCATCCTCGCCATCGATACCAACCCGGGCAAGTTCGACCTGGCGCGCAGCATGGGCGCCACCGACTGCATCAACCCCAAGGACTACGACAAGCCGATCCAGGAAGTGATCGTCGAGTTGACTGATGGTGGCGTGGATTTCAGCTTCGAGTGCATCGGCAACGTCAACGTAATGCGTTCGGCGCTGGAGTGCTGCCACAAGGGCTGGGGCGAGAGCGTCATCATCGGCGTGGCCGGTGCCGGCCAGGAAATCAGCACCCGCCCCTTCCAGTTGGTCACCGGCCGCGTGTGGCGCGGCAGTGCCTTCGGTGGCGTCAAGGGGCGCACGCAATTGCCTGGCATGGTGGAGCAGTCGATGAAGGGCGAGATCGACCTGGATCCGTTCATCACCCACACCATGCCGCTGGAAGAGATCAACGAAGCCTTCGACCTGATGCATGAGGGCAAGTCGATCCGCACCGTGATTCATTTCTGACCGCACGGCCAGGAGCGGCGCGCGGCCGCTTCCGCGCACGTGGGACCGAGACCCCGGGAGGGGCATGATGGCTAACGTGTCGATTCATCCTTCAGTAGATGGTGGCGTTGCGCGAGGTGGTGCGGAGAACTTTCAAGGGGGAACCCTCGAGTGCCACTGCGCCACCGACAAGGTGACCGTGGACGTGTCTGCGCAGACCGCGCACAACCACGCCTGCGGCTGCAGCAAGTGCTGGAAGCCGGAGGGCGCGAAGTTCTCCGTGGTGGCAGTAGTGTCACGCGACAACGTCAAGGTGACGGCGCACGAAGAGAAGCTGAAGATCGTCGATGAAAGCGCGACGATCCAGCGGCATGCCTGCACAGGCTGCGGTGTGCATCTGTTCGGCCGGATCGAAAACAAGGAGCATGCGTTTTACGGCCTGGATTTTGTGCACTCCGAGCTATCCAAGCAGCAGGGGTGGTCGGCACCGGGTTTTGCCGCATTCGTTTCGTCCATCATCGAAACCGGCACCCCGCCGGAGCAGATGGATGGCGTGCGCGCGCGTCTCAACGAACTGGGCTTGACGCCCTACGACTGCCTGTCGCCGGCATTGATGGATGCCTTGTCTACTCAGGTGGCACGCAAGAAAGGCTTGTTGCACTGATGGTCCAACCCTGCGGCCGGCAATCGGTCCGCAGGGTTTTTCTCCTCGCAAGGAATTTTCATGGAACGTATCGAACACCGTGCCTGTTTTGGCGGCTGGCAGGATGTGTATCGGCATCAATCGCAGAGCCTGGGTTGCGCCATGCAGGTGGGCGTCTATCTGCCACCGCAGGCCGCCGATGGCCCACTACCGGTGCTGTACTGGCTCAGCGGCCTGACCTGCACCGAGCAGAACTTCATCAGCAAGGCCGGCGCACAGCGCTATGCCGCCGAGCACGGCGTGATCTTGGTAGCGCCGGATACCAGCCCGCGTGGCGACGAGGTGGCCGACGCGGAGGGCTATGACATCGGCAAGGGTGCCGGTTTCTACGTCGATGCCACGCAGCAGCCGTGGGCGGCGCATTACCGCATGTACGACTATGTGGTGAACGAACTACCGGCGCTGATCGAAGCGCACTTTGCCACCACCGGTGCGCGCGCGATTAGCGGACACTCGATGGGCGGGCACGGTGCGTTGACCATCGCCCTGAAGAACCCGGGGCGCTATCGCAGCGTGTCGGCGTTTTCGCCGATCGTGGCACCCAGCCAGGTGCCATGGGGCGAGAAAGCGTTCGGGCAGTATCTGGGCGACGATCGCAACAGCTGGAAGGCGTATGACGCCACCGCGTTGATCGCGCAGGCGCAAGAACGTTTGCCGCTGTTGATCGATCAGGGCGGGGCAGACGAATTCCTGGAAAATCAGCTGAAAACCAGGTTGTTCGAAGATGCTGCGAAGGCAGCGGCGTACCCGGTGATCGTACGCATGCAGCCCGGGTACGACCATAGCTATTACTTCATTGCCAGCTTCATTGGCGAGCATATTGCGCATCACGCCAAGGCGTTGCGGGGATAAGTGTGTCGTGTTGCGGTTGCAAGCGAGCCAGCGCTGGAATGCACTCGCTGTAGACGTGTGCGCCTCCATGCAGCATGGGTTGCACGAGCCACTTGCTGCCGCTTAGCACGTAGCCCCCTCTTTCCCTCGGGAGAAGGTGCCCTGGAGGGGCAGATCAGGGTGCGGGCGGCGCTCGGTGCAGAGAGGGGCACCTGCTGCTTCGCCGCAGCCCCTCTCCCAATGGGAGAGGGGCTTGAGCATGGCGCGAAGCCTCTGACTGACCGGACCTAGCGCTGTTGCGGCGCAGCCTGTGTGCTTATCTGATGCACATGGTCAACGCACGTCGCGCATCTGCCAGTGGTGGCCGGCCAGAGCCTGCATGCGTTGCTTGAACAGGTCGCCCGGGATGCTGGTAGTGGCGACCAGGTCGATGCGCAGATCGTCCTGCTTGCCGCTGACGGTTGCCGATGGATCGGTGATGCCTAGCGCGGGGTCCACTTCGTCCGGGTCGGCCTGCAGCTGGCGCCAGCGGCCAAACCAGGCCGGGTCGCGTAGCGCCGCCTGCAACTGTTCGGCAAACGCCTCGGCACCGTTGGCGGTGAAGCTGACCGATGGCGCGCTGCCGCGGGCCAGCTTGGGGTCGGGCAGGCTGATCGAGTAGCTCACAGGCATGGATACACTCCGTTGAATGACGGCGGCACACTAGCCGAGAACGGGTGAGAACGCCGTCGAAGGCCATGCGCCGCCACGTGCTGGCTTCAGGCGGAAAACTTGTGCGGTTCAGCGGCGAAGGCCACCGCCAGCGCGCCCTTGCCCACGTTGACCATGCCGGTCAGGCTCATCACGCTTTCGAACAATTGCACGCCATGGCTCTGGCAGGCGGCCTGCAGCGCGGCATAACCGGGCAGGGCATGCAGCTCGGCCAGCTCGCCGCCATAGCCCACGCACACGGTGGGCGTCATCAGTCCTTCGCGGAGCTTGCGCACGGTGAAGCCGAACAGTTTCTCGGCCGACGGCTCGAAGCCCTTGAGCTTGGCCACCGGTTCGGTAACGCCGCGATACGCGCGCAGCACCGGTTTGATATCCAGCGCGCTGCCCAGCGCCGCGCCGATCAGCCCCACGCTGCGATCGCCCTTGGTGCGGGCACGTGCGCGCAGGTAATACAGATCGCGCGGAATCATGTAGCCATACGTGTGCTCGGCCAGCTGCTCCAGCCGGGTGCGAATCGCCGCCACGCCCTGGCCCTGGTCGCGCAGGCGCACCGCTTCCACTGCGGTGACGCCCTGGCCGGCAAACAGGTTCAAGGTATCGATTACGCGCAATGCGAATGGCGAGCTGTGACCTGCAGCCTGACGGATCGGCTTGTAGTCGTTGAGGATCGCGAAGCTGGCCTGCATGGCGTTGTGGTAGATCTGGCTGCGCAGCTTGGAGATGGTCAGGCAGAACACGTGGTCGTAATCGATGACCAGGCGCTGCAGAAACAGATCGCGGATCTGGTTGACCGAAAACGGTGTGGTCTCTGCCTCGTGTCCGCGCTCGGCCACATGCGCCTGCAGAAAACTCAATGTGGCTTCTTCATCGCGATGATCGGCCAGCACGGCCTCGCCGATACGGACGCTGATCGGCAGCACGATCACGTTGTTGCATTGGATGAAGTCCTGCGGCAAATCGCACGCACTGTCCACCACGATTCCGATGCGCATCGTCGCCCCCTCCGGCTATTGCGTCGTATCCAATTGCGAACGCTATCGCAAAACCGCTGCCGCGCGTAGAGCCAGCGGTCGGAACACTCGTGGCGGGGATGGCTAGCGGCACCAACGCTGTCGATCGAAGGGCGGTGAGTCACGATGTTCGGGGTGATTGCGCGCCGGAGTCTAGAGATTGCACAGGGTGCACCCGGCATGGCGGTCCGGTTGGACCGGGAGCCATTGCCCCGCACGTAGGACAAGGCAGCAGCCGACCAGCGCAGCCTCCGGTGTCGCATCGCGATGTGAACACACGACCATGTGGCTCTGCACAATTGGCGTACGGTGCCGATAGCGCATAGCTGAGCAGTACATGCCGGATCGCCAGGAAGTTGGGTATGAACTGAGGACCAGGACACGCTCGGCCTGCCAGGTAGCGCCCGCTATCGCGCTTGGCAGGGCTGCCTTGCTGGAATCGCTATAGCTCCAGCCGCAGCGCCGCTGCTAGGGTCGGCCGCAACCGCCACAGTGCGGTCCCGGGGCATCGCAACGGTGCTCCCGCGCTGAACACCATGGAGAGTCCAATGCATACCACCCTATCCAATACCTTCACCCAGACCGGTGCGCAGGCGCCCAGCACACGGCGGCGCGCATCGCGCTGGTGGAAGGCCGCGCTGGCCGTCGGCCTGGTGGCGCTGGCACCGGCGGCACTGGCCGGGCCGTACAAGATCTTTGGCAACCACTACGCGTGGGTCAACAACTTCAACGATCCCAACAACATCATCCAGGGCACCTTCGGCACCGGGAGCACGCCCGAGCTGACGGTGACCTTCAACTTTGCCGACTACAACCTTTACGGGTATCCGGCGATCGTGCGCGGCTGGCATTACGACTGGAATCCCACCAGCGACACGCTGTTCCCCAAGCAGATTTCCTCGATTTCCTCGCTCCCGTTCAAGTTCAACTACAGCGCCGGCGGCACCAACCTGGCGGGCGATTTTGCCTACGACATCTTCTTCCGCTGGGATACCGCAAAGGGCAACCCGCAACTGGAGGTGATGATCTGGGGCGACCATAACTCCTGGCCGATCGGCACGGTCACCGCCACCAAGGTGATCACTGCAGGCGGGCGCACCTTCGATCTGTGGGAAGGCTTCAACTCCGGTGCCGGCTATTACGTGTACACCTTCATCCCGACCGGCACCGCCGGCCAGCCGACGCTCAAGACCAGCGGCAATCTCAATATCGATGCCAAGCCGTTCTTGACGTGGCTACAGAACAACCGCTCCAAGGATGGCCGCTACAACAACAGCATGTACCTGCACGCGGCCGAAGCGGGATTTGAAGTGGTACGCGGCAATGGCTGGGCCAAGGTCAGCGCCACGATGGATGCCAAGTAAGCGCACCTGATGAGCCATGCATGGACCGACAGCGCAGTGGTCGGTCCATGCAGGCGGTGTGTCAGTGACGGTCTGCACGGTGTTGCTTGATGGCCACGACCGCTGAACTGCGCTGCATCGAACACCCACGTGTACGCCCCCATCTGCGTTCGGCATGGCAGCGCCGGCAACGGCAATGCGCTTGCGGCCAAAGGCAACCTCCCTCCTGACGTCAAAGCGTTTTGACCAGATTGCAGGCGCTAAGCGGCAGCGATGGTTGCTCCAGCAGTCATCTCTCTCTGATGAGGATGGTATCGCTCACCAGGTCGATTGCGGCCAAGTAACTGCGTCACTCGCCATCGATGCGAGGTGTGATCGCATGGTTGCTGTGTGCATGGTTGTAAGCGTGATATTTGCGCACAACGCCTGAGCACCCGCAGCGAATGATGGCAATGCCAAACCACGGCCACCATTGCACGTGCGTTCGCACAGTGGCGGCCATGCCGCTCTTTCCCGTGTGCGATGGAGTTAAAGCGCTACCAACTGGACGCTGTCGAACACGACCGCCGGGCTGAGGTAACCGTTGTCGGGCGATCCCGATGCAAGCCCGATCTCGATGCGGTTGCTGCCGGCCTGCAGCGCCGAGGCGGGAATGTCCACCTCGTACAGCGTGTTGTTGCCACGCGTGGTGCCACGGATAATGCCGCGCGTCTTGGGCTGGTTGGGTGCGGCAGGAAGCGGGCCATTCCAGCGTGCGTTGACGGCGATCTGCGGGCGGGCACTGGCCTGCGCCAGCGGCACGAAAATCCGCAGGCGATAGTTGCGGAGCGCATTGAATGCCAGGGTGAAGTCGATGCGGGTGGGCGTATTGACGCTGCGCCACTGCACGGCCGGAAAATTTGTCTGGCTGCTCGATCCTACAGTGTAGGTGACTGGCGCCCAGCGCATGCGTGTGTCGGAAGGATGCGCACGCGGTAGCAGGTCGGCATGGCGAAATCCGGCCGGCGTGCCGTCGGGCACACCGATCTGCCATTTCACCGTGCCCGGCAACGCCGTGGCCTGCAACATCGCCTGTGCGGTGGCATTGGCAACTACGTCGACATCGCGTTGCGCCACTTCCAGCTCGTTCTGGTACAGCGTCATGCGGTAGCGGCCCGGGCGCACGCTGGAAATCCGATAATCGCCGCTGCCGTTGGCAGTGGCCCAGTACTGCGCCTGGTCGCTGCGCAAGCCGACCACGGCCGGTTGGCCGGACAACACCCCGCTAACCCGCCCGCTCACCTTGCCACGCCCGCTACTCGCCAGATAGCCGCTCAAACCCAGTGTGGCATCCACAAAGTCGGTGCTCAGCTGCGCACGGTTCGGTGCACCGCCATCGGTAAACAACAGACCGTAGACACCATGCAGGCCACCGCGAAACGCTTCGGTCTGGGTGTGATCGGAATACATGTAGTTGTAGAGCTCATGTGTCACGCGGGTTTTTTGCGTGGCAATGTCCTTGAAGAACGGCCCGCCGGAACTATGCTCGCGGTCGCCCATCAGCATGAACACCGCAACCGCCGAGCCACTGACGCCATGTACCTGGTCGTCGATCATGCGGCGCGCCGAATAGAACTTGGAGCTAGTGCGCCCGTCCGGCAGCAGAAACACGTCTTCGGCTTCGATCGCAGTACCGACATTGGAGTCGGGCTCCTGCTGCGCGGTGGGCAACTTGGCGACGTTCAGGCGCGCGATGAAGCGCAGCTCGCCTACCGGCAGTCGTGTCGGTGCATACGTGGCCATGTAGATCGCATTGCGGCCCTTGCGTGCGATGTAGTACTGGGTCAGATCGCCGGCCCTGGCCGACACCACGACTGCCCCGCCCACCACGCGCGCTTCGACGCTGGCGCTACCCAGGCCCGAGGCGACATGCGATCCCTTGGATTCGGTGGTCTGCAACTCGTTGTCGCGGTAGCGCATCGACACGATGTCGCCGTTGTTGGCGTTGATCGAAAACATCAGTTCGGCGCCGGTGTCCACCACCACACGGTCGCCGCTGCGGGTGAATCCAAAAGCTGCCATGGCCGGTGTGCTGACGCCGCCGTAAAGACACAGCGCACATACCAGCATGCGCAAGGTGAAGTGGAGCATGTTCAGTTCCTTGGCGCCGCTACCAACACCGCTGTGCTCACTGCCAGGCGGGCGGGGCGGGTGCTCGGTGCGGTACGTACCACTCGTACACTCCGGTTTCTCCGCGCGTCCACCCATCTCACGGCTGCTCGCTGCGTTTTGTTAGCCGCTCTTAATTGAGGGAAGGACGTGGGCGAGATGTCGCTGCGCGATGCTAGACGGACGCAACCTGTGCTGCGACTGCCGAAGATGCGGAGCGTGCACCTGGTTCCAACTTAAGCCACGAATCTGACTGCGGTTTACGCTTGCATTGCGGCCTGGAGACGGGCGCAGGCGTTGATGCATGATCGCGATGGCTGCGTCTGGTCGCAGCTGTTCAAGGTTGCCCAGCTTGGCTGAGCGCGTCACGTGCGCTGGCTATGGCAGCGATCCATTGGTCCCGTTTGCCAATGACGAAGCGATGTGCGTCGCCGTTGTCCAACTGCACGGCCAATGAGGTCGGCGCCACCGGCAGCAGCCCGAACAGCCGTGTCCAGCGCGGCTGCAGCGACACGATTGCGCTCAGTGGAACGGCAAGCGAACGCGTTTGCACATTGAACGCGTGCGGCTGGAACAACAGTGTGTCGGCAGTGAGGATCAGACGCCCGCCCACTGCTTCGAGTCCGCGCTGCAGATTGGCCGGCGCCTGGCGCAGCACCACGCGCTGAATCGAGCGCAATCCGCCGCCTGCAAACATCATCTCACTGGGCCGCGTCGGTGGCGTCGCATGCGCGCCGCGGCTGCCAGTTCCATGCGCCTTGCGCGTTGGTCAGGCGGACTTGCCAGCGCTGGGTGTCGTCGCTCAGGCAGGTGGCGGTGGCCTGCAACTGCGTGCCGAACCACGTCGGTGCGCTCAATTCGGCGATACCGGTGGCGCCATCCTGGCTAAGCAGCATGCTGGTGGTGGAGATCAATGGGCGCTTGTTGAAATCCAGGACACGCCACTGCTCGCCGTCCATGCCGTCGCTTTGTGTCACGGCCAGATAGCGGCTGCGATCCGGCGCGATCACCACTTCGATCCCACCGGGAAGCTGCCTGCCGCTGCGGATGTCGATCAGCACGCCGGCAAAACTGTCGCCATCGCGGTGATGCAGCAACACGTACGCATCGCCGCGATCGCAATAGCGGTACTCGGCGCCGTCCAGCGGCTCATCGTAGGGCGGGCTGTCGGCGAACACCTGCGTGCCCACATCGGTTGTCACTTCCAGCCGATGCGCGTCTACGCGCCGCACGCGATCGCCCGCGCCGGCGGTAATGGCAGCGGCCTCAGGCACTGCATCGTCCAGATCGGGGCAGTGCAGCGTCAGTGCTACACGAGCAGGTGTTGTTGCAGAGGCTGCGATCGCTGCGGCGGGCGATGGCGATGCTGGTGCGCGATTGCGCTCGCATGCGCTCAGCGCAAACAGGGTGGCAATGGCAGCCCAGCGAACACTGGTCGAAGACAGAAGGGTCGTCATGGAAGTCCAGGAAAAACATGATCAATCGCTCAATGGCGCTGCGGGTGTCGCATGTTGCCGAGGCCGCAACAACACATCGCAGCCGACAGCCGCAACGCCGCCGAGGGCATACATCAGCACATCATGCAGCGTTGCAGTGTTGCCGAGCGCGATGTAGGCCGCACTGCCGGGACGCAGGCCAAGGCGGTCGGCCAGATGGATGGCCTGCAAGCCTTCGATCGCGCAGCCGATGCCGATTGCCAACATGCAGGCCCACCCCGGCGGACAGCCAAACACGCCACGCAGGCCACAATAGACCAGCGCCACGGCGAGCACATCGCCCAGGCTGCCGCGCACCCACGCACCGCCGATCCATCCGGCAGCGATCGCCACTTCGATCAGCAACAGCGCAACGGCGATCAGCAAGTAGCCCGCCCGCGCACGCAACGGCAGCGTGTTCATGGCGTCTTTGCGGGCTGCCGCTGGCGGCCCATGGTGAAGCTGCTGACAAGCGGAATGCGGATGCCGCGCCGCCGGTCGTTGACCGTGACCTGCACCTGCCAGCGCCCGGGCGGGTCGCTCGCCTCCGCACGCACCGCCAGGCTGACCTGGGCCAGATAGACATGGCGCGGGTCGCCTCCGATTTCCGTCTGCAGGCAGGGCGCATCGACGGTGTCCTGCGCGGCGTGGCCGGTGGGGTCGATGACGCGGATGCTGCACACCACATCGGCGCGTCGTTGCGCATCCAGCCCCGGGTTGGACAGGAAGATCAGCACAAACAGCGTGTCGCCCGTAGCGACATGGTCGGCCTCGGTGAAGTGCGGGACGGTGTCGCTGGGCGTGTTCCACTTCTGTTGCCAGTCCGTATCCGGAGTCAGCAGCAGGCTGGCGCCCATGTCCTGCACGGTCTTGCGGCTGGGCGATTCTGCAACCGACTCGCCCTGGGCGTTGATCCATCCCGATTGCGCCATGCCCGACAGCGGCAGCAATTCCAGGGAGGCAGCGATGATGGATGACAGCAGGCGACATGGCAGCCGCATCGGCAATCCTTGCGAGTGATACCGGCACGCTGCCGGCGATAATGGATGCGCAGGCCCATGCCCATGCCCATGCATACGCGCGCATGGGCTGGCGAATCCCGTGCGATACACGCTTGCACCGACGCAGACAGCACGCTCGAGCAGCTGAAGGGAACGGGCAGTCCTAAGCGAAGCACGGCCGGCGCGGAAGAATCGCAGTGTACGAGCGGAACATGTCGATTCGCAGCGCCGGCGGCGCTGGCGTGGCGGCCGCACAGCGCGTTGGCTGCTCTATTTCAGATACGCACGCGGTAGCGGTCCAGCCTGCTTCAGGTAGCGGTCGCGCAGTTCGGTCTGGCGCGAGCGCATCGGCATCTCGCGCCCGCCCAGCCATACCTGCTCGGCGTAATGCGCCACATCCAGCGGGTCGCCTTCCCACAGCACCAGATCGGCCTGCTTGCCCACCGCAATACTGCCGATACGATCGGCCACGCCGAAGATCTCTGCGGGCACGCGGGTCAGCCCGGCCAGGCCGGATTCCCACGGCAGCCCATTGGCTACCGCATTGCCAGCCAGCTGACGCAGCTTGCGCGCGTTGTGCGAGGCATCCCCGCTCTGGGTGAAGCTGACCTCCACACCGGCCGCGCGCAGGCGCGCGGCATTTTCCAGCGTGGCGCCGATCTGATCAAAGGTGGCCGGTAGATCGGCCAATGCGTTGACCAGCACCGGCACCTTGCCCTGCGCCAGTTGCGGCGCCAGCTTCCAGGCTTCGGCGCCACCTGCGATGGCGATGCGCACCTTCTCGCGCTGTGCCCAGCGCAGCAGTTGGCGGATGTCGGCGGCGCGTTCCACCTGCACCACGATGCGGCCTTGCCCGGCCAGATACTTGGCCAGCACGCTGCGGCCCATCGGGGTCAGCAAGGCATGCGGCGAATCGGCCGGCACGCGGCCGCGCGCTTCGGCCACCAGCTGATCGAGCAGCATCCATTGCGCCGCACGCGAGCTGCCGGTGAGATCGGACGCCGCCGCGCCGATGCGGAGGAACAACGCATGCGGCCCGACCGGATCCGGGCTGCCGTCCAGCCGCACGATGCCGCCTTGTCCTGCGATGAAGGCGCCGCTGGTGGTGGCGCCCAGCGCGGTGAAGCCGATGCCCTCCACACGCGCCACCGGCACCAGCACCGAATCGGGGTTATAGGCCAGGGTGACGTCGAACTCGGGACGCATCGGCTGCTCGGCCAGCTTGATGCCGCTGTCCACGGTGCTGTCTTCGCCTGACACTTCTTCGATGCCGATCTCGGTGATGCCGCCGAACAAGGCCGGCGTCAGCGGGCGCCCCCTGGCGTCGATCACGCGGCCATCGGCAGGCGCGGCCAGGTTGCTGCCAATCGCGCGGATCACCCCGTTCTGTACCAGCACGTCGGTGTGTTGCAGCGTGCCCTGCGCGGTAGCTGTGTGCACGGTGGCATCGCGGATCAGCACCTGCTGTGCGGCTGCAGGTGCGGCCAGTGCGACCATCGCCAGCGCGGCCAACGCGCGCAGACCCGGGCGTGCGAACCAGGCGCGGCTCATCGTGCCACCTCCTGGCCCAGCATGAAGTCCGACACCGGTTGCAGTGCGCGGTTATGCCGGTCGTAGACCTGCGCACCGTCGATGTAGACCTGTTCGGCCAAGGCGTAAGAACTGAAAGGATTGCCGTTCCACACCACCACATCGCCCATCTTGCCCGGCTCCAGCGCACCGGTCTGTTTCTCGATCCCGAGCGCCTTGGCGGCGTTGCTGGTGAGCCAGCGGATGGCGCGCTCGGGCGCAATCTCGGTGCCGCTGCGGCTTGCGTTGGCGATCACCTTGGCGGCTTCCTGGTTCAACCGCTGAATGCCTTCTTCCGAATCCGAATGCACGATGGCGCAGCTGTTGGCCGGGCGGTCGACCATGGCAATATTCTCCTGGATGCCGTCGAAGGCCTCCATCTTGAAACCCCACCAATCGGCCCACAGTGCACCGCAGACGTTTTCCTGCGCCAGCCGGTCGGCCAGCTTGTAGGCCTCCACGCCGTGATGGAAGGCGGCGATGTGGAAGCCGAATTCCTTGGACAGGTCGAGCATGGTCGCCATTTCATCGGCGCGGTAGCAGTGGATGTGCACGCGGATATCGCCGTTGATGGCGCCGGCCAGCGTGTCGAGTTTCAGGTCGCGCTTGCCACCTGCATCGCCGCTGCTGTCGTTGTCGCCGCCTTTGCTCCACCAATGGCGCTTCTTCTCGGTCTTCTTCTTCGGTGCGTTTTTCTGCAGATACTCTGCCGCATCGATGAACGCGGCGCGGTAGCCGGCCACGTTGCCCATGCGGGTGGCGGGGCCGCCCTTTTCGCCGTAGACGCGCTTGGGATTTTCGCCGCAGGCCATCTTCAGGCCCCACGGCGCGCCGGGAAACTTCATGCCCTGGTAGGTGGTGGAGGCCACGTTCTTGAGCGTGACGCCGCGCCCGCCGATCAGGTTGGCCGAGCCAGGCAGGATCTGCAGCGAAGTGATGCCGCCGGCCAGCGCGGTGCCGAAACCCGGGTCCTGCGGCCAGATCGAGTGCTCGGCCCAGACGTTGGGCGTCACCGGTGCGGTCATCTCGTTGCCATCGCTGTGCGCGCTGACGCCGGGGCTGGGGTAGACGCCCAGATGCGAGTGCACGTCGATGATGCCGGGTGTGACCCACTTGCCGGTGCCATCGATGCGGCGCGCATCGGCGGGTGCTTCGAGTGCGCGGCCCACCGCGGCCACCTTGCCGTCGCGCAGCAGTACATCGGCATCGTCCAGCCGCTCGCCGGTGCCGGTGAGGACCGTGGCGTGCTGGATCAGCACCGGACCGGACGCAAGCGCGCGGTAGGTGCTGGGGTAGGGGTCTTGCACAAACCGCGATGCCGCAGACGCAGGCCCGCACAGCAGCGCCGCGCCAAGGGCGGCGAACAGGATGGAACGCATGGATTTCCCCGGTGAAACGAAAGCGTAGGCCGCAAACCTAGCCGCCGGCGCCGCGCTTGCCAAGTGCTGGACGTTCGGGAGCGGCGGGCTCATCACATGCGCAGGTGCATGCTGTGCCGTATTCGTCAGGGGGAATGTCGATGATTGCCAAAACCGAGCGCAACAAACAGGCCGATGTGGTGCTGGCTTTCTGGGAACTGGCCGGCTTCGCGCGCTGGTTCACGCAAAACGATGCGTTCGATGCCAACGTTCGCCAGCACTTTAGCGAGCAGCATTTTGCCGCCGCGCGGGGGGACTATGCACATTGGATGGCGCGTGCCGAAGATGCGCTGGCATTGCTGATCCTGCTGGATCAGTTTCCACGTAATGCGTTCCGGGGCAGTGCGCACGCCTATGCCACCGACGGGCTGGCGTTGCGTTATGCCAAGCAGGCGCTGGAACAGGGGTTCGATCAACAGGTCTCGCCACAATTGCGGCTGTTTTTCTATCTGCCGTTCGGTCACGCAGAAGCGTCGCGGGAGCAGGCACGTGCCATGCAACTGATCGCTGCACTGGACGATGCGGAGAACACGCGCTGGGCGGCGGAGCATGAGCAGATCATCCAGCGCTTCGGCCGTTTTCCGCATCGCAATACGGTGCTGGGGCGCGAGACCACCGCCGAAGAACAGCAGTTTCTCGATGCCGGCGGGTTTGCCGGTTGACCGGGTGCAAGCCCGCACCTTGAGGCGGAATCTTCGCCAAGACGCGATGCCGCAATCGGCATCGCGCAGGTGGCAACACTGCGATCAGCAGCCGCCGGGCAATCCTTCCGAACGCCAGCCGGCGCCTTCGCCGAGCAGTAGATAGAACCCATAGCTTTCGTAGCCGCTTTCCGACAGCACGAAATCCAGCGTGCCATTGCCGTCGATATCACCGAACTGCAGCAGATTTGTACGCAGCGGCAGATCTTCGCAATCATCACAGCCGCTTGCCGCACTGCCACGACGGAACTGCCAGCGGCTACCGTCGTGTTCGAAAATCGCAAGCACGACGAGTACGCCGGTCGGATTTTCCGGGTTGCCGGTCTTGGTTGGGTGGTTGCTGGTGAGCACCGCCACGCGCCGCTGCGGCTGCTGTGCATCGGTCACGATCTGCAGCGATGCCGTGTCCTGCGCACGGTCCGCATCGAAGGCCGCCAGCGCGTTGGCTAATGCCGCCGGCTTGACGTTCTTGCGCAGCTGCGCGGTTTCACCGGCCTGACGCAGCAACTCGGCCTGTTCGGCAGCGGTGGCGGTGCGGCCGGCGAACCGCTTGCCCGGATTCAGATCCACCGTCGACAACAGCGGCGAGTGCGACAAGCTGGGGTTGCCCTTCAAACGCAGTTTCGAGGTGCCGCCGCACATGCTGTTGTCGTCAACTGTCAGCGCGGCGAGCCGCACGTTGGCGGTGGAGACGCCGTTATCGAAGGCCTGCAGCGGCTGGCTGAGCAGCGACGTGGGCATGGTGGAGTCCTTCGCAACGCTTTTGCCCAGCCACACCGGAATGTATTCCAGCGGATCTTCTGACGGCTGGCTGTCGTAAGTCTGTGCCAGCAGCACAGCGCGGGTTGGTTCGGCGGCATACGTTGCCAGTGGCAGCAGGGCGACCAGGGCGAGCGCGATCAGACGGGTTTGCATAGAGCGAAGTCCTTGTGGGTGTTGATCCATGAAAAAACGGACGCTCCATGGAACGCCCGTTTCGGTGTGCGGCAGTACGCGGCGTCAGTGGCCGCGCTCAGTATTTCGCCACGCCATTGTCCACCTCGTCCGACCAGGCGTCGATGCCGCCGGTGACGTTGTAGACATTACTAAAACCCAACCCGCGGAAATGCTCGGCGGCTTGCAGGCTACGCCCGCCGCGGTGGCACAGGAACGCCAGCGGGGTGTCCTTGGGTAACTGTTCGATGGCGGCGCGCTCGTCCGCATCCAGGGTACGGAACGGTGCGTTTACCGTTGCCAGTGCACGTTCGTCGGCCGGGCGCACATCCACCAGGGTCAGCGTGCCGGCCTTGAGGTGGTCGTCGGCATCGCGCACCGACAGCTCCTGCACCGGCTTGGGCGCGTTGGGGTTGTCGATGGCCAGGCCGCGGCCACGGATATCGTCTACCCAGTCGATGGTGATGCCATCGGCGCGGCGCGCGCTGGCCAGGTCGAACTGCACGCGCAGGCCATTGGATTCGGCCGCGATGGCGTTCGGGTTGGTCGGCGCCAGCTGGAAGTTCGGCTGGAAGTTGGCGTCGATGGCCAGCGTCAACGAGGCATCTGGCGCATCGGCCAGCGCGCCCTTGAGCATCTCCACGGCGGCCGGGGTGATCGTGATCTTCGGCGGGCTGCGATCCGGTGCCTGCAGGCCGAGCATGCTGCTCAGTTCGCCGCTGTCGGCCATCTGCAGGATGATGTCGCTGCCGCCGATCAGCTCGCCATCCACGTACAGCTGCGGAATGGTCGGCCAGTCGCCGTAGGCCTTGATGCCCTCGCGGATCTCCTGGTCGGCCAGCACGTTGACGTGGGCATAGTCGATGCCCAGCCCGTCCAGCACACCGACGGCCTTGGCCGAAAAACCGCACTGCGGCATGCCGGGCTGGCCTTTCATGAAGAGCACCACGCGGCTGGATTGCAGCAGCGTATCGATACGGGAACGCAGGGCGGGATCGAGGGACATGGCAGCACTTCGGTGAGAGCGTGGAGACCGGGCATTCTACGCCGCGTGGCATCATGCGGCATGACCACGCCGGAAACGCTGTATCGCATCCCCTCTCGCCCCTACCGCTGGGCGGGCTTATTTGCCCTTTCGCAGCTGGCGGTGGCGGTGCTGTGGTGGCATGTGGGCTGGGTCTGGGGCCTGCCGGCGCTGGTGGTATCGCATGCGTTATTCGTGGTGCCGGTGTTCCTGCCGCGCGCACGCCTGTACGCGCCGGTGCTGGCGCGGCTGCCTGGTCGCGGGCCGCAGGTCTGGCTGACCATCGATGATGGCCCGTCCGACGACACCCCTGCCATTCTCGAACTGCTCGATGCTTACGACGCCAAGGCCACCTTCTTCGTGGTCGGCGCGCGTGCCGAACAGCGGCCGGAGCTGGTGCGCGAGATCGTGCGCCGCGGGCATGGCATCGGCAACCACAGCCATACCCATCCGCAGGCCTGGTTCTGGGCGCTGGGGCCGCGCCGCATGGCGCAGGAAATCGGCCTGGCGCAGCGCACCCTGGCCAGCATCACCGGGCAGGCCCCGCGGCTGTACCGCTCGGTGGTGGGCATGACCAACCCCTTCGTCGCCTCGCCGCTGCGCGCGCATGGCCTGACCCGCGTGGCCTGGAGCGCGCGCGGTTTCGACGGCGTGCGCTGCGAGCCGAGCGCCACCGTGGCGCGCATCGTGCGCGACCTGCGCCCCGGCGCTATCGTGCTGCTGCACGAAGGTGCCGCGCATGGCCACAACCTGGCCATCCTGCGGGGCGTACTGGAGGCGATGCGGGAACGTGGCCTGGTGGGGCGACGCCCGGATTGAAGGAGTGCGCTGATGTTGGGCGCTATCGCGGCACGGGCATATGCGTGCAGAGACTGCGTCTGGTGCCCCGCTGTTGCCGATTGCTCAGCGCGTCTCGGCGACGATCAACCAGTTGTTGAACGGCGTGTTGCCGTACAGGGGCGCAAAGGTCGCACGCAAGCCGGCTGCATCCAGCTGCGCCTGCAGGCTGTCGCGAGTGGGGTAGCTGCGTGGCATGCGCTGCATCCAGCCGCTCAGATGCGCCAGCACATCGGTGACGCGGCTGGTGCGGCCACGGCCGCTGGCATCGCCCAATGCGCTGCGAATCACCAGCTTTGCGCCGGGCGTGAGCATCTGCGCAACGCTGCGCAGCAGACTGGCCTGCATGTCCGACTGCAGATACTGCAGCACGTCCAGAATGGTGACGCTGCCCTGGTGCTGCGGCCACGCGATGCTCAGGTCGACCACGTCGAACTTGGTATTGCCCAACTGCGAACGTTGCGCGATGTGCTGCGCGCGGCGGATCTTGGACGCATCCACATCCACGCCGTGATACATCAGGGCCTGGCCATCGGCGCGCAGTGCATGCGCCAGCAAGCCCAGCCCGCAGCCCAGATCCAGGACCGGCGCGGTGGTGCTGCGCAGCTCGGCCAGCACCCCGGGATACAAGGGGTCGGTGCGCAGCTTGGCCTGCGTGTAGTAGTAATCGTAGCGGTTGCCGAGCGGATGCTTGGGCAAGAAAGCGCGTGCGATCGCCAGCGCCTGTGCGCGGCTCATCGGTTGGGTGGCGGTGCTGTGCAATGTCGTTCCTTGGCAATCAGGCGTGCTGCGCGGCTAGCTTAGAGCCACTCGGCCTCGGTCCGGTAGGCCCCGTTGATGTTTTCGCGATGCATGGCGGCGGGCAACGTCGCCTGTCGTGGTAAATGTGCTTACAACGCGCAAGGTGTGAGCGTCGTACGCGCACGCTGCGCGCGCGCAGCTCGCAGCGGGAATCAAGCCACGGCACGCGCAGCGCACGGACATTCGGCTCGCGCTGCAGTAGCAGGTCGACGGCTCGCCTCACGCGACCCCCGGGAACACAGCAGGACGTCAGCGGTTTAGAGTGCTCAGCAAAACGTAGGGGGCAATGGGCAGGTGCATGTGGACGGCGCGCTCAGGACCGGACCGAACGATATGCAACCCGAGCGCCGGCCGCGTCCGCCTGCCAGTGAGCGCAGTCGTCGTGTTGACCGCTTTTACGCAATCGTGTCCACAGACCCGACAGCACCCAGCGCATCGCGCGCCGCAGGCAGCGCGACAGTTGTCCAACGTGCGTACATCGCACCTGAGGGGTGCAGGCCATCGTCGACCAGCATGTCGACAGCATCACCGCCATCGCGGCTGATGGCGGTGATGTCGACAAACCGCACGGCGTGCACTGCGCAACGGTCTGCCGCCACGCTGTTAAAGGCGTCGATCTGTGCAGTGATCAGCGCTGCATCGCCACCTTGCGCACGCGCGAATGGTGTCAGCCCCCAATCCGGAATCGATAGCACCACCACGCGCGCAGCATGACCGCCGGCAAACGCGATCGCGCGCTGCAACAACGCATCGAACTGGGTGCGGTACTCGTCCAGCGAGCGCCCGCGGTATTGGTTGTTGACGCCGATCAGCAGGCTCACCAGCTCGAACGGCCCCTGCGGCGCGGCCGTGTCGATACCAGCCTGCAATTCGTCGGTCGTCCAGCCGGTGGTGGCGACGATCTGCGGCGGCGCCACGTTCCAACCGTACGCGCGCAGCCCATCTGCCAGTTGCACCGGCCAGCGCTGCTCCGAGGCAACGCCTTCGCCGATGGTGTATGAGTCGCCAAGCGCCAGATAGCGCTGCGGCGTAGCAGACGCCGCCATCAAGCGACGCTGCGCGACTTGAGTGGCACCACTTTGGTCACCGCTTCGGCGCGACGTGCCAGTGCGCGGTCGATGCGCGCGAACACATCGCGCATGACCGTTGCCTCCGGCATCAGGGTCACGCGGAAGTGATGGCGGTACGGCACGTTGAAGCTGGAGCCGGGCACAACCAACACCCCTTCTTCGTTCATCAGATCGAGTGCGAACGCGTGATCGTCGAAATTGCGCGCGGCCGCGCCGACCACCGCCGGAAATGCGTACAGCGCCCCGGCAGGTGCCACCAGCTGCAGATGCTCGCTGGCCACACAGGCCTCGATCACCGCACGCCGGGTTTCATACAGACGGCCACCGGGCGCGCACAACGCGGAAATGGTGTCCGGCCCATTGACCGCCGCATCGATGGCGTACTGGCCCGGCACGTTGGCGCACAGGCGCAAGGCGCCGAGCAGGTCCATCGCGTTGCGCAGGTCGTTGATGCGCGATTGCTCGCCGGACAGCAGCGCCCAGCCCACCCGCCAGCCACAGGCGCGATGCACCTTGCTCAGTCCACTGAACGTGATGCACGGGTGCGCACCGGCCAACGGCGCCACCGGCATGAAGGCCGCGCCGTCGTAGAGCACCTGGTCGTAGATCTCGTCGACCATCAACAGCAGGTTGTGCTTGGTCGCAATCGCCACGATGCGTTCCAGCAACTCGCGCGAATAGCTGGCGCCGCTGGGGTTGTTCGGATTGATCAGCACGATGGCGCGGGTGCGCGAGGACACCAGCGTCTCGATCTCCACCGGGTCCGGCTGGAAGCCGTTCTCCGGCGCGCAGCGGTAATACACCGGGCGGCCATCGTTGAGGATGGTGGCCGCCGACCACAGCGGGTAGTCGGGCGAGGGCACCAGCACTTCGTCGCCGGGGTTGAGCAGGGCGCGCAACGATAGGTCGATCAGCTCACTGACCCCGTTGCCGACAAAAATGCGGTCTGGATGGGCATCGGGGTGCTGGCGACGCGAATACGCGGTGGCGATCGCCTCGCGCGCTTCGGGCAGGCCTTGCTGATGGGTATAGGGATCGGTGCGGCCCATGTCGTCGGCGATCGCGCGCTGCAGATGCTCCGGCGCGCGGAACCCGAACGCTCCCGGGTTACCGATATTGAGCTTGATCAGCTTGCGGCCCTGCGCCTCCAACTCCCGCGCTCGCCGCGCCAGCTCGCCCCGGATTTCGTAGCGGACTTCGGACAGACGCTCGCGAATGGCGAGCGGCTTTTGCGGGGCAGTGGACATACGACGGGCCGGTTGTAGGCGTGAGGCTTGGCATGGTAGCGGAAATAGGGCAGGCGGACATGCTTGCATCGGCAACGATGTCAAGGGGTGCTTGACGCTTGACGGTCTGCCGATTGCACAAGCCACTGCGTCCAGCCAGCTAGAATCTCCTGATGAGCGACACATCCCCCAACTACCCCACCCTCCAATCCATCGGCTGGCCCTGGCCCGGGCCGCCGGAAGAGGCGGCCTGGCAGGCGGTGTTTGCCGCGCATCCGCAGGCGTTGCCGGCGCGGGTGGTGGAGCAGCACCGCACCGGCTATGTGGTGGCCGATACGCCGGAGGCCAGCCTCAAGGCCGAGTCGTTGCCGGAGTGGCAGCGGCCGCGCTTTCCCAGCCATGAGCGAGCGGCGGTGGGCGATTGGGTGTTGATGGAGGGCAAGCGCATCGTGGCGCTGCTGCCGCGGCGCACCTCGATCAAGCGTGGGGCGGCCGGCGAGCATTACCACCAGCAGGTGATCGCGGCCAACATCGATACGGTGTTCATCGTGTGCGGGCTGGATGCGGACTTCAATCCGCGCCGCATCGAGCGCTACCTGTTGCTGGTCGGCGGTGGCGGGGCGCAGCCGGTGGTGGTGCTGACCAAGGCCGACCAGACCGAGTACGCCGAGGATGCGTTGGCGGTGCTGGAGGAACTGGAGGCGCAGAACATCCCGCTGCGCGCGGTCAATGCCAAGGACCCGGAGAGCGTGGCCGCACTGCGCCCGTGGCTGGGCGATGGGCGCACGGCGGTACTGGTGGGCTCGTCTGGTGCGGGCAAGTCCACCTTGACCAACACCTTGCTGGGTACCGAGAAAATGAAGACTAATGCGGTGCGCGAGAACGATTCGCGCGGCCGGCATACCACCACGCATCGTGCGTTGATTCCGTTGCCCACCGGTGCGTGCCTGATCGATACGCCCGGCATGCGCGAGCTCAAGCCCACCGGGGAGGAGGATCTGGCCGAAGGCGGTTTCTCCGATGTGGAGGCGCTGGCAGCGCAGTGTCGCTTCAACGATTGCGCGCATATCGCCGAGCCGGGATGCGCGGTGCGCGCGGCGATCGAGGCCGATACGCTGGACCCGGAGCGCGTGGCCAACTACATGAAGCTGCGCGTGGAGGTGGCGAGTGCGGCCGAAAAACTCGCCACCCGTGTTGCGCAGAACACTCGCGGCAAGGGCTCGGGCAAGCGTCCGGCCAGCGTCGATCGTCCCGGACGGCGCTGATGCCATCGCGCAAGGGGCCGCCGGACATCGTCCATCACGCGGCGCTGGATGCGCGTCTGGTCAAGGCCGTGCGCGGGGTGCGCCTGCTCGCCCTGGCGAGCTGGCCGCGCTCGCTGCAGGAGCCGTTTCTGCAGAGCGTGGCGCGCGGGCAGCCGGAGCTGCCGCAGGTGGACTACCCGGTGCTGGATTTTGGCGACACCCGGCGCGAACTGGCCGCGATTGCAAAGGCCGCCGACCCCCATCATCCGCTCGGCGCGTATCTGATCGATTCGACGCATAGCTGGAGCCTGGCGGCCGGCCTGCTGGAATCGCTGGGCACCAGCGCGGTCAGCGACTACTCGGCGCAGTTGTTTGGCGTGCCCGACGACCCGATGCCGGGCAATGGCCCGAGCACGCGCGAGGCGGCGCGGCATTTTATCCAGATTGCGCAGGAACTCGACCGTGAGTTGCTGGCGCCGGAAGAGCAGGTGCCGGTCTCCGCCACCGCATTGCGCATGCAGCTGCAGAACGATCTGGATGGGTTTTTCGAAGGGCGCGTCATCACCGTCACCCTGGACCCAGATCTGCTCGCCAAGGCGGCGGCGGGCGCGCACCGGATTCGTTTGCGCACCGGTGCCACCTTCAGCGATTACGATCGCGCGCAGCTGTTCCACCACGAGGCGCTGGTGCATTCGCTCACCGCGCTCAACGGGCGCGCGCAGGTGCATCTGCCCAGCCTGGGCATCTCCTCGCCACGCACCACCGCCACCCAGGAAGGCCTGGCAACCTTTGCCGAACAGATCACCGGCAGTATCGATATCGAGCGCATGAAACGCATCAGCCTGCGCATCGAAGCGATTGCGATGGCGCGGTCGGGCGCGGACTTTATCGACGTGTTCCGCTATTTCACCGGTAGCGGGCAGAGCGCCAGCGAAAGTTTTTCGTCGGCGCAACGCGTGTTCCGCGGGGTGCCCACTGCCGGCGGCGGTGCGTTCACCAAAGACACCGTGTACCTGCGTGGTCTGGTCGCGGTGCATACGTTCTTTCGGCATGCCCTGCAGCGCGACCAGCTGCAGCTATGCCGTTATCTGTTCGCCGGCAAGATGGCGCTGGGCGATGTGGCCCGTTTCGCCCCGTTGTTCGACAGTGGGGTGCTGATCGCGCCGCGCTGGCTGCCGCCGTGGGTGAGCCGGGTCAGCGGGCTGGCCGGCATGCTGGCATTCTCGTTATTCGCCAATCGCATCCGCATGGACCAGTTGCAGCCGCCGGCAATGAATATCTGAGGTGACACACAGCGTTCGATGAAAGGCGCGTTCGTGATCACATGGTGATCGCGTCAGTGAACCTGCGCACCTGTGGCTGCGGGTTCTACACGACGCTGCAACGAACCGGACCTCACACTGCACGCCTCGCCCGATCCGGGCCACAACACGAGGCAATGCGATGAAAATCTTGATGGTGCTCACGTCCCACGACCAATTGGGCGATACCGGCAATAAGACCGGCTTCTGGCTGGAAGAATTCGCCGCGCCGTACTACGTCTTCAAGGATGCCGGCGCCGACATCACCGTGGTCTCGCCCAAGGGCGGCCAGCCGCCGCTGGACCCGAAGAGCGACGAGCCCGACGCGCAGACCGAGGCGACCAAGCGCTTCAAGCAGGATAGCGACGCACAGAAGGTGCTGGCCACCACGCATCGTCTTGCCGACGTCAAGGCCGCGGATTTCGATGCGCTGCTCTATCCGGGCGGTCATGGCCCGTTGTGGGATCTGGCCGAAGACAAGCAGTCGATCGCGCTGATCGAAGCCTTTGCCGCAGCCGATAAGCCGCACGGCCTGGTCTGCCATGCGCCCGGCGCGCTGCGTCACGTCAAAGGCAGCGATGGCAAGCCACTGGTCAGTGGTCGCCGCGTGACCGGTTTCACCAATGGCGAAGAAGAGGCCGTCGGTCTGACCAAGATCGTGCCGTTCCTGGTGGAAGACGTGCTGACCGAGCTCGGTGGAAAGTACGAAAAGAAGGCCGATTGGGCAGTGCACGTGATTACCGACGGCACCCTGGTGACCGGCCAGAACCCGGCCTCGTCGGAAAAGACTGCAGAGACCTTGCTGACGCTGTTGAAGGGCTGAGTACAGCAACGAAAGAACTTAGCGAGCAGTCGTCAGGTGTGGACGGCGTGGCTGATGCAGCAAAGCAGGCCCCTCTCCCGCTGGGAGAGGGGTGAAGGTGCGGTTGAGATGCATCGACCCAACACCCGCACAGCCTGGCTCAATCGATACGTTCCAACCAGCGCACCGCGTATCCAGGCAGCGTAAGGTGCAGATCATCCCCTGGCGGTTCTGCCACCGCATTGCGCTGCCCGGTCACTACCCGCCACTGGCCACTCAGCTTGCCTGCAAGCACCACGTCGAGCAGTTGATCGCTGAAGTTGTGGACGGCAATAAAGCTGTCGCCGCGCGTCAGCGCAAATAGCTGCGGGTTATCCAACGCCACACTGCCTAACGCGCGATCTGCAGCCAGTGCCGGTAGCGCAGCGCGCTGCTGGATCAATGCTTGCAAACGCTGATAGACCCGCCCGCTCACGCTGCTGCTGTCTTGGCGCTGCGCGGCGCGTTGCCAGTCCATCGCCGGGCGATGCAACCAGCGGCCTTCGTGCTGTCTCTCCGCATCCATGCGATAGCTGATGTCGTTGGGCAATGCGAGTTCGTCGCCCATGTAGATGAGCGGCACGCCCGGCATCGCCAGCGCAACCGCGTACAGCAACACCAGTCTGTCGATTGCCTTTGCCAATGCCGCTGCATCGTCCGCATCGTGCGCCGCCTGGATGCCGGCGAGTGCGGCCGCCATCCCGTTGGTGCCGTGCACGCCATCGCCGCTGCTCTGGAAGCTCTCGCCGCGCGCGTAGCTGCCCGAGACTTCGTTGGCATAGAAGCGCGCGACATCGCGCAGCGAGAACGCTGGTTGCGTCGCATTGCCTGCGGCTTCGTGCTGCAACACATTCCAGCCGATATCGTCGTGGCAGCGCACATAGCTCAGCCACGCGCAATTGGCCGGCAACGGTGGGCTGTGTGCGATGACGTCATGCAGGATATCGCCACGTTGCAGTGCCAATGCCGACCAACCGGCTGCCATCAACGTGCTGTGGTAAGCCAGGTGGCATTCGTGTCCTTGATCCACGCCGCTGCCGAAGTAGGGCGGGAGCTGGCTCATCGGCACGATGGCTTCGGCCTTCATCGCCACCGATGGCGCGACGATGTCGGCAACCGCACGCAGCGCCACCAGCAAGGTATGCGCCTCGGGCTGGTTCATGCAGTCGGTGCCGGTACGTTTCCACAGGTAGGCGGTGGAATCCAGGCGAAAGGCTTCCACTCCCAGGTTGGCCAGCTGCAGCATCGCCAGCGCCATCTCGCCGAACACGGCCGGGTTGCTCCAGTTCAAATCCCATTGGTAGGGATAGAACGTGGTCCACATCCATTGCGCGGTGTCGTCCACCCAGGTGAAGTTGCCGGGCGCGGTCTGCGGAAACACCTGCGACAGCGTTGTTTCGTACTGATCGGGCAAGCTGCGGTCGGCGAAGTGATGGTAGTAATCGAGATAGCGTGCATCACCGCCGCGCGCGGCCTGTGCCCAGGCATGATCGTCGGCGGTGTGGTTGAGCACGAAGTCCGCACACAGGCTGATGCCCGATGCGCGCAGCCGCGTCGTGAGGGCGACCAGGTCGTCGTTGCTGCCCAGGCTCGGCTCCACCTGGCCGTAGTCGCTGACCGCAAACCCGCCATCGTTGTCGCCGGCGCGTGCGCGCAGGAACGGCAGCAGATGCAGGTAGCGCACGCCGAGTTCCTGCAGATACGGCACGCGCTCGGCCACGCCCTGCAAGGTGCCGGCAAAGCGGTCCACATAGGCGCTGTAGCCCAGCATGTGCTGTGCGCCGAACCAGCCGGGGGTGCGGGTGGCATCGAGCTGTTGCAATGCCTGCGGACGCTGCTGCGCGCTGCTGCCGAGCGCGGCCAGCCATTGCGTCAACCAGGTCGCGCAATCGGGACGTTGCCCATACAGCGACTGCAGCGCATGCAGCAGGCGCGGTGCATGTTCGTCAAAACGCGCCAGCAACGGGTCGGCGCGCTGTGCATCCAGCGGCGCGGCAAAGGCCGCACGTAATGCGATGGGATCAATGGGGGAGGTGCTCATTGGAAGCCGCCGGGCCTGGACCCGGCGCGGGGTCCTTAGAAGTCGTAACGCAGGCTGATGCTGGTGGTGCGGCCGGCAATCGAGCGCGCGCGGATGATGCCGTTGGCCGGAATCGTGGCTTCTTCGGCTTCGGTCAGGCCAAAGGTGTTGAACAGGTTGTTGACGTTGAGCGCGACGGTGAGCGCATCGGTCACGCGGTAGTCGCCGAACAGGTTCACCTGCGTGTAGCCGGGCATCTTCAACTGATTGGAATCCTGCGTGTAGGCATCGGTGGTGCCGATCAAGTTGACGCCGAACTGGTAGCCGTCGCCGCGGTAGCTCGGGGTGAGCTGCCAGACGACATCGGCCTGGCGACGCGGCACGTTGCCGGTGTTTTCCGGGGTGATCTGGTCGCGGGAGATCTCCGCATCGGTCCAGGTCAGGCCGCCGTTGACGGTGAAGCCCTCGTAGCGGTAGCTCGCTTCCAGTTCCACGCCGTGCGCTTCGTAGCTGCGGTTGAAGAAGCGCTGGCTGGTGACTTCGAAGTTCTGCTCCTGGGTACGTGCGGAGAATGCCGTGGCGAACAGGCTCAGCCCGTCGCGACGCCACTTCAGGCCGGCCTCGGCCTGACGCACCACGTTGACGCCTTCATCGGACGACACCGAGCCGTCGTCGCGCACCACGCCGAACAACAGGCGATCTGCGTTGGCGCGTGCACCGCGGCTGATGCGTGCAAACGCACCCAGGTCGTCGTTGATCAGGTAATTGGTGCCCAGCGAGTACGACAGGTAGTTCCAGTCGTAGTCCACCGGGCGTGCGTTGGCGGTGTCCACGGTGGCCACGCGCTGTTCCACCGGCTGGATCACGCCATCGCCGTTGACGTCCAGGTTCTGCGCAATCGCGGTGCCGCTATAGCTGCCGCGCGCATCGCCCATGTCGTAGCGCAGGCTGCCGTCGATGCTGAACTTGCCGCTGTCGAAGGTGAGCGCCACGTAAGGCGCGTTGACGTCGTAACGCACGTCGTAGCTGCGGGTGATGCAGCAGTCGCCCCAGAACGGCGTGCCATAGGCGTACAGGCCGTTCTGCGAGCGCGACACGCCTGCCGCGTCCACGACGTTGAGCAGGCGCGAGTCGCGGCCCAGGCTTTGCACGTAGGAGTTCCAGGTCCAGTCCATGTCGATGGTCTGGCGTGAGGTGTAGTAGCCCATGCGCAGATTCAGCGTGCGGCCGTCGCCATCGAACTCGCGCGAGAGGCTGAGGTCGTTGGTGACGTTGCCCAGATCGTTGATGGCCACGTTGAACAGATGGGTGCGGATGGCGTTGCCGGTGTAGGCCTGGCCGGCATTGGGGCCACCGGCTTCCACCAGTTGCGCACCGGCGCCGCCGATGGACGATGCCAGCGAGGCGGCATCGGTGACTTCGGCCGGGAACGGGCTGACGAAGCGGCCGCTGTTGTCGGCGATACGGAATTTATCGCTCAGGTTCCAGCCGTTGCCCAGGTCGAACCAGGCTTCGGCACCGATGGTGCGCGAGATCGGGTGCATGCCATCGCCCAGGTCGGTGCGGCGCGGCTGGTTGTTGCCGTCCAGGCCGACATCGGTGCGGAAATTGCGGCTGTACAAGGTGTCGTTGCCGGGATCGAAGCCGGGGAAGCCGCCCAGGTCAGGCGAGCCGTCGCGGCCACGCACGGAGGTGGGCACCGGCAGATAGCCGGCGGCGCGGTCGTTGAGGTATTTGCCGTACACACGCACGTAGCCGTTCTCGAACAGGCGGGTCAGGTTGGCCTTGAGTTGGCCGCCCTTGTCGGTGGTGTAGCCGGCATCGCGCACGCCATCGCCCTGGCGGAAGAAGCCGCCGATGTTGAACTGCCAGTGCTCGGCAAACGGGGCGCCGTAGTTGAAGTCGATGCGGGTGTTGTCGTAGTCCAGGCCGCGGCTGACGCCGACGCTGCCGCCTTCGGTGTCGCCGGTCTTGCTGATGAAATTGATGATGCCGCCGGGCGCGTTGCTGGTAAACGTCGAAGCCGAACCGCCGCGGATCGCTTCGATGCGATCCATCGTGAAATCCGAGCGCAGGAAGATATCGGCGTTGCCGAAAGCGATATCGCCGAACTCCATCACCGGCAAGCCGTCTTCCTGCAGCTGCAGAAACTTGGCGCCACCGGAGGCCACTGGCAGACCGCGCACGGCGATATTGGCGTTGCCTTCGCCGCCGCTGGATTCGGAACGGATGCCGGGGATGTTGCGGAAGATTTCCGCAGTGCTGCGCGGCGCCGACTGCTCGATCGCCTCGGCACCGACGGTGCTGACCGACACGCTGGACTTCAACTTGGTGGTGGCGGTGGAGGTGCCGGTGACGAACACCGAATCCAGATTGACCGCAGCACTGTCGGTAGCCGGCGGAGTAGCGGGCGCGGCGGCGGTGTCCTGGGCCAGCGCGGCGGGCGCGCACAGGCAGGAAACGACCGCGCAGGCCAGGGCATGCAGGCGCAGGGTGTGCAAGGTGGACATCGCGATTCTCTCTCTCACGGGTGGTGGTATGCCGACGCCTGCATCGTCCCCTCCCAGGGAATGGCCGTGCGGCCTGCAGTGCGAGCGCAGTAATACGCTCGAACACAATCGATTGCAATCTTGCATTGCAGCATTTTAACCTAAGTAAAAAGTCTCAAATTTCTAAGGAGCGGCGTGTTGCGCCGCAGCGTTACAATCGATTGCATAAACGGCAGGGTACAGTGCGCTGCGGCCACTGGGAGCCGCACCGATGCCCAGGGCCTTGCATGTCGTCGACCGCTCCTCCGCTCTCTTTTGCGCGCATCCTGGCGCTCAACGCCGGTTTCTTCGGTGTGCAGTACAGCTTCGGGTTGCAGCAGAGCAACATGAGCCCGATCTACAACTACCTGGGCGCCGACCACGCCAGCCTGCCGTACTTGTGGCTGGCCGGGCCGATCACCGGGCTGGTACTGCAGCCGTTCGTGGGGGCGTGGAGCGACCGCTCGGTGACCCGCTGGGGCCGCCGCATGCCGTACATGGTGCTGGGCGCATTGGTGTGCAGCCTGTGCCTGTTGGCGATGCCATTCAGCACGGCACTGTGGGTGGCGGTGTGCCTGCTGTGGGTGCTGGATGCGGCCAACAACGTGGCGATGGAGCCCTACCGTGCGCTGGTCAGCGACGTGCTTGCGCCACCGCAGCGGCCACTTGGGTATCTCACCCAAAGCGCGTTTACTGGACTTGCGCAGACGTTGGCGTATCTGACTCCACCGTTGCTGGTGTGGTGCGGCATGAATCAGGATGCCGCCAATGCGCATCATATTCCGTATGTCACCATCGCCGCGTTCGTCATTGGTGCGGGGTTTTCGGCCGCGTCCATCCTGCTCACCGCGCGCAGCGTGCGCGAGCCTGCAATCGCACCGGCCGAGATCGCGCGCATGCGCCAGCGCGGCGCCGGCCTGGGTGCGGTGGCGCGCGAGATTGGCGGTGCGCTGCGCGACATGCCGCCTACCATGCGCCAGCTGGCGCCGGTGATGCTGTTCCAGTGGTATGGAATTTTTTGCTACTGGCAGTACATCGTGCTGTCGTTGTCGACCACCTTGTTCGGTACCACCGACGCCACCTCGCACGGCTTTCGCCAAGCCGGTCTGGTCAATGGACAGATCGGTGGGTTCTACAATTTCATCGCGTTTCTGGCGGCTTTTGCGATGGTGCCGGTGGTCCGCCGCTTCGGCCCCAAATACACGCATGCGGCCTGCCTGCTGGCGGCCGGCGTCGGCATGTGGGTGTTGCCGGGTATCGAGAACCGCTGGTTGTTGCTGTTGCCGATGATCGGGATTGGCCTGGCCTGGGCCAGCATGATGGGCAATCCCTATCTGATGCTGGCCGACAGCATTCCACCCGAGCGCACCGGCGTGTACATGGGCTTGTTCAACCTGTTTATCGTGCTGCCGATGCTGATCCAGATCGTCACCCTGCCGCTGTATTACGAGCGATGGCTGCACGGCGACCCGCGCAACGTGATCCGCCTGGCCGGCGCGCTGTTGCTGGCAGCGGCAGTGGCGATGCTGTGCGTGCGTATCCGCAAGCCGAAGCCGGTGACTGCGTAATCACAAACAACTAAAGCGCGTTACCACACAAGACGTACAGCCTCCGCGCGCTAGATCTGCAAGCAAAAAAACACGTTTGCCACTGCTAACAGCGCGCCGCGCGCACGCTTACGATTCCCGATTCCCGATTCCCGATTCCCGATTCCCGATTCCCCGCCTCACGCCTCACGCCGACTCGCGCACCACCAGTTTCACCGGCATTTCAACCGATTCCACTGTTTCGCCCGCGATCAGCGCCAACAGCCTGTCGACCAGCAAGCGCGCGGCCAGTCCCAGATCCTGCCGCACCGTGGTCAGCGGCGGCTGGCTGTAGGCGGCCAGCGGAATATCGTCAAAGCCCACCAGCGAGATGTCCTGCGGCACGCGATGGCCGGCTTCGACCAGGGCGCGGATGGCACCCACGGCGATCACGTCCGACGCCGCAAATAGTCCATCCGGCGGGTCGGTCTTCTTGAGCATGGCGCGGGTGAGGCGGTAGGCATCCTCGCTGACGAAATGGCTGCGCGCGTGCAGGCGGGTGTCGAACTCCAGCCCGTGTTGTTCCAGCGCATGACGGTAGCCGGCAAACCGCGGCGCCACCTCGGGGAGCTGGTCGTCGCCCAGAAACGCGATGCGCTGGCGGCCGCTGGCGATCAGGTGTTCGGTGGCAAGCGCGCCGCCCTGGAAGTTGTCGCTGCCCACGCTGATGTACGACTGCCCATCGATGCGGCTGCCCCATACGGCCATCGGCAGGCCATCGCGCGCAGCTTCGTCCAGCGCGGCGTGTTCGGAACTTTGCCCGAGCACGATCACGCCATCGGAGCGGCTACCGCGTGCGAGCTGCTCTACCCAGCCATCCTGATGTCGATCCAGCTTGGACAGCAACATGCTGTAGCCACGCCCGGTGAGCTCTTCGGCCAGCAACGCTAGCATGGTCATTAGGAATGGATCGGACAGCGGTTGATCCAGTGCGTGCATCATCGGTACCGCAACGCTCACCGTGTTGGAGCGCTTGGCGCGCAGGCTGCGCGCAACCGGGTCGACCTGGTAGCCGGCATCGGCGGCAATCTGCTTGATATAGGCGCGGGTCCGCTCGGCCACCACCGGACTACCGGCCAGGGCGCGCGACACGGTGGACTCGGACACGCCCGCCATGCGGGCGATGTCGGCCATCTGCGGGCGCGCATTGGGCGTGGTGCGTTCTGAAGGTTTGGCCATGGCAGCGCACTGCGGAAAAGCCAGAGTGTAATCAGTTCGCACTAGAGGCGGGTTGTTCGTGCAGTGGCGGTCGCTTGTGCGCGACGGCGCTGTGCCATTGCGCACACGCGTCCTAGCCGTGCGACGACGGTTGCAGGTCACGCGCCGGGCGGGCGCGGCTGTCGGGTGCTGCATCGGGAGGCAGCGGGACATCAGCGGTCAAGTGGCGTATGCAATGTCGAGAGCGGCGAAGGAAATGCCGAGAACCGCCGGCAGGTTGTCATGGACAGTGCGCAGGACCGTAGCGGGGTATTTGCCGATTCCAGGTGCCGGCGGCATCGCGGTTGGGTGAATCGTTCTGCGTGATCGCAGCTGGCGTGCCGATGTGTGCACGACAACCATTCGTAACCAACCGATCGTGTCAGCCCATATAAAGGCCGCCGTTGACTGCATAGTCGGCGCCGGTCACATAGGCGGCATCGTCGGAGGCCAGCCATGCGCACAGTCCGGCAACTTCGACCGGCTTTCCCAACCGGCGCACCGGCACCGAGGTGGCCAGGCGGTCGAGCACGTCCGGCGGAAAACTGCTGATCGAGGCGCTGGCGATATAGCCGGGCGAAATGGTATTGACGGTGACCCCACGCGAGGCGACTTCCTGCGCCAGCGCACGGCTGAAACCATGCATCGCGGCCTTGGCGGTAGCGAAATTGATCTGCCCGATCTGGCCCTTGTGCGCGCTGACCGAGCCGATATTGACGATGCGTCCCCAGCCGCGCGATGTCATGCCATCCACCACCTGTTTGGTGATGTTGAACAACGAATGCAGGTTGCTGGCGATCACCGCATTCCAGTCGTCGCGTGTCATCTGCCGGAACAAGGTGTCGCGACTACCGCCTGCGTTGTTGACCAGCACATCGATCTCGCCGACTTCGGCCTTGACCTTGGCGAAGGCTGCCACCGTGGAGTCCCAATCGGCGGCATTGCCTTCGGAGGCGACGAAGTCGAAGCCCTGCTCGCGCTGTTCGCGCAACCAGGCCGACTTACGCGGCGAATTGGGCCCGCAACCGGCTACCACGGTATGCCCGCTGCGCGCCAGCTTCTGGCAGATTGCGGTGCCGACACTGCCCATGCCGCTGGTGACGTATGCGATGCGGAGAGTCATTGCTTGAACTCCTTCGGAGTTTGGGAATGGGGAATCGGGAGTGGGGAATCGGTAGAGCAGGAGCCGCTGTTGCGGGTCCGTTTTTTTCAGAGTGGAAGTCGGGAATCGAAATGCGAGCGCAGCACTGCTCTACCGATTCCCCACTCCCGCTTCCCCATTCCCGGCGGCGGTCAACGTGCCAACGGGAAGAGACCAAACAACAACCCGCCGCCCAGCATCAACATCGAAATCAGCACCGCCCACTTCAGCGTGAAGCGCTGATGGTCGGCAAAGTCGACCTTGGCCAGGCCGACCAGCAGATAGGTCGAGGGCACCAGGGGGCTGAGCAGATGCACCGGCTGGCCGGCGAGCGAGGCGCGGGCCATTTCCACCGGGGTAATGCCGTAGTGGCCAGCCGCCTCGGACAGGATCGGCAGCACGCCGAAATAGAACGCGTCGTTGGACATGAAGAACGTAAACGGCATGCTGACGATCGCGGTGATGACCGCCAGGTACGGGCCCCAGCTGTCCGGGATCACCGCCAGGAAGCTGCGCGACATCGCTTCCACCATGCCGGTGTTGGACAGGATGCCGGTGAAGATGCCGGCGGCAAAGATCAGCGACACCACCGACAGCACATTGCCGGCGTGATTGACCAGCCGGCGGCGCTGTTCGGCCAGGTTGGGGTAGTTGATCATCAGCGCCAACGCGAAGCCGATCATGAACAGCACCGGCATCGGCAGCACGCCGACGACCAGCGCGCCCATCAGCGCCAGGGTCAGGATCAGATTGACCCACAGCAGCTTGGGACGCTTCATGTCCTCGGTGTCTTCCACACGCGGCAGGGCGTCGTTGTCTTCGGGAATGCTGGTGTCCAGCCAGTTGCCGTCGGCCGGCAGGCGCACCACGCCTAGACGGCGACGCTCGCGCATGCCCAGATACCACGCCAACGCGAGGATGCCGGCAATCGCCAGCAGCATCGCCGGCACCAGCGGCACGAACACATCGGCCGGGTCCACATGCAACGCTGTCGCCGCGCGTGCGGTGGGGCCACCCCACGGGGTCAGATTCATCACGCCGCTGGCCAGGATGGTGACGCAGGTGAGGTTGAGCGCGTTCATGCCCAGGCGCTGATACAGCGGCAGCATCGCCGAGACGGTGATCATGTAGGTGGTGGAGCCATCGCCGTCGAGCGAGATCAGCATCGCCAGGATTGCAGTGCCCATCACGATCTTCAGCGGGTCGCCCTTGACCAGTCGCAGGATGCGCCCGACCAGCGGGTCGAACAGGCCGGCATCGATCATCACCCCGAAGTAGAGGATGGCGAACATCAACATCACGCCGGTGGGCGCGATCTTCTTGATGCCCTCGAGCATCATCTCGTTGATGCCGGAGCCGAAGCCGCCCAGCAACGCGAACACGATCGGCACCGTGATCAGAGCCACCAGCGGCGACAGCCGCTTGCTCATGATCAGGTACATGAAGGTGATCACCATTCCGAAACCGAGCGCGGTCAGCATGCGGGCAGATCCTTTGGGACATACAGCAGGGAGAGGGTGGAGCGCGCCGCTGCGCAGGACAGGCAACGGCGATGACGTGGTTGCGCATCGTGCGCGGCCGCCGAGCGCATTTTCGTGTGTCGAACTGGCCGCTGCTCCTGATGCGCCGGATCAGCAGTGACGACAACGGCGCCATGCTTGCGCTGCGCAGTGCTTTCAATCGCCTTGCATCCTGGCCCAGGCATGCACGTCATCAGAAGTCGTACTGAAAGCGGCCAGTCACCGCCAGCGTGTGGTCCACGACCGCATCGGCCATGCGATCGCGGTTGCGGCTGTCGATCACGTTGAGCATCACGCGCAGATTCGGCCTGAAATACCAGTTGCCGCCTAGCGTCCACGACTGCGTGCTGGCATTGAGGAAGTCCGGTTGCCCATCCAGATGCTGATCGCCGCGCATATAGTCATAGCGCAATGCCAGCTCGAACGCGCCGGAAGGGCGATGAGGTGTGGCGATACGGCTGAAACGACCAGTCTTGCGGTCGTAGCCGCGCGACTCGCCGGTCACGAACCAGCTCACCAATCCGTAGCTGGCCAACACCTTGGCGTGCTGCGCGCCGTCGTCGAGCAGGCCGCCACTGAATTCGGTCTGCCAGGACCACGGGCCAAGCACTTCGGCATATTCCAGCGACCACTTGTCGAAGTCTGTATCGCGGCCATCGGCAAAGCGCGCCAACGTGATGCGGCTGTTGTTGGCCAAATCGTTTTCCGGCCGAGGGCGGATCAACAGCGATGCCGCGCCACCGCTGCCGGGATGCGAATAGCGCTCGTGCGCCAGCGAGATGCCCAGGTGGCGCAAGCGCGCCTCGCCCATTTCCGGCGCGTAGGTCAGGCGCGTACCGAGCGCCCCGCCCTTGGTAGACGAGTTATCGATGCTTTCCAGGCTGTAGGCGGCCGTGGACCAGGTCGCATCCGGGCGATTGGTCTGCCAGGAAATCGCCTTGCGGTAGATCGGTGCCAGGGTGGTCGAAGCGTATCCGCGTTCCAGAAACGGGCCGTAGTTGGAACCGGTGCGATCATCCAGCGAGAAGTATTGTTTGAACTGGCCAACGGTCAGCGTACCGGCAGAGAATTTCTTGGCGATGTACACATCGCGCGCCAGGATGCCGCGGCTGCCTGATTCGTACTGCAGGCCGGCAAATTCCGCTTCGGCCTTGTAATTGAATCCGTAGAACTTGCCTGCCACATCCAGCCACACGCGGCGGAACTGGGTGTCGTTGCGCTCGGGTGTGCCGCGTTCATCGTTGTCGAACACGGTGAAGTCCCAGTGCACACGCCCGCCCACCTCGGCAGTGACCGGGCCGGCCTCGTCGGCCGCGTGCGCCGCCGGTGCCAGGCAGATCGCCGCGCAGGCGGTGAAGGCGCGCAGACGCAAAGTGTCGTTGCTCACAGACCCTCCCAGGTACATGTGTGAATCACGTTCAGCGATGCACCGCACAACCACACTGCGGCGCGTTGGGTGCAGCCTAGTCCCGCGAAGCTGTCATGGACCTGTCGTTGGGGGGGAATGGGGAATCGGGAATGGGGAATCGCAAGAGCGGGATTGGGGCAGCGGAATTGTTGGGGCGTAGAAGCTTTTGTTCGCCTGGCCTGTTACCTTCCGGCCGCGACCCATCGCCGTTCCGATTCCCCATTTCCGATTCCCCATTCATGCGCCTGCTGCTAGTCGAAGACAACGCCGACCTCGCCGATGCCATCGTGCGACGCATGCGCCGTAGCGGGCATGCGGTGGATTGGCAGGCCGACGGGTTGGCGGCGGCCAGCGTGTTGCGCTATCAGAGCTTCGATCTGGTGGTGCTGGATATCGGCTTGCCCAAGCTGGACGGATTGCGCGTGCTGGCCGGGATGCGCGAACGCGGCGATAGCACGCCGGTGCTGATGCTCACCGCGCGCGATGGCATCGAAGACCGCGTACAGGCATTGGACGTGGGCGCGGACGATTACCTGGGCAAGCCGTTCGATTTCCGCGAATTCGAGGCGCGTTGCCGTGTGCTGCTGCGCCGCAATCGCGGCCAGGCCAGCGAAGTGGTGCAGATCGGCGGATTCGTGTTCGACAACGCCGCACATACGGTGACCCTCGATGGCACGCCGATCGAATTGCCCAACCGCGAATACCGTCTGCTGGAAATCCTGATCGGGCGACTGGGCCATGTGGTCGGCAAGGACGAGATCGGCAACGGCCTGTTCGGTTTCGACGACGATGCCGGGCCCAATGCGATCGAGCTGTATGTCGGTCGTCTGCGGCGCAAGCTGGCCAGCGCGCCGCTACGCATCGTCACCGTGCGCGGTGCCGGCTACAAGCTCGAAGAAGCCGACCCGCATGCACCGGTGGAGCCGGGCAGCGATGGCTGAGCCGCTGACGGTGGCGCCGTCGATCCGGCGCACCTTGCTGCTGTATCTGGGCAGCCTGTCGCTGCTGGGCGCGGTGGTGCTGTTTTTTGCGGCGCGCGATTACGGCGAGCGAGCGGCCAACCGGTCCTACGATCACCTGTTGGTGTCCTCTGCGCTATCCATCATCGATAGCGTGGCGCTGGTCGGCGGCGACTGGCAGGTGGATCTGCCTTACGCCTCTCTGGATCTGCTTGGCATGGCGCCGGAAGATCGCGTGTTCTACCGCGTGTTCGATGCGCAGGGCCGCACCATCACCGGCGAAGAGGCGTTGCCGCTGCCGGCGCGCGCGCCCAGCGATGAGCGGCCAGTATTGTTCGACGCGCAGTACAGTGGCGAGCCAGTGCGCTTTGCAGTGGTGATGCATCGGGTGGCATCGGCCTCCGGGCAGGGCGAGGTGCGCGTGCAGGTGGGCCAGACCCGGCGCGCACGCGATGCGGTGGCGCGCGATGTGGTGCTCAACGCCTTGATCGCGATCGGGGTGTTGTCGCTGCTGGCGCTGGGCCTGGTGTGGCTGGGCGTATACCGCGCGCTGCGCCCATTGCAGCGCATCGAGCGCGACCTGTCGCGGCGCGAGCCATCGGACCTGAAACCGCTCAACGTGCCGGCGCCCCAGGAGATGCAGTTGATGGTGGCCGCGCTCAATCGCTTCATGGCGCGGCTGTCGTCCAGCAACGAGACCTTGCGTGCGTTCATGGCCGAAGCCGCGCACCAGATGCGCACGCCGCTAGCCGCGTTGCGCGCGCAGGCCCAGTTGGCCATGGACGACGACGACCCGCGCGACATGCAACGCAGCCTGGCCGCGATCGAGCGCAACGCCAGCCACATGAGCCGCCTGCTCAATCAATTGCTCAGCGATGCAAGCGTGATCCATCGTTCGAACCTGCAGCGTTTTGCCACGGTGGACCTGGCCGAGGTGCTGCACCAGGCATTGCACGAAGCGTTGCCGCGTAGCGAAGGCGCACCGCGCGTGCAGCTGGCCATCGATCCGCAGCCGGCACTGCTGCGCGGCGATGCGTTGCTGCTGCGCGAAGCGCTCAAGAATCTGATCGACAATGCCTGCAAATACGGTGGTGGCGCGTCGCTGCAGGTGGCGTTGACCAGCGATGGCAATCACCACGTGCTGACCATCGCCGACCACGGTCCAGGCATTCCGGCCGCCGAAGCCGAGCGAGTGTTCGAACGGTTCGTGCGTGGTCCGGATGCACCGGCGGGCGGGGCGGGCCTGGGGCTTGCCATCGTCAAGCGCGTGGTCGAAGCGCATGGGGGGCGTATCGATCTTGCCAATCGCATCGGTGGCGGGTTGATTGCCTCGTTGCATTTCCCCGGGGGAACCACGTGATGCGCAGGCTGTGGGCGATGGTCTTGTTGCTGGTGCACGGGTTGGCTTTGGCGGCGCCGGGCGATGTGCGGCGCTTTCCCGCGCCTGGGCCGATGCATGCGCAGCTACGCGTGCAGGGTTCCACCGATCTGGAAGTGTTCGGCGCGGTCATTCAGGACTACCAGCGCCTGCATCCCGGCACCGAGGTGATCTACGAGGATGTGATTGCCTGGGACATCTATGCGCGCTATCTGCGTCCGGGCGTGGGTGCGCCCACGGCGGACATGCTGATCAGCGCCAGCATGGATCTGCAGACCAAGCTGGTGAACGATGGGCACGCACTGGCCCATCGTTCTGCCCAGACCGAAGCGTTGCCGGTCTGGGCGCAATGGCGGCACGAGGTATTCGGCATCAGCTACGAGCCGGTGGCCATCGTCTACAACACACGCAAGCTCGACGCCGCACGCGTCCCGCGCACGCGACGCCAACTGCTGGCGTTGCTGCGTGCGCCCGATGCGCCGTTGCGCGGCAAGGTGGGCACCTACGATGTCGAGCGCAGCGGCGTGGGCTACCTGTTCGCCACCCAGGACGGGCAGGTGGGTAGCATTGCCGGCGCGCTGCTGGCCGCGCTGGGCGCAAATCAGGTCAAGCTGGAAGAGCGCACCGGCACCTTGCTGGACCGTGTCAGTCGCGGCGAGTTGCTGCTGGCCTACAACGTGCTCGGGTCCTACGCGCAGGCGCGCATCGATGCCGGTGCGCCACTGGGTATCGTGCAGCCGCAGGACTACACGCTGGTGGCGCTGCGCACCGCGGTGATTCCCAAGAATGCACCGCACGCGCCGGAAGCGCGCAGGTTTCTCGACTATCTGCTGTCGCCACGTGGCCAGCAGGTGCTTTCGCGCGAAGCGCGGCTGATGCCGATCCTGCCGGCCGCCGGCGGCCGTGGCGGCTCGGCGCAACCGCCGTTCCGGCCGATCCCGCTCGGTCCCGGCCTGCTGGTGTATCTGGACAAACTCAAGCGTCGACAGTTCCTGGAGGCGTGGCGGGCGAGTACGCATCCGCCGCGTTAGGGTGCGCATTCGCCGTCTAGATGATGTAGTGCTGTGCTGGCACGGTCGTGGCTACAGCCGGCCAGCATCATGGGTGGTTGCGCGACATCGGTGCAGCGTTGCCATCGTCATTGAGTGCTACGCGGCACGGCTGTCTGACGACGAATGGATATTGGGAAGGCCGATGCGCGCGCAGGCCAGTGAGCGCCTTGGTTCCAACGCGCGCGATGCGACCCGCGTGCGCAGTGGGGGTGCGGACAGCGCCGGCCAACCGATGAAGACAGCAAAAGCGCACTGGTAGCCGATTGCGCCGCGATCAAACGTCGATTGCCTGCTCCGCACCGTGCCAGCGGGGTTCAAGCACTGACCACCGGAGCACGGTCGGCGCCGCTGCGGCACACCGACGCGCCCATGTGCCAGACTTGGCAGATGGCCGATCTCACCATTCTCGTCGCCGACGACCACCCGCTGTTCCGTGCCGCCGTGATCCACGTGCTGCAGCAAACCCTGCCGCAGGCGCAGGTAGTGGAAGCGTCCAGCGCCACCACGCTGAGCGCGATGCTGCGCTCGCACCCGCAGGCCGAGTTGGTGCTGCTGGATCTGGCCATGCCCGGTGCCCGCGGTTTTTCGGCGCTGTTGCATGTGCGCGGCGAACATCCGGACATCCCGGTGGTGGTGATCTCGTCCAACGATCACCCGCGGGTGATCCGGCGCGCACAGCAGTTTGGCGCGGCCGGCTTCATCCCAAAATCCACGCCGGCCGACACCATCGGCACTGCGGTGGCCAGCGTGCTGGACGGCGGTACCTGGTTTCCGCCCATGACTGCCGAGCGCTCGGAGGCGGACGCGCAACTGGCGTCCAAACTCGCCCAGCTCACCCCGCAACAGTTCCGCGTATTGCTGAGCCTGGCCGATGGCTTGCTCAACAAGCAGATCGCCCACGAACTCGGTCTGGCCGAGAACACTGTCAAGGTGCATGTCACCGCCATCCTGAAAAAGCTCGATTGCTACAGTCGCACGCAGGCGGCGGTGCTGGTCAAGGCGCTGGAGCCGGAAGGCGAAGGCTGAGAACACCACGTCGCGTATGGGGTTGGAACGGCAAAAAAACGTCGCGAACAGTCGTCGGTTGGGTGTGGAAAGCGCGCTCATGCCCAGCGTGGGCGAGTGGTGCATGCCGCACTGAGCAAAGGGTGTGCAGTGGTCCATGAAGCACGTCAGTCAGCCCGCTGGCGATAGAACACCATGCCGCCGTGGTGCAGCTCGTCGGCACCGACGAAGCGGCCGTCGGCAGTGAATCCGCTGTCGTCCCAGTAATGGATGGTGTTGCCCGTGACTTCGTACCGGCCCTGGTAGGCGCTTTGCCGTGCATGGCGTGCTTCGTCGTAACGGCCGTTGGCCAACAAGGCCTGGCGGATCTGCCCATCGCGGGTGACCCACATGCCGATGTAGGGATGCTGTTGCATGGTCGTCTCCGTGCGGAGTGGGGAATGCGTCGTCGCCATCGGGCGCGCGGTGGCGTCAAGCGGGGTGGCATTGCAGAGCACGGCGGCACCCGCGCCGAGTGCAACAGCAATAGCGGCGCTCATGCGTGCATCGGTCATGTGCTTGTCCTGCGTCGCAGTTGGGCGGGTGCACGTTGCAGCACCGCGTCGTAGGCGGCCAGATCCAGATACGCATCCACCTGGACAGCTTTGCCGTCGCGCATCCGCAGGATCCAGACGTACTGATTGCGATAGATGTCGCCGTTGGGCAGGTTGGCAGCGCCTTGCCATTGCACGATGACGTGCTCGCCATCGGCCCAGAGTTGCCGCCGCAACGGGCGCAACGGCGATGCCAAGCGCTCGGTCAGTGGGCGCACCGCCTTGTCGATCAAGGTGTCGCGGCCATGCAGGGTGCCGGCGCTCGGGCCGGAGCCGTGGATGGTCCACACCACGTCCGGCGACAGCAGGTCTTCGAAGAAGCCGGTGCCGCCTGCCTGCCAACGTGCGAATGCGGCATCGACGCATTGCGTGTTGCACACCTGCTGCGATGTGCCGGCGCAGCCATCGGCGGCGGCTGCCGATCGCGGAACGATTGCCCCGGCGCCGGCGAACGCGCCGGCGGCGAGGCACAGCGCTGCGGCGATGGCGGATGGTCTGGTCATCTGCGGGTCCTTTGCATCAGCTACGGGGCTGCAGTGCGTGCGTGCCGTAGATCAACTGCTGCGCCATCGGCCGGCCGATGAAACGCGCCGGGAAGATCGGCGACAGGCCGCTGGCCTGATCCAGTCGTGCCAGTTGGTCGTCGTTGAACACGATCTCCAGTGCGCCGAAGTTGTCTTCGGCCTGTTGCAGCGTGCGTGCGCCCATCACCGGCGAGACCACTGCCGGATTGCGCAAGGTCCAGGCAAGCGCCACTTGCGAGCGCGAAGCGCCCAGCTCGTCGGCCACCGTGCCGACCACATCGGCGATTTCCAGCGCGCGCGCGTTGAGATGCCCGGTGGAGGCGATCACGCCCTTGCGGCTGGTGGAGACCTCTGCCGCGTTGTCGTCGGACAGATCCGCGTGGCTGTACTTGCCGGTCAGGATGCCGCCGCCCAGTGGCGACCACGGCAATACGCCCAGGCCCAATTCACTCGCCATCGGCAGCAACTCGTGTTCGACGGTGCGCTCGACCAGGCTGTATTCGATCTGCAGCGCGACCAAGGGCGACCAGCCGCGCAGATCGGCCAGCGTCTGCAATTGCGCCACGCGCCAGGCCGGCGTGTTGCAGATGCCGAGGTACACCACCTTGCCGGACTGCACCAGGTGCTCCAACCCGCACATCACTTCGTCCGGCGAGGTGGTGAAGTCCCAGGCGTGCAGATACAGCAGGTCGATGCGATCGGTGTCGAGCTGACGCAGGCTGGCCTCGACCGAGCGGATCAGGTTCAGACGATGATTGCCGCCGGAATTGATGTTGTCTGCATCGCGCGCCATGGTGAATTTGGTCGCCACCACAAAGCGCTCGCGACGCTGCTTGAGCAGGCCGCCGACGATGTGCTCGGCGCCGCCGTTGGTGTAGTTGACCGCGGTGTCGATGAAGTTGCCGCCGCGGTCGGCGTAGGCATCGAAGATGCGCCTGGCTTCGCTTGCATCCGCGCCCCAGCCCCATGCCTCGCCGAAGGTCATGGTGCCCAGCGACAGCGGCGAGACGCGCAGCCCGGAGCGGCCGAGCAGGCGGTAGTGGTCCAGCGAGCGTGTCTGATGCATGTGGGTCTCCCGTGCGTCGTTGCGTGCTGCAACTGTGCAGCCTGCAGATCCGGCAGCGTGAGCCCGGTTATCCGGCATCCTTGCCTGATCGTCCGGATCGTGCGCGAAGCGCTTTTATGCGGCGTGGGCAGTGCTTGTCATGCCTGGCAGCAGACGGTTGGATGGGCGGACGCGCGTGCCGTCTATTGCCGGTGCATCGGCATGCTGCTGTGCGCGGCTACGCGATGACACGCGTATCCGGGACCGGCGGTGCAGGTTGTCCGGGGCGGGCAGTGAACAACCGCGACGCTGAGCAAAGGGGCCTCTGCATGCATGTGGGCCGGGCTGCGGAAACGACACCGACGATGCCTCACGATCATCCGGCAGCGAACTCAAGCAAAACGGGGATCACCGCCACCGCGGCACGCTTGCGCATTGCTCCCCGCGCAAGCGTGCTGCTGGCGACGGCCACCTCATCAAAAATCCAGCGAATATCCCAGCGTCAGCGTGCGGCCACGGCCGGCGAAATAGCGTAGCGGCTCGACCAGGGCCGATTGCGAGTAGTAGGTGATGTACTGCTTGTCGAACAGGTTGGACACGCCCATCCGCAAGGCACCGCGCGGTAGTGAGTAGTTGAAGGTTGCATCGACCAGCGTGTACCCGCTGAAGCGCTTGTCCGCTTCGTCGAAGGATTGGCTGAAGGCATGCTGGGCCTGCACGAACGACGACAGCTTTGGCGTCCACTGCGCCGACCATGAGGCGATCACGCGATTGGGCGCCACGTTGAGCCCATCCAGGCGCGCATCCAGTTGGCCATCGTTGTCGCTGTCGTAGCGGCCGCGCGTGTATGCATAGGCCAGGCGCAGGCGATGCGCAGCATCCAGGCGATACCCCAGGCTGGCGTCCACGCCCTGCACGCGGGTTTTTTCGCGGCTCATCATGAAGGCGCCATTGATCGGTACCACGCGCGTACCCAGATCCGAGTTGGACTGGAAGTAGCTCAGGTCGGCATCGAACGCGCCGCGTGTGAGGCGGGTGCCGGCTTCTACGCTCTTGGTCAGGATCGGTTCCAGCGTGCTCAGGCTGGCCACGCGCGTGCCGGGCGTGTTGATCGCACGCAGCACCCTGCCCACATCCGGCATGCCGAAGCCTTCGGAATAGCTGGTGAAGAAACTCACCCCTTCGACCGGTGTGTAGACCAGGCCGGCGTTGTAGAGGGTCTGGTTGAAATCGAGCGTGCCGCCTTCGACATCGACGCGGTTGTAGCGCCACAAGCTCTGGTAGCTGTCGATCTTCAGCTCGGCCTCTTCGCGGCGTATGCCGGCATGCAAGGTCAGCGTGGGCAGCAGTTTGTATTCGCCTTGAACGAACAGCGAGAGGTTGCGATAGTCCGACTCCGGCACGTAGGTGCGACCGGTGCCGTAGAGATCCTGCTTGCCGGTATCTGCCAGCAGGTCGATGCCGCCGGTGAGCTTGATCCGGCTGTCGAGCAGGTCGTCCTTGGTCAGGCTGACCTTGCTGCCCCACTTGGAGGCGACCGACCGCGATTGGTCGTACAGCGTGCCGACCGGTGCGATACGCGGGTCCTGGAACGTGGACGAATTATCGGCGCCGAACAGCCCTTCGAATTCCTGGTTGAACACCATCGCACTCAGCTGCATGCCAGCCAGATCGTCGTGGCTGTACGACAGGCTGGAGGTCAAGACATCGTTCCACGGCGCAGTGCCTTGTGGGGTGCCACGCACCGAGGTGGTGGGGAGGCCTTGCGTACGGTTGCCGGCGATGCCGATGTAGTCGTTGTCGTTCTTGATGCGGTAGCGGTTGACGCTGACACTCAGGCGCTGCGCATCGGTGAGCGCGTAACCGAGCTTGGCCAGCACGTCGTAGCTCTTGGAGGTCATCAGGTCGCCCTGAGTGTTGTCGGCGCCGATCGGCCGGCCTTGTCCATCTACGTAAAGGCCTTGATCGCTGTAGCTGGCCGAGAACAGGTAATCGAGCTTGTCTGTGCGGCCGTCCACGCGGTAGCGGGTCTCAACGCTTGTGGTTTCCGCACGCGTTTGCGCGGTGGGCGCGGTGGCCTGCACATCGACGTGCTGGTTGAGCTCACCGTCGCGCGGGCGCCGGGTGATGATGTTGATGGTGCCGCCGGTGGCGCCCAGCCCGTTGATGGCGTTGGCGCCCTGGATCACCTCGATCCGCTCGACCATCGAGTAATCGATGGTGTGCGCCTCGCGTCCGGTGGGACGGATCGGATTGGACTGCGGCACGCCGTCGATCAGGATCAACGGCGTACGCCCGCGCAGCGTTTCGCCGCTGCCATTCATCTTGCCGCGGCTGGGCGTGTACGACGGAATCAGGTTGGCCAGCACGTCGGAGGAGTTGCTAGAGATGGTCAGCTGCTGCTGGATCTGCGCCTTGTCGATGATCAACACCGTTTGCGGCGATTCGGCCACGGTCATGTTGGAGCGCGAGGCGGCCACCACCACCGTATCCAGCGTATCGGTGACATCCGATTGGGCCGAAGCGGTGGCGGAGGCGAACAGGCAGAGGGTGGCAACGAACGGCATGCCGGCCGATCCATGGGCGGAAAGCTTCATCGAGTAAGAGCTCCAGGGCGCTGACGGCGCACGTGACATGCTCCGTGACGCAAAGTCAAATGGGAATCGTTCTCGATAGTGTAGCAGGTGCAGTCGCCCGGGTGCCTGGCACGCTACCGGTTGGGTGCGCGAGTGCCGGCGTCGCACCGACCTCCACGCGATCGCTCAGCGGCGATCGTGCAGATCCGCACGCTGCGTTGGCATCGCACGCTCACCCAGTGCGCGCTGCAGCGGGAGATGGGTGAGGGCTCGCCCACGCCCATCGACACAGTGTGGCTCCGGCAATGCACCAGCGGAGCGGACCGAGACGATGCTTGCCGCCGGACTGGCGGTTGCCCGCATGGCGACCGGGATCAGGGTCTGGCCCTGTAGACGACGATGCCCTGCGTGCGGGCAACGTACTCCATGAACGGCGAGTCCACGACCTTTTCGTTTTCCGGGCGCGATGAGGCATTGCGTAACACCGGGCCCCGGTCGGTCATGACGAAGATGCCGACATGGCTGACATCCAGCCCGGGCGCCGGCGAGTACCTGCCCACATAGTCGCCGGTGCGCAGTTGTCGGACCACCGTGCTGTCCACATTGACGGCGGGGATGTAGGTGATGGACCGCTGCACCAGCGGCAATCCCGGCAGATAGTTGCTGCCATCGGCCTTGAGATTGAGTGTCTTGTCCACGCTCACGGCCCTGGGGCTGAGCGTTGCGGTGATGTCGTCGGCAAGCTGGTAGGGACGTGCGACCCAGTCCGAAAAGAAGTGCTTGCGCGAGGTGAAGCCGATGACGCCATCGACGTAGCGGGTGAGGACCACGCGATCGACGAAGTCCTGCTGCGAATGGGCGTGGCGCGCCGCTTCGACATAGTCCAGATAGGTGAAGCAATCCAGGCCCCTGAAGTCGATGATCAGCCGCTCCGGCACGGTGGCCGAGCCCTGCAGCATGTTGGCCTGATACGGCGTGCCGAGAAATTCTGCCGAGAGCAGCTTGATCAGATGCCCCGGACTCATGCCGCGATGCTTGGATGCCTGGTGCAGCACGCGGTCCAGGGTCTGCAAGGTGTACGGGTCCATGTCCGCGCGCACCGGGCCGGAGGGCGGCACGGTCGCCGATGGTGTGGACGCCTGCACGGGCATCTCCGCTGCGCAACCTGCGGCAAGCAACGCGGTCAATATCACCGAGGCAGGCCTGAACATGAGGACTCCACAACTTTCTGGGGGCGGAGAAAAATCGGCAGGTGAGCTGTGTACGATGCAGACGTGTGCAGCAATGGACGCAAGTACTCTAGCGCCATCGCCAACGCGCGCTTGAGGCAGCACGCACTTCGGTACGCTGAAACGATCCGGCGAAACTCGCCGGACCATGCAGGGCCAGGAAATCGCCGCATGGGACGCGTGCAGTACGGCGCGCCATCATTCGGCCTCTCGGCGGCAAGCAGGCCGGAAGCGTCGCGACACACCCAGCGCAGCCCTTTGTTGCCTGTCGATGCTGCGCGACGGCGCAGTTCACCCGCGCCGCAACAGCATCTGTGTCATCAGGGCACGCAACGCCGGCGGGCGCACCGGCTTGGACAGAAAGCCCCAGCCTAGTTCCTGTGCATGCTCGCGCAGCGCCGGGTCGGGCTCTGCGGTGACCAGGATGATGCGGGGCTCATGTTGCCAGCGGCCTACCAGTTGCGGCAGCAGCATCGGGCCGTAGTGCGCGCCCATGCGCACATCCAGCAGCAGCAGTTCCGGTGCGTCATCGGCGCTGGCGCTGGCCAGCGCTTCGTCGGGGCCGCCGGAAAAATCCACGCGGCATTCCCAACGTTCCAGCAGCGCGCGGGTGGCCTCGCAAACACGTGGGTCGTCGTCTACGCACCAGACCCGGCAGCCGTGCAGGATGGGTTCGTTGCCGTGTTCGGCGGTTGCGGTGGGCGGCGGCAACTGCGTGGCGATGGCAGCGCGTTCGCCCAATGGCAAGGTGACCGAAAACACGCTGCCGCTGCCCAGCGTTGAACGCAGGCCGATGCGGTGGCCCAGCAGGCGGCCGATACGTTCGACAATCGCCAGCCCCAGGCCCGCGCCGCGGTCATTGGCCACGCCATCGTCCAGGCGGCGGAATTCTTCGAAGATTTCGTGCTGCAACGCGTCCGGAATGCCGGGGCCCTGGTCGTGCACTTCGATACGCAACCAGCCGCCACGCCGACGGCAGCCGATCAGCACGCGTCCGCGCGGGGTGTAACGGATCGCGTTGGACAGAAAGTTCTGCAGGATGCGGCGCAGCAGGGTTTCGTCGCTCAGCACCACTACCGATGTCGGCACCCACTCCAGCACCAGCCCGCGGTCTTCGGCCAGGATGCCGAACTCGCGCGCCAGCGTTTCCAGCAACGGAGCCAGTGCGAAGTCGCGCACCTGTGTCTTCAGGCTGCCGGCTTCCAGGCGCGAGATGTCGAGCAGGCTGTTGAGGATGGCGTCCTGCGCGGCCAGGGCGCCATCGATGTTGTCGACCACGCGCGCGCTGCCGGGCTCGCGCACCTGCCCGCGCAGGACCGAGACGAACATGCGCGCGGCATTGAGCGGCTGCAGCAGGTCGTGCACGGCCGAGGCGACAAAGCGGGTCTTGTAGCGGTTGGCGCTTTCGGCCTCGCGTTTGGCGGCAGCCAGGTCGCGGGTGCGCTCGGCCACGCGATGCTCCAGCGCATCGGCCAGCGAGCGCAGTTCGCGCGCGGCGTTCTTGTAGCTGGTGATGTCGGCGTAGCTGGTGACAAACCCGCCGTCGGGCAGCGGATTGCCGCGAATCTCCAGCACCGTGCCGTCTTCCTTCTCGCTTTCACGCATGTGCGGCTTGCCGCTGCGCAGGTGGTTCAGCCGTCGCTCGATGGCCGCTTCGATCGGCCCCGGCCCCAGCAGCCCGCGGCGGGCATTGAAGCGGAACAGGTCCTCAATCGGCCGGCCGATCTTGAGCAACTCCGGTGGGAAACGGAACAGTTCCACATAGCGCGAGTTCCACGCCACCAGGTTGAGCGCCTCGTCGATCACCACCACGCCTTGCGGCAGATGTTCCAGGCTGCGGCTCAGGCCTGCGTTGGACTGCTGCGCGGCCGTGACCACGCCATCCTGGGCGGTGCGCAGTTCTTCGGCATGTTGTTGTAGCAGGGTTTCCAGCTCATGCCGGCTGCGCTGACGCAACGCCGACAGCCGACGCCGTTGCTGCACGAACAACCACAGCAACGCCAGCGCCAGCCATGCGCCTGCGGCGGCGATGGCGGCGGCGCGCCCGGCGGCGGCGCTGGCGCGGGTGTCGTGCAGCAGATGCAGGCGCCAGCCACTCTCGGGCACTTCCAGCGTCTGCCACAGCACTGGTGCGCCGAGCGGCGGGTCGCGCACCTCGGCCAGCACGCCGCCGTTGCCGGTCTGTTCGATCAACCGCCGACGCAACGGCAGCAGCCCCTGATTGGCGTACTGGCGGGTAGTCTGCAACTCGGTGCGGTCGCGCGGGGTGAGCGGCGCCAGCATGCGGTAGCGCCAGCTGGCGCGGCTGGCCAGAAACACCACGCCGTGCGCATCGGAGGCCAGCACGATGTCCGGCGTCTGCAGCCATTCGCGCTCCAATGCGGCCAGCGCGATCTTGATCACCACCACGCCCTGCACCTGGCCGGCATCATCGACGATGGCCTGCGACAGGAAATAGCCCGGCTCGCTGGTGGTCATGCCGATGCCGTAAAAACTGCCGCTGCCGGTGGCCAGCGCCTGTTGGTAATACGGGCGGAAGGCGTAATCCATGCCGACATTGCTGCGCGCCGCGCGCCAGTTGCTGGCCGCCAGCGCAATGCCGCTGCGGTCGATCAGGGTCAGCGTGGACGACTGGGTGACGTTGTTGGCACGTTCGAGTTTGAGGTTGAGTTGCTGCACCTGTGCAGGGGATAGCGGGCCGGCGACTGCCGCGCGCAACTCCGGATCCAGTGCCAGAATCTGCGGCAGCGTGCGATAGCGGTCGATGCGTTGCTGCAGCGCTTGCGCATACAGACGCAACTGCCGACGCACGGTGGTGCTCTCCTCGCGCAGCGCATTCTGTTCGACGAAGTGCCCGGCCGGCAGCATGGCCACCACCATCCCGCCCAGCACGATGACCAGGGTAAGCAGCAGGCGGCGGCGTTGCGAGGCATACATGCCGTCAAGTATGGCGTTCCGCTCCTGCACGCGCAGCCATCTCCTGACAGTGCGCGGGCCGCCTTGTGATCGGCTAGCAAGCGTAGTCAGCAGTCCTAGGGCGTGTGTGCGTCGCGGAGGAAACGTAGCGTACGCGTGCTACAGCACCGCACCGCGCACCGCGCACCGGCTGCGCCCGCCCGGCAGCGAGCAGAGTAGGTCTGCTCGCTGCGCCAAACGACAACGGCCGCACCCGTGACCGGTGCGGCCGTATCGAAACGCCGGCTGCCGTTGCGACGACAGCTGTCCGTGGGCGACCTCAGTGCGCGGTAGTGCGTTGCCCGCGCGCTGGAGCGCTGCAGCGTCTTTTAGAACTGCACCTGCGCGCGTAGTTCCATCACATGCGGCGTTTCATGCACGCCGTTGCGCGAAGAATCCACCCAGCTGTAGTTGGCCTGCATCTTGAAGTGGCTGGTGAGGTACCAGTTGGCGCCGATGGTGGTGTCGTGCTGACGGCCGCCATGGACGTTGTTGTCTTCCAGGTTCAGGCGGCTGTAGCGCGCGGTCAGCTCCACCGCGCCATAGTCGTGTGCCGGCTTGATGTTGCCCGGTACGCCGCCGGCATAGGTGCGCGACTCGCCGGTCAGCGACCAGGTGCCGTAGACGTACTGGCCCTGGGCGATGAAGTGCGGCTGGCCGGCATTGCGCGCCACTTCCGCGCGCAGCGCTTCGCTCTGCAGCGAGAACGGGCCGTGGATCCAGACTCCTTCCACGCCGGTGCGGATCACGTGGTCCACATCGAGGATGGTGCCGGTGTCGATCAGGCGCACGTCGGTGAGGCCGGCTTCCGGGCGGGCGCGCAGGCGCACGCGCGGGCTGAACGACACGCCGCGGCCATCACTGAAACCGCGCGGGTTTTCCACCGAGCCGGCCAGGCCCAGGTGCAGCACGTTGCCTTCGGCCTTAAACGGGGTCCAGGCGGCATGCACGGCCTGGGTGGTGCCCGGGTTGTCGCCCTGCAGGTCCTTGCCACCGTAAGCGCCGGCCTGCAACAAGTACTGCTGGCGCTCCAGGGTCCATTCCACGCCGGTCCGACGGCCCTGGAACACTGCCTGCACCGGCAGGCCCAGTTCCATGAAGCTGCCCGCACGCGAGCTCTGCACCGCCTCAAGACCCACCGGCACCTTCATGTAGCCCAGGCGCACGCGGCCGTAGTCCTGGCCCAGCAGCGCCTTGGTTTCGAAGCGGTAGAACACGTCCAGCCACAGTTTGGCTTCGAAGTCGAAATAGACCATGGCGTCATAGACGCCCTTTTTCTTGAGGGTGGCGCCGAATTCCTTGCGGCGGAAATCGGTGCGGTCTTCCAGGCGGTCGTCGCCGGAGAAGTTGTTGTCGTCGTAGGCGTAGTTGCCGGTCAGGCCGATTTCGGTGCCGTCACCGAAGGTGTACTTGGTAGGCCAGTTCTCGATCGAGGTGGCGGCATTGGCGGCGGCGGGCGCGGCGGCGATGGCCAACGCGAGGACGAGCGGATTGAGGCGCATAGGAATGATCTTCGGCGAGGATGGATGGAAGGGCCGGGCGTCCTGCCGTGGCAGGTGCACTGAACAGCTTCATGAAACGCGCAGGGTCCGGATGGCCAACTGCACAGGAATCGGTGTCTGCGTTAAACGCAATTAACGGCCGGTGGCGGCGCGGCTGAAGTGTAAGGCGACGTTCAGCCCACGGACAGTGCGTAGTACCAATGGGTTATCGGCCCAAGCTGTGACGTGCGGCCAGAATGCCCGCACCGGGTGCCTGCTCAGGCGCCCTCCAGTTCCCCCGGAGTGGTGTCATGCACATCAGCAAGCCTGTCGGACCGATGCCGGCGCCCGTGCCCTTCTATCGTCAACTGTACTTCCAGGTGGTGGTGGCGATCGTTCTTGGTGCCCTGCTGGGCCATTTCGAGCCGGCCTTTGCCGAAAGCCTCAAGCCGCTGGGCGATGCCTTCATCAAGCTGGTGAAGATGATCATCGCCCCGGTGATCTTCCTGACCATCGTCACCGGTATCGCCGGCATGACCCACCTCAAGACGGTGGGACGGGTGTTCGGCAAGGCAATGGCCTACTTCCTGTTCTTCTCCACGCTGGCCCTGGTGGTGGGTCTGATCGTGGCGCACGTGGTGCAGCCCGGCGCCGGCATGAACATCAATCCTGCCGACCTGGACCAGAGCGCGGTCAAGAGCTATGTCGAGAAGTCGCATGACCTGACCCTGGTCGGCTTCCTGATGGACATCATCCCCAACTCGCTGATCGGCGCCTTCACCGGCGACCAGATCGTCAACGGCAAGTTGACCGGGCCGAACATCCTGCAGGTGCTGTTCGTGGCGGTGTTGTTCGGCGTGTCGCTGGCGCTGGTGGGCGAACGCGGCAAGCCGGTGCTGAACCTGCTGGAAGCCCTGATCGCTCCGGTGTTCAAGCTGGTCCACATCCTGATGCGCGCCGCGCCGATCGGTGCGTTCGGCGCAATCGCCTTCACCATCGGCAAGTACGGGGTGGAATCGCTGGTCAACCTGGCCTGGCTGGTGGGCTCGTTTTACCTGACTTCGTTGCTGTTCGTGCTGGTGATCCTGGGCGTGGTGTGCCGGCTGTGCGGGTTTTCGGTACTCAAGCTGATCCGTTACCTCAAGGCCGAATTGCTGTTGGTGCTGGGCACGTCCTCGTCGGAATCGGCGCTGCCGTCGCTGATGGAAAAGATGGAAAAGGCCGGCTGCGAGAAGTCGGTGGTGGGTCTGGTGGTGCCGACCGGTTATTCGTTCAACCTGGATGGCACCAACATCTACATGACCCTGGCAGCGCTGTTCATCGCCCAGGCCACCAACACCGAGCTGACCCTGGGTCACCAGATCGCGCTGCTGGCGGTGGCCATGCTCAGCTCCAAGGGCGCTGCGGGCGTTACCGGTGCCGGCTTCATCACCCTGGCTGCCACGTTGGCCGTGGTGCCGGAAGTGCCGGTGGCCGGCATGGCGCTGATCTTGGGCGTAGACCGCTTCATGAGCGAGTGCCGCTCGCTAACCAACTTCATCGGCAATGCGGTCGCCACCGTGGTGGTCTCGCGTTGGGAAAATGCGCTGGATCGCGACCGCCTCACGCTGGTGCTGGATGGCGGGGAGCCGCCGCTGCAGGCGCCGGTGGGTGCACCGGGCGCTGCGCCGGCCAGCCTGCGCTGATGTTTCCTACGGCCCTGTATTCCGTCGGTCATGCCGGCGGGGTGCAGGGCCGTTCTGCGTTGACCGCGAGCGCGGCATCGGCGCACGAGGCGCCGCAGCCTGCGATTTCCCTGCCGCGCTGACAGCTGCGCGACAGGCCCTTGTTCAGGCAGGAGGGTAGAATTCAGCCCTCCTGCGCCTTCGAGACCCACACAGCCGATGTCCAACGACGACTTCAAACAGGCCGCCCTCGACTACCACCGCCAGCAGCCGGCCGGCAAGATCAAGGTCACCGCGACCAAGCCGATGCTGACCCAGCGCGACCTGTCGCTGGCGTATTCGCCAGGCGTGGCGTTCGCCTGCGAGGCCATCGTCGAGGACGCCACCCAGGCCAGCGAGCTCACCGCCCGCGGCAACCTGGTGGCGGTGATCACCAATGGCACCGCAGTGCTTGGCCTGGGCAACATCGGACCGCTGGCGTCCAAGCCGGTGATGGAAGGCAAGGGCGTGCTGTTCCAGAAGTTCGCCGGCATCGATGTGTTCGACATCGAGATCAACGAGAACGACCCGGACAAGTTGGTCGACATCATCGCCAGCCTGGAGCCGACCTTCGGCGGCATCAACCTGGAAGACATCAAGGCGCCGGAGTGCTTCATCGTCGAGCGCAAGCTGCGCGAGCGCATGAACATCCCGGTGTTCCATGACGACCAGCACGGCACCGCGATCATCGTCGGCGCCGCCGTGCTCAATGCGCTGGTGGTCACCGGCAAGAAGATCGAAGAGGTCAAGCTGGCCACCACCGGCATGGGCGCGGCCGGCATCTCCTGCGTCAATATGCTGGTCTCGCTGGGCCTGAAGCCGGAGAACATCCTGGCGCTGGACCGCGACGGGGTGATCCACACCGGCCGCACCGACCTGGACCCGGACAAGCAGCGCTACGCGCGCGACACCGACAAGCGCACCCTGGCTGAAATCGTTGAAGGCGCCGATATCTTCCTGGGCCTGTCGGCTGCCGGCATCCTCAAACCGGAAATGGTCGCCACGATGGCGCGCCAGCCGGTGATCTTCGCGCTGGCCAATCCCAATCCGGAAATCACCCCGGAAGCGGCCAAGGCGGTGCGTCCGGATTGCATCATCGGCACCGGCCGCTCGGACTACCCGAACCAGATCAACAACGTGCTGTGCTTCCCGTACTTGTTCCGCGGCGCGCTGGACGTGGGCGCCACCGGCATCAACGAAGAAATGAAGATCGCCTGCGTCAAGGCAATCGCGGCGATGGCACGACGCGAGGCTTCCGACCTGGGCGCGGCCTATGGCGGCGAAACCCCGAGCTTCGGTCCGGACTATCTGATTCCGCGTCCGCTGGACCCGCGCCTGCTGGTGGAGTTGTCGTCGGCAGTTGCGCAGGCGGCAATGGATTCGGGCGTGGCCACGCGCCCGATCGCCGACATGGAAGCCTACCGCGACAAGCTCGGCCAGTTCGTCTACCGCACCAGCCTGATGATGAAGCCGGTCTACGACCGCGCGCGCGCCGACAAGCAGCGCGTGGTGTATGCCGAAGGCGAAGAAGAAGTGGTGCTGCGCGCGGTACAGAACGTGGTCGACGAAGGCCTGGCCTTCCCGATCCTGATCGGCCGCCCTGACGTCATCGAAGCGCGTATCGAACGCATGGGCCTGCGCCTGACCGCCGGTGTGGACTTCGAGATCACCAACATCCTCGACGACCCCCGCTTCAACGATTACTGGCAGTACTACCACGCGCTCACCGAGCGTCGCGGCGTGACCGTCACCGCGGCCAAGGAGCTGATGCGCTCGCGTCCGACATTGATTGCCGCCGTCATGGTGGCGCGCGGAGAGGCCGACGCGATGCTGTCCGGCGTGGTCGGCCGCTTCCACAAGAAGCTGGGCTACGCCCGCAGCGTGATTCCGTTGGAGCCACGGGTAAGTTCCACTTCGGCGATGACCGGTGTGATCAACCAGCTGGGCGTGTTCTTCTTCCTGGACACGCACGTGCAGGAAGACCCGACGGTGGAGCAGGTGGTGGAAGCCACGTTGCAGGCGGCGTATCGCCTCAAGCTGTTCGGCATCGAGCCCAATATCGCGCTGCTGTCGCACTCCAATTTCGGCAGCCACGATTCGCGCGATGCGCTGAAGATGCGCCAGGTGCGCGAAGCGCTGCTCAAGCGCAAGCCCGAGCTCAACATCGATGGCGAAATGCAGGGCGACACCGCCTGGGACGAAGCGTTGCGCAAGCAGATCATGCCCAACAGCACGCTCAAGGGGCGCGCCAACCTGTTCGTGCTGCCGAACCTGGAGGCGGCCAACATCGCCTACAACCTGGTGCGCGTGTTCACCGACGGCGTGGCGATCGGTCCGATCCTGATGGGTATCTCCAAGCCGGTGCACATCCTCACCACCAGCGCTACCTCGCGCCGGGTGATGAACATGACCGCCATCGCGGCGGTGGATGCACAGATCCGCAGGCAACGTGATGCGGAAAAGGCGGCAGCTGAAAAGGGTAACGACTGAGTTCGCGTGCAGTCACTGCCTGAAAGCCCCTCTCCCACCGGGAGAGGGGTTGGGGTGAGGGTGCCGCCCGCCCTCAGCAGCGCATCAGCATTGCCAGGCGCAAACGATCACCGACAAGGTCTTGCGCTCCATCGTCAGTCAAAGCCATCACGGCACTCACCATCTCGCGTCACCGCGCATCCGGCGCGCCACCCAGGATCTCGATTTCCGCCACCTGCGCACGCGCAGGCAGCGTCAGTCGTAGCCGGTAATCCACATAGTTACCGGGCGTCGCAATGCGAAACGGGCGCGTCTGCAACGGCCACTGAAAACGCTCGCCACTGCGCTGATCGACCACGCGCCATGCTCCACCTGCGCTGCGTGCTTCCAACGTCCAGCCAGCTGCAGACATCGCCGCACTGCCATTGGTCAAGGTGTACAGCGTCGGCGTACCAGCTTCCAGTCCACTCAGCGTCAACGTCGACGCGTTGGCGACCGCACTGACGGTGCCGGCGTCGTCATCATGCAGCGCCGCGATATCACGACCATCGTCCAAGGCGATGCGCGCGGTGGCACCAAGTAGATCGTGCAGCGGAGCAGGGCGCTGACCGGCCGGCGTCAATGACGGTGGCACATCGTTCGGCCCACTTCCCCAGCGCGACGGCGCCGGGCCCATCACGAACTCCAGCGTCGCGCCGTTGGCGATGTCTGCATGCGCCAACCAGGTCTTGTGCCACGGCTTGCCGTTGAGCTTGAGCGACTGCACGTACACATTCTGCGGCGAATTCTGGGGTGCATTGACAACCAAGGTGCCGCCATCGGGCAAGCGCACCCGCGCATGCTTGAACAGCGGCGAGCCGATCACATACTCCGGTGCGCCCATGCGTAACGGATACAGCCCCAGTGCCGCGAACACATACCACGCCGACATCTCGCCGTTGTCCTCGTCGCCGGGGTAGCCCTGGCCGATCTCGCTTCCCAGATACAACCGCGACAGAATCTCGCGCGTCAGCTGCTGGGTCTTCCATGGTTGCCCAGCGAACAGGTACATCCACGGGATATGGTGCGCTGGCTGATTGCTGTGCGCATACATGCCCATGCGCACGTCGCGCGCCTCGGTCATTTCATGGATGGTGTCGCCGTACGATCCGGCAAACGCCGCCGCCCCGGTTTCTGGCGTGGCGAAGAATGTATCCAGTTTGGCGGCCAATGCGGCGCGCCCGCCATACAGCGTGGCCAACCCTTCGCCGTCGTGCGGTGCGGTGAAAGCAAACGTCCAGCCGCTGGATTCGGTGTAGTCATTGCCCCACACGCGTGGGTCGTAATGCGCCTTGTCCACACGCCAGCTTCCATCGGCGTTTCGCCCTTGAAAAAAGCCGATCGCCGGATCGAACAACGCGCGATACCCCGCCGCGCGCTGCCGGAAATACATCGCTTCTGTTGCATACCGCTCGCGCTCGTCCGCGGCGGTCGCTTGTCTGGCTAACTCATCGGCCATGTTGGCGATACCGAAGTCGTTGAGCGCGCCTTCCAGCGACCAGGACATGCCTTCGTGCGTATCGGTATCGGCGTAGCCGTGGAAGGTCGAGCGCGCCATGCCCTTGCGGCCAACGTGGCGATCCGGCGCCACCACGGTCGCGTTCTTGAGCGCAGCGGAGTATGCCTCGGCCGGGTCGAAGCCCTGCACGCCCTTGAGCCAGGCATCGGCAAACGCCACATCGGAACTGGTGCCGACCATCAAGTCGGCGTAGCCGGGCGAAGACCAACGCGCAATCCAGCCTCCGGCACGCGCTTGTTCGATAAAGCCCTGCACAAACCTGCCGGCGTCGTCTGGTGCAAAGAGCGCATACGCTGGCCACGCGGTGCGGAAGGTGTCCCATAGCCCATTGTTGACGTACACCCGCCCATCGCGGACCGGTGCAAAACTACGCACCGCGCTGCCGTCGGCGTTGTCGTCCGACCAGCTGTTCTGGCTTGCATAACGCCAGTCGGGCGCATCGGCACTGCCTGCGTTTTCATGCGCGGAGTTCGGGTACAGATGCAGCCGATACAGATTGGAATACAGCGTGCTCTTCTGGTCGGCGGTCGCATCGGGCACCTCGAACCGCCCCAGCAACGCATCCCACGCATCCTGCGCCTGTGCGGCGATCTGCTCGAAGGATGCCTGCGGTGCGATTTCCAATGCCAGATTGTGTCTGGCCTGCTCCAGCGAGATCAGCGAGGTGGCGATGCGCATCTGCACCTGACGCGCATCGCCTGCATCGAACTTGATCCACCCGGTGGGCCGCCCGGTATCGATGCGGCCACTGGCCGTCCACGGCCGGTCGAAACTGGCATACACATACATGCGCGTTGCCCCGGTCGACAGCCCGCTGCGCACATCGGTGTAACCGGACAGCGTCTGCGTCGCGGCATCCAGGCGTAGCCCACCGCGCGCATCCACATTGTCGAATAGCAGGTTGGCGTCATCGTGATCCGGGAAGCGAAAGCGGAACAGCGCGGCGTGATCGGTCGGGGCGATATCGGCGTGCAGGCCATTGTCGAACTGCACCGCGTAGCGGTACGGGCGCGCGACTTCATTGGCAGGCGAAAACGCCAGCGCACGTTTGCTGCGATCGGCTTCGGGCACGCCCGCGCCGAGCGAGGGCATGACCTGAAAGGTCTGGCGGTCGCCCATCCACGGACTGGGCTGATGACTCAGCGCCAGCGCCTGCAGGCGCGGCCGGTTGTCGGCATCGTTTTGCTCGTTCCATCGATACAGCCAGGTCAGCGTTCCGGCATCGGTCACCGGCGTCCAGAAGTTGAATCCGTGCGGCACCGCTGTTGCCGGGAAATTATTGCCGCGCGAGAAGGTGCCATTGGAGTGCGTGCCGCGCGTGGTCAAGACCCAGTCCGATGGGCGTGCCGGCGTCAGCAGCGGTGCATCGCCCAGCGCGATGTCGTCGATCCAGCCGGCAGCTGTTGCGCCCGCAGGCGGTGCGAGGTCCAGCTCGATCGCACGCACGCGGCGCCCACGCAAGCCAGCCACCTCGCCCAGCCGTACGTCCTTGCGCGCCCACTGCTGCGGATACAAGGTCTTCGATTGCCCCTGCGCATCTGCGCCCATCGCCACGCCGTGCTGATCCCGCGCCGACGTGGCGGACAACCGCGTGCCATCGTCGAAGACCAGATCCAGCGACACGTAGGTCGAGGCAACATGATCGGTGCCGACGCTTTCCGGAAGCACCAGCCACGTCAGGCGGGTCTGTGCATCGATCACGAGGTCGGTGACAAACAAGATGCGTTTTCCACCAGTGCCGCTGCTGTCGTAACGCAGCGCATGCACCCCGCTGTAACCGGCGTTGGGCTTGGCCGCGTAGGGTGAAGCAGGGCCGTTGCCGACTGCGATCCGCACATCGGCAGTCATCCCGCCGACCGGCATGGGTTGTCCTCGCTCGAACGAACTGGCAAACCCGCTTGCTGCACTTGCGTGTGCAGGGGCGATGATCAGTGCAACAACCAACGGCAAACGCCGCACAACGACCGACAGACTCACGTGATGGTGTCTCCTTGGTGGCGGACCAATACCAGCGTTGCATCGCCATCGGTGCGCGGCTCGGGTGCAGCGGCGCACTGCCAGCGGTTGCCGCGATGGATGCGTGCTGGTCGATCGCGCAGATTCCGGTGCCGGCCGATCGTGGACAAAACACCGAGCACACGCAAGCGAGCTGTGCACTGAGTGGTGTGTGGCTGGCATACGGGGAGCGAGGGTCGTCCACGCACCGAGCTTGCGGGTTCTGCGTGTGCACACTCACCTCCACGCGCACGCGGTGATGACAGCTCACAGTGAACGCGACACGTCTTGATAACTTCGGGTTGCGGCGGAAAGGCATCACGGCATGGGTGACGAGTCCATGACTGGCATGGCGTTCTGCCGTGCATCGACGAAGCGGCCATCGCGGCTTTGGCGGCCGGCAACAAGCGCGCCGGTATGCGGAATCGATCAGTGCCGTGGAGGTCTCACGCGTCGGGCAGCCGTCTCCGAGCTGCACCCCATGTTGCGTTGTGTCAGTGCTCCCAGCCCTGTACCTCCCGTCGGCCAACTGCGAATGGCACGCATGGTCCGGCAACGACCGGTTCTCCGCGTGACCCGCGCCGCCCTCCGGGCTGCAAATCGCACGCGCTCCCCACTGCGCCGCCCTGCGCATGCAGGCAGGCTGCTAGAATCCGGGTTCTGTCTTCGTTTCCCGATCGCACTGCCATGAGCCAGACCGCCACCGCGCCCGCCAATGCCGAAAAGCGTTACACCGTGCAGCGGGCAGACCTGCCGCTGAGCTGCCCGACACCGCAGATGGCGCTGTGGAACTCGCATCCGCGCGTGTACCTGCCGATCGAAGACGAACCCAACGGCGAAGCCAAGTGCCCGTATTGCGGCGCCTTGTTCGTGCTTGCCGACTGATCCTGGCCGGATGCACCGCCTGACCGTGGTGCAACTGCTGCCGGCGCTGCAGTCCGGCGGCGTGGAACGCTCCACCCTTGAAATCACCGCCGCGCTGGTGCGCGCCGGCCATCGTGCCGTGGTGGTGTCGGCCGGCGGTCGCCTGGTCCAGCCGTTGCTGGAGGCGGGTGGCGAACACCTCACGTTGGACATTGGCCGCAAGTCGCTGTTGACCCTGCGTCATGTGGTCGGCCTGCGCCGTCTGTTTGCCGAACTCGGCGCGGACATCGTGCATGCGCGTTCGCGGCTGCCGGCCTGGCTGGGCTGGTACGCGCTACGCGGCATGCCTGCCGCCACGCGTCCGCGCTTCGTCACCACCGTGCACGGGCTCAACTCGCCCAGCCGTTATAGCGCGGTCATGACCTATGGCGAGCGCGTCATCTGCGTCTCGCAAACCGTGCGGGACTATGTCTGCGCGCATTACCCGCAGACCGATCCAGGCCGCCTGCGCACGATTCCGCGCGGCGTCGACATCGCGCAGTTTCCGCGCCGCTTACATCCAGATCACCGTGCGCGCAAGTGGGCGCAGTCCCTGCTGCCAGGGCTGCCTTCCGACGCGCCGCTGCTGCTGTTGCCGGGGCGCGGCACGCGCTTGAAGGGCCATGCCGATGGTCTGCAACTGCTGGCCGATGCGCGCGCGGCCGGCGTGCCGGCCTGGCTGTGGCTGCCCGGTGCGCGCGAACCCGGACGCGAGGCGTATGTGCGCGAGCTGGAGGCCGAGGCAGCCCGGCTGGGTGTGGCCGACGCGGTCGCGTTTACCGAGCCGACGGCGCGTATCGCCGACGCCTATGCCGCCAGCGATCTGGTGTTGCAGCTATCGCGCAAGCCCGAAGCTTTCGGCCGTACCGTGGTCGAGGCGTTGTCGGTGGGCCGGCCGGTCCTGGGCTGGGCGCATGGCGGCGTTGGCGAATTGCTCGCCGAGCTGCAGCCTGGCGGTGCAGTGCCGGCGTTCGATGCCGATGCACTGTGCGCTCAGGCGCTTGCCCTTTTGCAGCATCCGCCGACACCGCCGGCGGTGCTTCCCTATACGTTGCAGGCCATGCAAGCGGCCACCCTGAAGGTCTATGACGAATTCCGCCGTTGACACCCCGGTAAGCGTGCCTGCATTGACGCCCGATGCCGGGCGTTGGGCGCCGCTGTGGGTGCTCTTGTTTGTCGCGTTGTGGTCCACGCCCGGCTTGGCCGAAACCGTGCTGTCGCTGGGTGCATTGTTCGCGGCCTACCGGTTGCTGCACGCACGCTTTCGCGGCGGCACACGCCTGCTCAGTGGCGCGGCCTGGGCGCTGACCAGCGTGTTGTTCTTTGCGTACTGGCTGCCGCAGATGCTGTCCGCGTTCGATGCAATCGATGTCGGTCGCGCGCTGCGCAAGTCGGCCACCGATCTACGCTATCTGCCTTTCATGTGGCTATGCGCGATTGCGGTAGCCAACGCGCAGCGGCGGCGCCGCACCTTTATCGGCCTGGCGGTGATCGGCGGGGTGTGGACGCTGGATGCGCTGTTGCAGGCCGCCATCGGCAGCAGCCCATTGTTCTTCGCGCTGGATCAACTCAAGCAGCTGATCAGCGGCCACGGGCTGTGTACGCCGCAGGAGCTGGCGCTGGTCGACCGCCTTAGCGGGGTGCTGGGGCCGTGCAATCTCAAGTTCGGGCAGACCCTGGCCAGCCTGTCGCCGTTCCTGTTGCTGGCGCTGGGGCGGCGCACTGTTTGGGCCTGGGCGGGCGCAGCGGCGGCGGTCGGCGTGGTGCTGGTATTGGCAGGGTCACGCGCCTCGTGGGTCACCTACGGCGTGATCGTGCTGCTGTCCGGCTGGCAGCTGCTGGGTGGGCGGCGCCTGCTGGCCGCTGCGTTGGCCGGCGTGCTGTTGGCCGGCGGCGTGGTGGCGGTGGCACCGCAGGCGCGCGAGCGCATCCAGCGCACCGCCCTGGCATTTGGCAATGGCGAACAGGGCGTAGATCACGCCTTGTCCGGGCGCGGCCAGATCTGGGGCGCGGCGCTGTGCATGATCCGCGCGCATCCGCTCAACGGTGTGGGCGCGCGCGGGTTCCGACAGGCGTATCCGGCCTGTAATCCGACCCCTGCGCAGGCGCCGGCCTGGGGCGATGGCCCGGCGTTCCATGCGCATCAGATCGTGCTGGAAATCCTGGCCGAAACCGGTGTGATCGGTTTGCTGCTCTGGCTGGCCGGCGCGGCGCAGGCATGGCGCGCGTGGCGCTATTCGAGTGTGGCCGCGCGTGAGCAGGCGCGCCCGGCGATGATCGCTTTGGTGGCCACCGTTTTCCCGCTCAATACGCATCTGGCGTTCTATTCCAGTTTCTGGGGCGGTTTGAGTCTGATGCTGGCCGGGTTATATGCCGGCGCGTTGCTCAACGACGACGCAGATCGGCCGCCGCTGGGCTGATGCGCTTGCATGGGATCGCGCATGCCGGCGATCGAAAGTGGCCGCGCAATGCGTCATCGGCGGCTCGCCCTGGGGCGACTGCTCATTGATAGAACGCGCTGCGTCCACCCGGCTGACGCTTGAAGCGGCGATGGATCCATAAATATTGATCCGGCGCCTCGCGCACCATGTCCTCGATCGCCGCATTGACCTGCGCGGTATCGGCGATCACATCCTCCGACGGAATGCCTGCCAGCGGCGGCGCGATCTTGAGGATGTAGCGGCCGCCTTCGCGGCGATGGAAATACGGTACCACCGCGCAACCGGTCAGCCGTGCCAGCTGATGGGTGGCAGTGATGGTGGAGGCCGGATGCCCGAAGAACGGCACGAACACGGTGTCCTTGCCGCGCATGTCCTGGTCCGGCGCGTACCACAGGAAACCGCCGCGCTTGAGGTGCTTGATGGTGGCGCGCAGGTCTTCGTTGGCGAACATGTGCGTGGCATAGCGCAAGCGGCCGCGCTTGACCGCCCATTCGAACACCGGGTTCCGGTGCCTGCGGTACATGCCGGCCAGCGGCACGTGGTCGCACAGCAGGCGCCCGCACATTTCCAGCGTCATGAAGTGGCCGGACACCAGCAACACGCCGCGCTTTTGTTCCTGCAGCTGCTGCAGATGTTCCAGGCCTTCGATCTGCACGCCCGGGCGAATGGCATCGATGCTGCCCCACCACGCGCGCGCGAACTCGAACAGGCCCACGCCCAGCGCATCGAAACTATCGCGCAGCAGTCGCGCCCGCCAGGCATCGTCCTGCTCGGGAAAACACAGTGTGAGGTTGACCTCGGCAGCGCGCCGACGTGTGCCTGCCACCCGCATCGCGATCCAGCCCACGCCACGTCCTATTGCGCGCTGCAGGGTCCAGGGCAGACGCCCGGCCAGCACCATCACCGCAAGGCCCAGAAACATGGGCCAATGCCTGGGGTTGCGCAGGGAAGGGCGGACGGCGACGTTGGCGGACTCGGACATGCGCCAATTCTAAGGGATCGTGCGCATCGGGCAGCGTGCACATGCGCACGTGCGGGCGCTCCCGTATCCTGCACGGATGCGGAAAGACCCGATCGAATGGCTGTTGCGCGGGCTGTACTCGGCGCTGCTCTACCTGTTGTTGCCGGTCACGGTGTACCACCTGGTGTGGCGCGGTTTCCGTGTGCGCGAATACTTCAATCGGTGGAACGAGCGCTACGCCTCTTACACGCATGCCTGCGGGCGGCCGCGGGTATGGGTGCACGCGGTGTCGGTGGGCGAGGTCAATGCGGCCGCGCCGCTGGTCAACGCCTTGCGTGCGCAGCGCCCGGATATCCGCTGGGTCATCACCACCATTACGCCCACCGGGTCCGAGCGCGTCCGCGCGGTGTGGGGCGATGCGGTCGACCATGTGTATCTGCCGTACGACGTGCCCGGCAGCGTAGGGAGATTTCTTGAACATTTTCGCCCGCGCCTGGCGCTGATCCTGGAAACCGAGCTATGGCCGAACATGTTGTTTGGCTGCCGCGACCGCCAGATTCCGCTGTATATCCTCAATGCACGCTTGTCGGCGCGCTCGCTGCGCGGCTACCGCGTGCTGGCGCCATTGATCAGCCGCGCGCTGCGCACGGTGACGTGTGTGGCGGCGCAGTCGCAGGACGATGCAGAGCGCTTCATCACCCTTGGCGCGCGTCCGGACCAGGTGGTGGCGTTGGGCAATCTCAAATTCGATATCGCCGCCCCCGACCAATTGCAGGCCCTGGTCGCGCATTTCCGTACCCATGTGCCGGCAACCCGCCCGGTCTGGATTGCCGCCAGCACCCATGAGGGCGAAGAGGCAGCCGTTGCCGATATCCATGCGCAGTTGCTGACCCAGTTTCCCGACCTGCTGTTGCTATGGGCTCCACGCCATCCAGAGCGCTTTCCAAAGGTGGAGGCATTGGCGCGCGAGCGCGGATGGCGCGTGGCCACACGCAAGGCGCAGCAGTGGCCGCAAGCGCACGACAAGGTCTTCGTGCTCGATACGCTGGGCGAGCTGATGAGCTTTTATGCATGCGCGCAGGTCGCTTTCGTCGGCGGCAGCCTGCAGCCGATCGGCGGACACAATCTGCTCGAACCTGCGGCGGTCGGCACGCCCGCCGTCACCGGCCCGCATCTGCATAATTTTTCGGAAATCTCCCGGCGCATGCGCGAGGCCGAGGCGGTGGCCATCTGCGAGGACGCCGACTGCGTCCATCGCGATCTCGCACGTTTGCTCGCCGACCCGGCGCAGCGCGAAGCGATGGCCGCCGCAGGCCTGGCGTTGGTCGCCAATGGCAAGGGCGCGGTCGCCCGCACGCTGGTGCAGATTGCATCGGACCTGCCGCCAGTGGTTAGTGATGGTGTGACGTCTTGAAAAATGTATCCAAGTGCGTGCTGCATCATTGCAGCGACCTGTTGCAGTCATCTCAAGTCAGATCATCGAGCAGTCTTTGAGCAACGGACACAACGTGGCGTTCGCGCAATCGTGTTGTCGGCGCCGTTAGCGTCATCGGCAGAGCGCCAAGCCGAGTTGGTCCAGTGCGCGACTCCCTCACCGCTCGCGGGACACGCCGTGAGCCCATCCCTGCTGATCTGTTGGCGGCACCTATGTCGCCAACGATCACGCAATGGCGAGGACACCGCAAAAGAAAAGAGTCGGCCGGTTGCTTTAATGAAGCCATAAATACCGACCATCTCGACTGTTCCTTGCTCGCCCGTTGTCGCGAGCCCTTACGCGGCATGGATGCCGCTTAAGGGCTCACAAGGACGTACTTGCAGCGTGTCCCGCGACGGTAGGTGGGCAAGAAACCTGCAGCCAAGCCGCAATCGCGTTCTGTAACCCATGCATTCATAGCATCGAAGTCCGCCTCCCAAACCAGTCGGACCTGTCTTTCGGTGGCTGACGAGTCACACACAAAAAAGGCGGGCCTGAAGCCCGCCTCTTGCGTTACATCTCAGATCGTCCTACTGCAACGAGCCACTGCCCTGCAGCTTGGACTCGGCATCCTGCGACAGCAGGCGGTTCACGTCCTGCAGGTCGGTGATGTCGAGCTTGCCGATGGCTTGGCCCAGCAGCAGGCGGTTCTGCAAGAAGGTGTAGCGCGACTGCGCGTAGTTCAATTGCGCCTGGAACAACGTGCGCTGGTTCTGCACCACGTCCAGCACGGTGCGCGTACCGACTTCCAGACCGACCTGCGAAGCATCGTATGCGGCCTGCGCAGAGACCACGGCCAGACGGCGTGCTTCCACTTCGCTGATGCCGGCCACCACGGTCTGATAGGCATTGCGCGTATTGCGGTCCAGCGCGCGCTTCTGCTGTTCGTAGGTGTCCTGCTGGATGTCACGACGGGACAGCGCCTGGCGCACGGCCGACTGGGTTGCGCCGCCAGCGAAGATCGGGATCGATAAGGTCACGCCGATCGAATCGGTATCGATGTCGCGGCCGTTGGTGGTGAAATTACCGGCGGCCTGATCTGCTGCACCTTGACCTCCCCAGCTATTGCTACGGCCAACGTTGGCACCCAGGCTCAGCGTCGGGTAATGACCTGCACGCGCGGCATTGACCTGTGCCTCTGCCGCGCTGACCTGCAACTGCTGCGCTTTCAATGCCGGGTTATCGGCAATGGCGCTGGTCACCAATTGATCGACATTGCTGTAGGCCGGTGGCACTTCCGGGCGGAAGTCTTCCGGTAGCGCACGCAGGCCCACCACCGGCTGGCCGGTGAGTTCTGTCAGCGCCTGGTAGTAATCCTTGAGCGTGTTACGTGCGTTGATGGTGTCGGCACGCGCCTGGTCGTATTGGGCGCGGGCTTCGTGTACGTCGGTGATCGGCGCCAGGCCCACTTCAAGACGCTTGTCGGCGTAGTCGAACTGCTTCTTGGCGGCTGCCTCGTTTGTCTCTGCTGCGGCCAGCGACTCAATGCCCACCAGCACCTGGAAATAGGCCGCCGAGGTGCGCGTGATCAGGTCGTTGTTTGCTGACTCCAACGTAAAATCGGCGGCCTTCGCGACTTCGCGCTGCGCACGTACGTTGGCAAATTGCGCCCAATTGAAGATGGTCTGGCTACCCTGGATCGAATACTGGCGCTGCTTGGTGGTGGAGCGCCCTTCATTCAAGTTGTTAATGGTGTCCAGTTTGCGGTGCGCCTGCGTATAGCCCGCCGTACCGTCCAGCTGCGGCAGCAGCGCCGCACGTGCTTGCACCACCCCCTCCCGATTCACCAGCCGCGTGGACTCGGCCACGGCCAGCTGCGGGTCGCCGTTGCGGGCCATTTCGTAGACCTGCAGCAGATCGGTGGCGTGCGCAGCCATCGGTGACAGGGCGGCGGCCAGGGCCAGGGCGAGGGATCGGCGGATCATCGGGGAAGCTTCCTTGGGAATCAGAATTGGAATCGGGGCGTCGGTGCGGCGCCCTGGAGATAGGCGAGGTCGGTTTCGAACAACGATTCGATGCGTGGGGCGTTGACGTCGCCACGCACCAGGACCGCTTCCATCACCGGTGCGTGACCGCGAACCACAAACAGCCGGCCGTTCGGGCGCAGCCACTGCAGCCACTGGGTCGGCAGCGTATCGACAGCGCCCGTCACGCAGATGGCATCGAAGCGACGCTCGCTCTGCCAGCCGAACACGTCGGCGGTTTCGATGCGGACATTGCTGCCCAGACCGGTGGCATTGAGATTGGCGCGCGCCGCGTTGGCCAGTGCCGGGTCGATTTCCAGGCTGACCACTTCGCGCGCCAGTGCGGCCAGGCAGGCGGTGGAAAACCCGGTGCCGGTGCCGATCTCCAGCACGTCTTCGCCTGGCTGCAGATCCAGCGCCTGCAACATGCGGCCTTCGACAACCGGCTTCATCATCTTGTGGCCGGCCGACAGCGGAATTTCCACGTCGACATAAGCCAAGGTCTTGTAGGCCTCCGGCACGAAGGCTTCGCGCGGCAGGCGCGCCAACACGTCGAGTACGCGCAACTCCAGCACGTCCCACGGCCGGATCTGCTGTTCGACCATCTTTTCGCGGGCCTGGGTGAAATCGATCGTCATGGTGCGGTTATCCAACGCGGTGGGGCGAGCATTTTACCGGTGCACGGGGCAACTGGCGCATCTAGCATCGCTGCGCGCCGGCCGCTGGCGCAGTGCCGGAAGTCATCGCCACCAAAGGCGGGGGGCGATCAACGGGGCGCATACGCCCTCAAGAAGAAGTCCACGCTGGATTGGATGTGCTCATCCACCTGCGCGCTGGTGGGCTGGCCGTGCAGGCCGCACATCATCAAGGCATACAGCTCGCCCTTGAGCAGGCAGAAGAATTGCGAGGCCGCGCGTGCCAGGTCGGCGATGTCGAGCTGGCCGTCGGCCACACGTGCCGACAGGAAATCCGCCAATGCCAGTTGGGTTCGCTTGGGGCCGGCTTCCCAGAACATTTCGCGCACATGCACGTCGCCGGTGCCGGGCGCCATCATCATGCGGTGGGTGGAAATGGCCGACTCGGTGCTGACCATGGCAAAGAACGCGTGGGCGATTTCAATCAACTGGTCGCGCAACGCCCCTTCGGGAGCATGATCGAACAGGTCGTCCGGCATCATCTGCTGGCATTGCGCGCGGATCGCCTCGGAAAACAGGCTCTCCTTGTCGCCAAAGTGACTATAGACGGTGAGCTTGGAGACACCGGCCTGCGCGGCGATCCCATCCATGCTGACACCGGCATAGCCTTGCTCCATAAAGAGCGCGCGAGCAGCCCCCAGGATGGCGGCACGTTTCCCAAGATCCTTGGGACGCCCAGGACCGTTGCTCTTGGCCTTGGACTTGAGGGAGGGCGAGCTGGACATACGGTCAATACTAGACCATCGGGTTCTATATTTATACTCGGCGTCCTGAATGCATCAGCGCGTGGCGCTTTCGCCGACTGCGCCCAACGTGCGCGGGGCACCCGTCTGTGCCAGTGGCGGCAAGACCCACGGCGCCGCCGCGCCAGGCCACACCGGTCATGACGACCACGCACTGTTCACTTGAATGCCTCCCGGTGTCATGGTCCGACCGGCAGCTGTGGGGAATCCACCTAGGGCGGCCCGAAAACCCCGGTGATAGATTGGCTAACGCCTGTTGGTACATACCGACACGCATGGTCAGCGGCATGGACGAGGGGACGTGGAGCGTGAAAAGGGTCGGGACGCAGGCGCGCGCAAGCTGCGTTCGCAGCGCACGCATGCTGCGGGCGGCCCTTGTGTGGCTGTGGCTTGGGCTGTGCTGCGGAGCGTTGGGGATGTCCCCGGCCAGCGCGCAGGGGCTCGACCACACCGCCTATCACACCGTCACGCGCTGGAACATGGACGACGGCCTGCCGCACAACCTGGTGCACGCCGTGGCCCAGGGCGAAGACGGACTGATCTGGCTGGGAACCTGGGAGGGTGTGGCGCGCTTCAACGGCCGCGATTTCACCGTATATGACCGCCAGAACACGCCGGGTGCCGAATTGGGCGGCGTGTTCGTGGTGGTGCGCGACAGCGCCGGCGGCATGTTGTTCGGCACCGCGTTCGACGGGGTCTATCACTATCAGGACGGCCACTGGCAGCAGCTGGGCGACGCGACGGCGCGCCACCTGGCGGTCAGCGCGTTGTTGCGCCGTGCAGACGGGGCGCTGTGGGTGGGGACGCCGCAGACGCTGTATCGGATCGAAGCCGATGGGCGCCTGGTCGATGTGGGGCGCCAGGCCGACCTGCCGCGCGCGCGCATCACCGCGTTGTCGGCCGACGACAACGGCGATCTGTGGGTGGGCACCGAGGTCGGGTTGTATCGCTTGCCAGGCAATGGCACCGCTGCCGAGGCCTGGGGCAGGACGCATGGCATGCAGGCGGTGCCGGTGCGCCGGCTTGCCAGCGATCGCCAGGGCGGCTTGCTGGTCGCCGGCGATGACGGCGTGTGGTGGTGGAGTCGCGGCGGCGGGTTGCAGCGGTTTCGTCAGGGGCAGCGCGTGGATGCCTTGCTGCTGGATCGGGGTGGCCACCTGTGGATGAGCATGCCCAGCGGGACGTTGGTGGTGCACAGCGGCGCAGGTGTGCCGGACGAGCAGATCTCGATCACCGGCGTTGCCAGCCCAGCACTGCTGGAAGATGCCGAAGGCCTGATCTGGGTCGGCAGCACGCACGGCCTGTTCCGGATCGCCGAAGGCGCCGCGCACGGCGTGACCCATGAGGACGGCCTCGCCTCCGATTACGTGCGCACCGTGTTGCAGACCGGCAATGGCACCGTGTGGGTGGGCAGCGCGGTGGGCCTGGATCGCTGGCGCGACGATCAGATCAATCGCGTTGCGCTGTCGCCGGCCGAAGGCGGTCGTGTGCTGGAGCAGTCGGTGTTGTCGTTGGCCGATGCCGGCGACGGCGGGGTCTGGACCGGTACCTACAGTCAGGGCGTGCTGCGGCTGGATGCGCAGGGCAAAGTGCTGGTGCGTATCGGTGCGGGCGATGGACTGCCATCACTGTCGGTGCGCGCGGTATTGCCTGATGGCGATGATCTGTGGATCGGCACCACCGGCGGGTTGGTACGCTGGCGGCACGGTAAGGCGCGCCGCTACACCGCCGCCGATGGCGTGCCCGACGGCTCGGTACAGGCGCTGTATCGCGACACGCAAGGCATCCTCTGGATCGGCACCGATCGCGGCATGACCGGGCTGTCGCCGGGCGGTAGCACCCGCGCGTGGCTGGGCGAACAAGACTTCCCGGGGCAAAACGCGTTTGACTTTTTGCGCGATGCCGGTGGCGACCTATGGATCGCCAGCGATCGCGGCCTGCTGCGCCTGCAGGGCGACCACTTTCGCGTTTACGACCACCGCGTTGGATTGCCGCGCGACAAGGTGTTCCGGGTGATCGATGACGGCCGCGGCTACCTGTGGCTGTCCAGCAACCACGGCGTCTTCCGTATCGCGCGCAGCAATTTCGACCAGATCGATGCCGGCACCCGCGAACAATTGAGCGTGGAAGTAGTGGACCGTAGCGATGGCATGCCCAGCAACCAAGGCAACGGCAGCAGTGCACCGGCCGGCTGGCTGACGCAGTCCGGGCAGTTGTTGTTTCCCACCTCGGCCGGGCTGGGCGTGATCGATCCGGCGCGTGTGGGCACCTTGCAAGGCCATCGCGTGCCGATCGTGTTCGAGCGCTTGCTGGTCGATGGCATGGTGCAACCGTTGAGCGGGCCGCATCAGCTCGGCGCGGAGACTCGCCGTATCGCGATCACCTATGCCGGCCTGAATTTTCGTGGCCCGGACAAGGTGCGTTACCGCTATCGCCTGGAAGGTTTCGACCCGGATTGGGTGGATGCCGATAACGCCACCGAGGCGGTGTACACCAACCTGCCGCCGGGCCGTTTTCGCTTCCGCGTGCAGGCGATGTCGCTGCCGGTGGATTGGCGTCAGGCCGCATTGCTGGGTGAATCCAGCCTGGTCATCGCGTTGGCGCCGCCCTGGTGGCGCCGTGGCGAAGTGATCGCCCTGGGCATCCTTGCGCTGGCTAGCCTGATCTACGGCTTTTATCTGTGGCGCACGGCCAGCTACCGGCGCAGCCAGCGCCAGCTCAATACCGTGATCGACAAGCGCACCCGCGAATTGAGCGACAAGAATCTCGCCCTGCAGCAGGCCAGCCAGGAGCGCGAGGCCTTGATGCGCCAGCTGGAATACCGCGCCAGCCACGATGTGCTGACCGCATTGCCCAACCGGCGCGAAGCCGAGCGCGTGCTGCAACAGTGGTTCGACGCGGCGCGTAGTGGTGGCCCCGCGCTGGCGCTGGCATTGATGGATATCGACCACTTCAAGCACATCAACGACGAATACGGTCACGACGTGGGCGATGCGGTATTGAGCGCGCTGGGCGAGGCGCTGAGCGATCAGGATCAGGCGCAGTGTTTCGCTGCACGCCATGGCGGCGAAGAGTTTCTGTTGGCGGCCACCGGGCTGGATGCCGAGCAGGCGCGCGCGCTGTTCGAGCGCATGCGACAACGGCTGGCGACGATCGATGTCGATGCGCACGGCATCACCGTGCGGTGCACCGCCAGCATGGGCATGGCGATGAGCGATGAGGCGCCAACCAGGCGCGAACTGCTCGCGTTGGCAGACCGCCGCCTGTATCAGGCCAAGCGGCAGGGGCGCGATCGATTGGTCGATCGGTAGTGCGATGGCACGGCGGTGCGGTGAAGAAGGCAGTAATGCAGGTGCGCACGTTCCAGGCGCGTGGTGTGGTGTCGAATCGTGATGCTCAGGGAGCCTCCATCTCCGCTTGCGCCTGCAGCAACGCAACAAATGCCTGCGCTGCGCGCGACAAGGTGCGCCCGCCGTGCGTGACGCTTCCCAACTCACGCGATAGCGCTACATCGGCCAGCGGCAGCGCCACGATCTGATGATCGATCATGCGCTCGGGCAGGACGCTCCAGGCCAGCCCCACCGAGACCAGCATCTTGATCGTCTCCAGATAATTGGTAGTCATGCGCAGGTGCGGCACCAGGCCGCGCTCGGCAAACAGGCCGGCGACGATGCGATGGGTAAAGGTGCCGGGGTCGGGCAGCACCGCCGGGTGCGCCACCACATCGTTCAGCGCCACCTCGCGCAGGGTGGCCAACGGATGATCCGGCGCCACCACAAACTGCAGACGGTCGTGCCAGATCGGCTGCGCGCGCAGCGGCGCGCGGGTATCTGGCGCCAGGGTGGTCACCGCCAGTTCCACCTCGCCACGCAATACCGCCGCGTAGGCCAGTTCGGAATCCAGAAACTGAATGTCCAGTGCAGCCTGCGGATGTTGCGCGGCGAAGTTGCGTAGCAATGCAGGAAGCCGATGCAGGCCGACATGGTGACTGGTGGCTAGGCTGAGCCGTCCGCCAACCGCCGCACCCAGGTGTTCCAGTACGCGGCGGGTGTCCTCCAGCTCGGCAAGGATGCGTTGGGCGCGCGGCAACAACGCCTGCCCGGCCTCGGTCAGCACCACCTGGCGGCCCAGGCGATCGAACAGCCGCGCGGACAATTGCCCTTCCAGCAGGGCGATGCGTTTGCTCACCGCCGGCTGGGTCAGATGCAAGGCCTCGCCCGCTGCAGAAAAACTGCCGCTCTCGGCAATCGCCACGAAGGCGCTGAGGCTGGCAAGGTCCATTTCTATTCCTAAAATTCATTTGTCTAATAAAAGATATGAATTTGCGTTATCGATGGCAAGCTCCTAGCATCGAAAATAGCCGGGTGGGCGCATCCCACCCTTCGCCACCCGCTTTCGGATCGCCGCAATGACCGCCAAGACGCTGTACGACAAATTGTGGGAAATGCACGAGGTCACCCGCCGTGACGACGGCTCGTCGCTGATCTACATCGACCGCCATATCCTTCACGAGGTGACCTCGCCGCAAGCCTTCGAGGGCCTACGGCTGGCTGGGCGCAAGCCATGGCGCATCGATGCCAACATCGCCACGCCCGACCACAATGTGCCGACCACGCGCGCCGAGCGGCAGGGCGGGCTGGAGTCGATCACCGATGAAGTCTCGCGCCTGCAGGTGCAGACCTTGGACGAAAACTGCGACGACTTCGGCATCCTCGAGTTCAAGATGAACGATGCGCGTCAGGGCATCGTGCATGTGGTCGGCCCGGAGCAGGGCGCCACCTTGCCGGGCATGACCGTGGTCTGCGGCGATTCGCACACCTCCACGCATGGTGCGTTTGGCGCGTTGGCACACGGCATCGGGACCTCCGAAGTCGAGCATGTACTTGCCACGCAGTGCCTGATCGCCAAAAAGATGAAGAACATGCAGGTGCGCGTGGAAGGCACGCTGCCGTTCGGCGTGACGGCCAAAGACATCGTGCTGGCGGTGATCGGCAAGATCGGCACCGCAGGAGGCAACGGGCATGCACTGGAATTTGCCGGCAGCGCGATTGCTGCGCTGTCGATGGAAGGCCGCATGACCATCTGCAATATGTCCATCGAAGCCGGTGCGCGCGTGGGCATGGTGGCGGCGGACAACAAAACGATTTCGTATGTCCAAGGCCGTCCGTTCGCGCCCAAAGGTACAGATTGGGACGCGGCCGTTGCGCTGTGGAAGACGCTGGTCTCCGATCCGGACGCCCGCTTCGACACCGTGGTGGAGCTGCGCGCCGAAGACATTAAACCGCAGGTCAGCTGGGGCACCTCGCCGGAGATGGTCCTGGCGGTGGATCAGCAGGTACCGGACCCGGCCGCCGAGCAGGACCCGACCAAGCGCGACTCGATCGAGCGCGCGCTGAAATACATGGGGCTGAAGGCCAACCAGCCGATCACCGACATCCGCCTGGACCGCGTGTTCATCGGCTCGTGCACCAACTCGCGTATCGAAGACCTGCGCGCGGCCGCTGCAGTGGCCAAGGGCCGCAAGGTGGCGGCCACCATCAAACAGGCGCTGGTTGTCCCCGGCTCGGGCCTGGTCAAGGCGCAGGCCGAAGCCGAAGGGCTGGACAAGATTTTTTTAGAGGCCGGCTTCGAATGGCGCGAGCCGGGCTGCTCGATGTGTCTGGCGATGAACCCGGACAAGCTCGGCAGCGGCGAGCATTGCGCATCCACCTCCAACCGCAATTTCGAAGGCCGCCAGGGCGCCGGCGGACGCACTCACCTGGTCAGCCCGGCTATGGCGGCAGCGGCAGCGGTGAGCGGTCACTTTGTCGATGTGCGTGACTTCCAGGGAATCGAGAATCGGGAATAGGGAATCGCAAAGTCCTGCTTCCCGCTCTGCCCATTCCCGACTCCCCATTCCCCATTCCCGGCCTCTCTCAATGACTCCTTTCACCCAACACACCGGACTGGTCGCGCCGCTGGATCGCGCCAATGTCGATACCGACCAGATCATTCCCAAGCAGTTTCTCAAGTCGATCAAGCGCACCGGCTTCGGGCCGAACCTGTTCGACGAGTGGCGCTATCTGGACATCGGCGAGCCCGGCCGCGACAACAGCCGGCGGCCGCTGAATCCGGAGTTCGTGCTCAACTTTCCGCGTTACCAAGGTGCCAGCGTATTGCTGGCACGCGAGAACTTCGGCTGTGGCTCCTCGCGCGAGCACGCGCCGTGGGCGCTGGACGAATACGGCTTCCGGACGGTCATTGCGCCGAGCTTTGCCGACATCTTCTTCAACAACAGCTTCAAGAACGGCTTGCTGCCGATCGTGCTGGACGAAGCAGACGTGGATGCGCTGTTCGAGCAATGCCTGGCCAACGAGGGCTACCAACTCACCGTGGACCTGGCCGAGCAGCGCGTGCGCCGGCCCGATGGCGTGGAGTACGCATTCGACATCGACGCCTTCCGCAAGCACTGCCTGCTCAACGGGCTGGACGACATCGGCCTGACCTTGCAGGACGCCGATGCAATTGGCCGATTCGAGCAAGGCCATCGTGCGCGTCAGCCGTGGTTGTTTGGCGCGCTGCAGTGAGTGATGCCTCGCCCGCTAACGGCACCGATGCCCTGTCCACGCATGTTGCCGCACAATTCGGGCCACGGGCGCAGGCATATCTGCACAGCGATGTGCATGCACACGGCGCGGAGTTTGCCGAGCTGCGCGCTGGCTTGGCAGGCCATCGCAACGGACGTCTGCTGGACCTGGGCTGCGGTGCCGGGCATGTAAGTTTTCAGCTGGCGCCGCTGATGGCCGAAGTTGTGGCCTACGATCTGTCGGCCGACATGCTCGATGTCGTGGCAGCTACGGCCGCTAGCCGTGGACTGAACCAGATACGCACTTTGGAGGGTGTCGCCGAACACCTGCCGTTCGAGACCGGCAGCATCGATGTGGTAGTCAGCCGTTATTCGGCGCATCACTGGCGCGACCTGGGCCAGGCACTGCGTGAGGTACAGCGCGTATTGCGACCAGGCGGGCTCGCTGCATTCATCGACGTGGTGGCGCCGGGGCTGCCCTTGCTGGACACGCATTTGCAAGCCATCGAGTTGCTGCGTGACACCAGCCATGTACGCGATTACAGCGTGGCGCAGTGGCTGCAGGTGGTGGGTGATGCCGGCCTGCACGTGCAGCGTCATCACTGCCAACGTCTGCAGCTGGACTACCTGAGCTGGGTGGATCGCATGCGCACGCCGGAAGTGTTGCGCGGCGCCATCCGCGCGCTGCAGGACGCGGCGGTGGACGATGTACGCCATTACTTCCAGATTGCAGCCGATGGCTCCTTCAGTACCGATGTATTGGTGCTCTGGGCGTCACGGTGACTTCTATGGCGCTGCGGCGCCGACTCACGAGGATGACATGAGCAAGCAGATTCTGATTCTTCCCGGCGACGGCATCGGCCCGGAAATCATGGCCGAAGCGGTCAAGGTGCTGACGCGTATCGATGCCCAGCACGGCCTGGGTTTCACCCTTGCGTACGACGACCTGGGTGGCGCAGCCTACGACAAGTACGGCAGCCCGTTGGCCGATGAAACGCTGGAGCGCGCGCGCACTGCCGATGCGGTGCTGCTGGGCGCAGTCGGTGGGCCGCAGTGGGACACGATTGACCCATCGCTACGTCCGGAACGTGGGTTGCTCAAGATCCGCTCGCAGCTGGGCTTGTTCGCCAACCTGCGTCCGGCGCTGCTGTATCCGCAGTTGGCCGATGCCTCCACGCTCAAGCCGGAGGTCGTGGCCGGGCTGGATCTGTTGATCCTGCGCGAGCTCACCGGCGGCATTTATTTCGGCCAGCCGCGTGGCACCCGCACCCTGGACAACGGCGAACGCCAGGCCTACGACACGTTGCCATATAGCGAAAGCGAGATCCGCCGCATCGCCAAGGCCGGCTTCGAGATGGCGCGCCTGCGTGGCAAGAAGCTGTGCTCGGTCGACAAGGCCAATGTGCTGGCATCAAGCCAGTTGTGGCGCGCGGTGGTGGAAGAGGTCGCCAAGGATTACCCGGACATCGCGCTGTCGCATATGTACGTCGACAATGCGGCGATGCAGTTGGTGCGTGCGCCCAAGCAGTTCGATGTGATCGTGACCGACAACATGTTCGGCGACATCCTGTCCGACCAGGCCTCGATGCTCACCGGCTCGATCGGCATGCTGCCCTCGGCCTCGCTGGATGCCAACAGCAAGGGCATGTACGAGCCGTGTCATGGCTCGGCGCCCGATATCGCCGGCAAGGGCATCGCCAATCCGCTGGCCACCATCCTGTCGGTGGCAATGATGTTGCGCTATACGTTTGCGCAATCTGCTGCAGCGGATGCCATCGAGCAAGCGGTCGGTAAGGTGCTCGACCAAGGCCTGCGTACCGCCGATATTTGGTCGGAAGGCACGACGAAGGTTGGCACCGTGGCAATGGGTGATGCAGTGGTGGCCGCGCTGTAGAAGCGCTCGCATCCTCGCGGTATCTGGTGGCTATCGTTCTTCGGGCGATAGCCACTTTTGTTTGGCTGAACGATCCGCGATCACAGTAGGCAACCGGAGTGGTGACACGAAACCGGCAGCTGTCGTGCACAAGACTGATCGGTACGCGGTGTCGATCGGCAGCGCGGCGCCGCATCCGGGGTCGGGACACGCCGTGAATCCGTCCATGCAGGCTCGGTGGCGGCACCCATTTCGCCACACGGTCCCGCCCCCGGACGCGACACCGTGCCCTCAAGATTGCTACTGCTGATCGGCAAGCAATGCTTCAAGCAGGTGTTGATTCCTGAGGACTTCGTGGCCGATGTGATCGGCAAGCCATCCATCTACTGCCATGTCGCCAGCGATGATGACGCTCCGAAAGATGTCCAGACCACCAGGCTCTTCGCATTTCTTTTAGCAACCGACAACAACCGATAGTGCTTGCGCGCGTGCCGGCGTGGGACCTTGAGCGGCATGGATGCCGCGCCAGAGCCTACATGGACGTACTTGCGGCGTGTCCCACGCCGGTACGCGTGCAAGCGCCCGCAGCAAACCGAAGCAGTCGCACACCGCTAGCAAGCTTACTTTAAGAGCTTGTTCTGTGTCGGTACGAATCCAAGCGCCCCCGGCACACCGACTCATTCGTACAGAACCGGCGGACGTCGCTTGCAAGGTTGGTCCTGGGCGCAGCGGGGTTTCCAGTCTAGGTATGCCCGCGGGCGCCGGCAACAAGGCGGCACGCCTGCAAAAAAAATTGCGGCACCAAACGTCAAAACGGCCAGCAGATCGCTCTGCCGGCCGTCGGGTTTGCATCGTCGAGCGAATGAGCTGTGTTACGCCACCGCAGCCGTCTTGCTGGCGACCACGCCACGCTGGCGCTGACGCAACAGGCGGTTTGCCACGTCCAGCCACGCCAGCGCACTCGCTTCGATGATGTCCTTGCTGGTGCCGGTGCCTTCGTATTCCACGCCGTCGTGGCGCACGCTCAGGCTGGCTTCGCCACGCGCGTCTGCGCCGATGCCCACGCTATGTACCTGGTAGCTGTCCAGCTCCAGCTTCACGCCGGTGGCCGACGCCAATGCACCGAACAAGGCATCCACCGGTCCGTTACCTTGCGCGGTCTCCGCAACCCGATTGCCATCCGGGTCGGATAGTTCCACCAACGCGTTCGCACGACTGCCGACATCGCTGATGGTCATCGATGCCAGGCGGTAGCCTTCCTGCACGGTCGCGTCCTGCATCAGTGCCTGCAGATCCGCGTCGGTGACCACGCGCTGCTTCTCGCACAGCGCCTTGAATTGTTCGAAGACCAGCTTGACCTCATCCTCCTCCAGCAGATAGCCCAGCGCACGCAGGCGCTGCTCGACCGCTGCACGGCCGCTGTGGCGGCCCAGTACCATCTGCGACGACTCCCAGCCCACATCCTCCGGGCGCATGATTTCGTAGGTGCCGCGGTGGCGCAGCATGCCGTGCTGGTGGATGCCCGACTCGTGCGCGAACGCATTGCCGCCGACCACCGCCTTGTTGCGCTGCACGGGCATGCCGACCAGACGCTGCAACAACTGCGAGGTAGACACGATGCGCGGCGTGTTGATCGCCGAATCGATGTTGTAGAACGCACCACGCACCTTCAGCGCCATGGTGATTTCTTCCAGCGCGCAGTTGCCGGCGCGCTCGCCGATGCCGTTGATGGTGCATTCGACCTGCCGTGCGCCGCCTTCGATGGCTGCCAGCGAATTGGCCACCGCCAGCCCCAGATCATTGTGGCAATGCGCGCTGAAGATGACGGTGTCGGCACCTTCCACGTTGGCGATCAACCGCGCGAACATGCCGCGGATTTCTTCCGGTGTGGTGAAGCCCACCGTATCGGGCAGGTTGATCGTGGTGGCACCGGCCGCAATCGCCACACGGGTGACTTCGGCCAGGAAATCTTCTTCAGTACGGGTCGCGTCTTCGGCAGAAAACTCGACATCGTCGATGTAGCCACGCGCCAGCGTCACATGTTTGTGCACCGATTCCAGCACTTGCTCGCGGCTCATGCGCAGCTTGTGCTCGCGGTGCAGCGGGCTGGTGGACAGAAAGACATGCAGGCGCGGGTTGGCCGCGGCTTCCAGTGCCTTGGCCGAAGTCTCGATATCGGACTGCAGGCAGCGCGACAGCACTGCCAGCGTCGGACGGCGCAACTCGCGTCCCATCATGGCGACCGCTTCGCGGTCGGAGTGCGAACTGGCCGGGAAGCCGGTTTCGATGATGTCCACGCCGAGTTCGTCCAGCGCGCGCGCCATGACCAGCTTCTGCTGGGGCGTCATGCTGCAGCCGGGGGATTGCTCGCCGTCGCGCAGGGTGGTGTCGAAAATTCGGATATGTGGGGTCTGGTTGGATACGGTCGTGTTCACCAGGAAGACTCCTCTACTGCGATGGCGGTGACAGGCGTTGAAGCGACTGCGGATGGGCGGGAAAGGACGGGTGTTTGGGGTAAAGCTTTGACGCTGCGTTCGTTGCGAAGTCGCTCGGTATTGCGACGTCGCGGTTTGCGTGGCGGACGCGGCCGCACCTCGGACAAGAGTGTGACCAGAACAGTTGCGTCGATATTACCGCCAGAGACCACCGCACATTTGCGTTTGCCTGCAACACGGCGACCGGCGGCCAATGCGAGGGCGCCAGCGCCTTCGGCGATGACGTGCTCTTCCAGTGCCAGGCGCACCAGGGTTTCGCGGAGTTCGGCCTCGCGCACGATCACCACATCGTCGAGCAGGCTCGAGCACAAGCGGCGGGTCAGAAAGCCCGGGATCTTGACCTTGACGCCGTCGGCCAGCGTGGGCACCGGCGTGATTTCGCGCAGATCGCCGCGCACGGCGCGTGCCATCGAATCGACGCCTTCCACCTGCGCGCCGACGATGCGCACGCCCTGCGATTTCAACGCCAGCGCCACACCGGACGCCAAGCCGCCGCCGCCGATCGGCACAATCACCACATCGGGTGCATGCGCGGCCAATTCGATACCGACCGTGCCTTGTCCGGCGATCACGTCCGGGTCGTCAAAGGCCGAAAGAAACCGATAACCGTTCTGGTCGGCAAGCTCGCGTGCAAACGCAAACGCTTCGTCATAGCTGTTGCCGTGTTGGCGTACGGTGGCGCCCCAATGCGCAACACCGGCGATCTTGGTCTGCGGCGCGCCGTATGGCATCACCGTGATGGCCTGCACGCCCAGCCGATACGCCGACCACGCCACACCCTGCGCATGATTACCCGCCGAGGCGCAGATCACCGGGCGCTCGTCGCCGCGTTCCAGCCCGGCCAGCAGTGCATTCAGTGCGCCGCGCACTTTGTAGGAGCCGGTGCGCTGCAGGTTTTCCAGCTTCAGCCACACGCCGAAACGCTCGGCATAGTGCAGCGGCGTGGGCGACAGATATTTGCGCAGACGTGCCTGCGCGGCCAGCACGTCGGCCACGCTGACGACCACGTCGCCTACGTCTGGTTCCTGCGAAGCGGGGCGGCCGGAATCAGGCATTGCGGCACGCGCGCGACCGATCCGGAAGAAGACACCTCCGAAGGGCGGTCTGATGGTCCCGCGAGGTCTGCGTGGCCCATGTATGCGTGGTCATGCGGCAGCCTCGACCGATTCCAGCGCCGTGATTACCACCGACTCGCAGTCGTACACCTTTTCCAGCTGCAGGCGCAGCGTTTCCGCTGGCCGGTTGCTGTCCACGTCCAGTTGCAGATGCCAGCGCCCGGCATCATCGGGCGCTGCCCCGCCTTGAATGGCGCACGGGCGAAACCCGCGGCGCTCGGTCATGCCGATCACCCGCACCAATGCGCCTTCGGCCGGCTTCAGCACCAGGTCAAGCCGGTAACGCATGTGTCGTCTCCTTGACCGCGTGTGCGGGGTTGCTGTCCAGCATGGTGCTGTTGGCGTTGTTGGGCGGCACCAGTGGCCACACATTGGCGCGTGCGTCGATGGCCACATGCAGCAGGCCGGGGCCCGGCTGGGCCAGCAATTCCGCCAGCGCCGCGTCGACATCGCCGCGCGCGATGATGCGCTTGGCCGGGATGCCGAACACCTGCGCCAACGCCGCAAAATCCGGGTTATCGGACAGGTCGATCTCGCTGTAGCGCTCGGCAAAGAACAGTTCCTGCCACTGGCGCACCATGCCCAGCGAGCTGTTATCGAGCAGCACGATCTTCACCGGCAGCTTGCAGCGCGCGATGGTCACCAGCTCCTGCACGTTCATCATGAAACTGCCATCGCCCGAGACCAGCACCACGGTGCGGTCGGGGCAGGCGAACTGCGCGCCCATCGCGGCCGGCAGGCCGAAGCCCATGGTGCCGAGTGCGCCGCTGGTGAGGTGGTTGCGCGGATCGTTGAAGCGGCAATGCTGGGCTACCCACATCTGATGCTGGCCCACATCGCAGGCGATGATGGTGTCGGGCGGCGCAACTTCGCTCAGGCGCTTCAGCAGCGCTGGTGCGTAAATATCGGTCCCGGGCGCGTCGTAGCGCGCGGCGAATTTTTCGCGATTGGCAAAGCAGCGCGTACGCCATGCCTGGCAGTTGCCGCGCGCTGCGCTCAAGGCCTTGAGGCTTGTCGCCACGTCGCCAGGCACGGCGATATCGGCGGTGCGCAACTTGGAGATCTCGTACGCATCGGCATCCAGATGGATGACGCGTGCGAACGGTGCGAATTCACTTAATTTGCCGGTGGCGCGGTCGTCGAAACGGGCACCGACCACCACTAACAGATCGCATTCCTGGATGGCCATGTTGGCGGCACGAGTGCCGTGCATGCCAAGCATGCCCAGGTAATCCGGGTGTGCGTGCGGCAATGCACCCAGGCCGCGCAAGGTCAGCGCGGTTGGGATGCCGGTGGCTTCGACAAAGCGCCGGAATGCATGTACCGCACCGGCTAGTGCGATCCCGCCACCGCCGTACACCACCGGCCGCTCGGCGCTGGCGATGGCGGCTAGCGCTTCCGCCAGTTTCGCGTCCGCCGGTGCCGGTGGCGGTAGCACCGCCGCTGGCACATGGTCTGGTAGATGCGAGGCGTCGGCGATCTGCACGTCCTTGGGCAGGTCGATCAACACCGGGCCCGGGCGACCTTCGCGCGCGATGCGGAACGCCTCGCGCACCATCTCCGGCAACTGGTCCACGCTGCGGACCAGGAAGCTGTGCTTGACGATCGGCATGGTCATGCCGAATACGTCCAGTTCCTGGAATGCATCGGTGCCCAGCAGCGGCGTGGCGACCTGGCCGGTCAGGCACACCATCGGCACCGAATCGAGCATCGCGTCTGCAATGCCGGTAACCAGATTGGACGCACCGGGCCCGGAGGTTGCCACGCACACGCCAACCTTGCCGCTGGCGCGGGCATAGCCGTTGGCGGCAAGGGCGGCGCCCTGTTCGTGACGGACCAGGATGTGCTTGAGCCTGGAATCCACCAGGGCGTCGTAGAACGGCATGATGGTGCCGCCCGGATAACCGAACAGCGTTTCCACGCCCTCGGCTTCCAGGGCCTGCGTCAGCCAGCGCGCGCCGTTGCGGGGCATGCTGTGTGCGGAGGTATTCATGCGTTGCGGACCTTCGGTGTTAAGCGGTGGGGATGCGGCGGCAATTACGCCGCTTGTTGATTCGCTGGTGCGGCGGCGGCGGCTTGCTGCTCGCCGTTGAGCCAGACCATCTTGGCGCGCAGCTTCTTGCCCACTTCTTCGATCGGGTGCTCCAGATCGGCCTGCTTGAACTTGGTGTAGTTCGGCAGGCCCGCTTCGTATTCGGCCACCCAGTTCTTGGTGAAGGTGCCGTTCTGGATGTCGGTCAGCACGTCCTTCATGCGCGCCTTGGTGCTGGCGTCGATCACGCGCGGACCGCTGACATAGTCACCGTATTGCGCGGTTTCGGAGACGAATTCCAGCATGCGGGTGATGCCGCCTTCGTAGAACAGGTCCACGATCAACTTCAATTCGTGCAGGACTTCGTAATAGGCGATTTCTGGCTGGTAGCCGGCTTCCACCAGCACTTCGAAACCGGCCTGCACCAGCGAAGATGCACCACCGCACAGGACTGCCTGCTCGCCGAACAGATCGGTTTCGGTCTCCTCCTTGAAGGTGGTCTTGATGATGTTTGCGCGTGCGCCGCCCAAGCCGCCGGCATAGGTCAACGCGAACTGCTCGGCCTTGCCGCTGGTGTCCTGATACACCGCATAGATGCACGGCACACCGCGACCGATTTCATATTCGCGACGCACCAGCGCGCCTGGGCCCTTCGGTGCCACCAGTACCACGTCCAGATCGGCGCGCGGTTTGATCATGTCGAAATGCACGTTCAAGCCATGCGCGAACAGCAGGCAGGCACCCTGTTTCATGTTCGGCGCGATGACGTCTTCATAGAGCTTCTTCTGCACCATGTCGGGTGTCAGGATCGCGACCAGATCGGCGCTCTTCACTGCCTCGGACGGCGCCACCACGGTGAAGCCGTCGGCCTGCGCCTTGGATTCGGTCGGGCCACCGGCACGCAGGCCGACGGTGACGTCGAAGCCGGAATCGCGCAGGTTCAGCGCGTGCGCGCGGCCCTGGCTGCCGTAGCCGATGATCGCGATTTTGGGCTGGGTGTCGTTGCTCATGAAGTAATCCTTGCGGGGTTGGCAGAGTGGGTAAGAATCAGCTGGCAGCGCGAACGCTGGCTGGCCGAACAAAGCGGGGCTGAGCGAGAACACCGTGCACGCGCACGTTTGCAGCAGCGCAATTGCTGGCGCTGGTTGAAAAGGTGGCCGCGATGTCGGTGATGTCGTTCATGTCATTCGAAACTTTTGGGGGTCCCTGAAACGCGAAACCCCGCGCCGTTGCCGGTGCGGGGTCTGATCGAAGCCTTGTGTGTCTGTTGCCTACACGAAGTCTCGTCCCGCACCGGTTGGCGAGGTAATAAGTACGAGCACGAGAAGCGACGCTGCCGACGCGCCGAAGGGCGCGGACATCAAAGCATTCGAGGTGGTGTGGCGTTGCGGCATGCACTGAGATAACCATCGCCGCCGGTAGGGTGTCAACCCTTGCGGGTGAAACATCTGGATGAGCGCTGTTCACCCGATGCGAAGCCTCATCGCAGCAGCATGGTTTCCGCTGAAACCGGATCGCCTTGCTGCCGACAGGGTCGACCCGCATCACCAACTGCGCGGTTTTATCGCCGCAATGCAGCTGGGACCAAGCGCTGCGACTGAGGCCGCTGGTATCGTTGGTCTTTCATTCGTTGTGTCATGGGGAGCTCTCGATCATGCGTCGCCTACCTGTCTTGCTCGTGTCTGCTCTGGCGCTGCTCGCGCCGCCTCTTGGCGCTGCCGACCGCATCACCGGGCAGGGCTTTGCCACCCGCTCGGAAGTCATCGCGCCGCATGCCATGGCGGCGACCTCGCAGCCTTTGGCGACCCAGATCGCACTGGATGTGATGAAGAACGGCGGCTCGGCGGTGGATGCGGCGATTGCGGCCAATGCGGCGCTGGGCTTGATGGAGCCGACCGGCAATGGGGTGGGAGGGGATCTGTTCGCCATCGTCTGGGACCCCAAGACCAGCAAGCTCTATGGTTACAACGGCTCGGGCCGCTCGCCCAAGTCGCTGACGCTTGCCGAGTTTCAGCGCCGCGGGCTGAAGGACATTCCGCCGACCGGCCCGCTGCCGGTGTCGGTACCGGGCGCGGTGGATGGCTGGTTTGCGTTGCATGAGCGCTTCGGCCGCAAGCCGATGGCGCAGAACCTGGCCCCGGCCATCCGCTACGCGCGCGAAGGCCATCCGGTGGCCGAAACCATCGCCTATTACTGGGACCGCTCGGTGCCGCGGCTGTCGCAATATCCCGGCTTCAAGGAACAGTTCACCATCGACGGGCACGCCCCGCGCAAGGGCGAGCTGTGGAAGAACCCGAACCTGGCCAACACATTGCAGCAGATCGCCGACGGCGGCCGTGACGCGTTCTACAAGGGGCCGATCGCACGCACCATCGGCGCCTATTTCAAGGCCAACGGCGGCTACCTGAGCTACGAGGACATGGCCAGCCATCAGGGCGAATGGGTGGAGCCTGTCAGCACCAATTACCGCGGCGTTGATGTGTGGGAGTTGCCGCCCAACAGCCAGGGCATCGCGGCATTGCAGATGCTCAACATCCTGGAAGGCTACGATTTCTCCAAGATTCCGTTCGGCTCGGCCGAGCACGTGCACCTGTTTACCGAGGCCAAGAAACTGGCGTTCGCCGACCGCGCGCGCTTCTATGCCGACCCGGCCTTCCAACCCGCGCCGTTGGCCAAACTGGTGTCCAAGCAGTACGCGGCCCAGCGCCGGTCGCTGATCTCGATGGACAAGGCCTTGAAGGAAGTGCAGCCCGGCACCCCCAAGCAACTGGAAGAGGGCGACACCATCTACATGACTGTGGCCGACGCCGACGGCATGATGGTGTCGTTGATCCAGTCCAACTATCGCGGCATGGGCAGTGGCATGGCCCCGCCGGGATTGGGCTTCATCCTGCAGGACCGCGGCGAGATGTTCGTGCTGAAGAAGGACCACCCCAACGGCTATGCGCCCGGCAAGCGGCCGTTCCAGACCATCATCCCGGCGTTCGTCACCAAGGACGGCAAGCCCTGGCTGAGCTTTGGGGTCATGGGTGGGGCGATGCAGCCGCAAGGCCACGTGCAGATCGTGATGAACCTGGTGGATTTCCACATGAACCTGCAGGAAGCCGGCGATGCGCCACGCATCCAGCACGAGGGCTCCACCGAGCCCACCGGCCAGGCCACTGCGATGAGCGATGGCGGCGAGCTCAATCTGGAGACGGGGTTCTCCTACGACACCATTCGCGCGTTGATGCGCAAAGGCCACCGGGTGATTTTTGCCGATGGCCCGTATGGTGGCTACCAGGCGATTGCGCGCGACCCCGGCAATGGCGTGTATTACGGCGCTTCCGAAAGCCGCAAGGACGGGCAGGCCGCCGGTTATTGAGTCGCTGCGGATGAGTACGCCGCTCAACTCTGCCTATGGCGCGCCGCTAACCACACTGACGGTTTAGGAAATCCCCATGAGCTCGATGCAATCGTCTGACCTGCCTGCGCACGCGCGCGCTGCACTGCTCCCCGACGCGCCGGTCGCCTTGCTGCGGCTGTCCGCGGAGGCGTGTGTGGTCGCCTGCAACCGTGCCGGCCTGGACGTGCTGGGCAAGACAGCCAATGAATTGGACGGTTTGCCGGCAAGCATACTGTGGGGACTGAGCGTCACCGATCTGGTCGGCGACGAGGGTGTGTGGGCCGCTCCGGGCGACGACCCGGCCCGGCGTGTGCGTTACACCCGCGACCGCGAGCATGGCGGCTGGCTACTGTCGTTGCCGCACGTGGAGACCGCAATCTTGCTGCGCGAAGCCACCCGGCTGGCCGACGGCAGCCGCCCGGTGCCGATCTCACCGCTGCTGCAGCCCCTGGTGGCACGTCTGCAGGCCGAGCACGAAGACCGCACCGTGCTGGAGCGTACCGCGCAGGCGCTGGCTGGTTGCGAGCTGGAACTGCTGTTACCGCCCGGGCTGGCAGACACCGAAATGGGACGCCGCCTCCAAGCCGGCTTCGGTAATCTGGCCGAAGCGATCCGCCAGGCGGTCGCGCTGTCGGTGCAGATCGCCGCCGAAGTCCCGCCGTTGGTGGCCGAAAACGACGAGATGGTGCGTCAATCGCAGGCGCAGACCGAGGCACTGGACGGCGCACGCATGGCAGTGGAAAGGTTGTCGTCGAGCCTGCAGGACGTCAATGCCGAACTGGCGCAGGTGATTGCGCTGGCCGCCAGCGCTGATGACAGCGCGCGCCAGGGCGTGGCTGCGGCACACGCATTGGGCCAGGCCATGCACGAAGTGGAGCGCCGCGCGGCACGCGCCGGCGAGGTCATCGAGGTCATCGACTCGGTGGCGTTCCAAACCAATATCCTGTCGATCAACGCAAGCATCGAAGCAGCACATGCCGGCGATGCCGGGCGCGGCTTTGCGGTGGTCGCCACCGAGATTCGTCGTCTGGCCGAACGCGCGGCGACCGCGGCGCGCGATGTGCGCGCGATCCTGGCCGAAACCAGCGCTGCAGTCGGCGAAGGTGCCGCGTCCGCGCGCGGCACCGAAGCGGTACTCGATGGCATCACCCGCGTGCTCGGACAGGCCAGTACCGCAATGAACACGGTGGCTGGGCGCATCCAGGCGCAGGATGGCGAAATTCGCGGCATCGAGCGTGCGGTGGACGGCGTGGTGGCGCTGGGTCGCAGCAATCTGCAGCACGCTGCGCATGTGGCCGAACGCAGCGAAGCACTAGAACGCGGCACCGAAACCTTGCGCGACTGCGTTGGCCTGTTTCGTCTGCCCGCCGACCCGCTGCAGGTACCCAGGCACGCGCGGGTCAAGGAACTTGCTGTTGCCACGGCGGGCAAGATCGGCACTGCATTGGCGCAGGCCATTGCGCGCGGGCAGATCGACGAAGCGGCGTTGTTCGCGCGCACCTACACGCCGATCGCCGGCGTGGAGCCGCCCAAGTTCAGCACCGATTTCGACGCGGTCTGCGATCACGTGCTGCCCCCGTTGCAGGAGCCGTTGCTGGACGCGCATCCGTGGATCGTGTTCGCGATCTGTGCCAATCCCGATGGCTACGTGCCCACCCACAATCTGCGTTTCACCCAGCCGCTGACCGGCGATGCCAAACGCGATCTGGTCGGCAACCGCACCAAGCGCAAATTCACCGACCGCGTCGGCCGCAGCGTCGGCGCGCATACCGACCCGTACCGCCTGCAGGTCTACCGCCGCGACACCGGCCAGATCATGTTCGATCTGTCTGCACCGATCTTCGTCGGCCGCAAACATTGGGGCGGCCTGCGGGTGGGCTATACGCTGGAGTGACGTCGGCCGGCGTTACTGCGGCGTAGCCGGCGTGGCGCTGTCCGCCGATGCGGTTGTCGGATGACCTAGCTGCTTGGCCAGGAAGCGGTCAAGGGTGCGATAGAAGGCGATCTGGTTGGCGTCCTTGTAAAACCCGTGGCCTTCCTTGGGCACCGCAATCCATTCGGGCGTATTGCCGCTGCGGATGAGCGCGGCACGCAGGCTCTTGGCCTGCGCAAATGGTGCGCGCTCATCCTCTTCGCCGTGGACCAACAGCACCGGCGCCTTGATGCGCTCGGCCAGCGAGACCGGCGAGTGCGCGGCTAGCTCGGCCGCGTCGCGGCCGATCACTCGCTCCAGGTAATTGGTACCGGACGCGCTCTGATTGATGTCGCCTTTGGTGTACATCATCTGCAGGTCGTAGATGCCGGCCACGCCGACCGCGCAGCGGAACAGGTCCGGCGCCTTCACCTGCACCATCATCGCCGCGTACGCGCCAAAACTGGCACCGTAGCTACAGATACGCGATCGATCGGCCAGGCCCTGGTCGATCGCCCAACGCACGCCATCCACCAGATCGTCCTGGATCCGTTCGCCCCATTGGCGATAGCCCGCGCGTTCGAAGTCATTGCCGCGACCCGTGCCGCCGCGATAGTTGACCTGCAACACCAGGTAGCCGCGGCTGGCGAGAAATTGCGCATCGGTATCGAACGCCCAACCATCGCCGTCGACATGCGGGCCGCCATGCGGCAGCAGGATCATCGGCAGCGGTGCGCCCTGGCCAGCCGTCGCCGGAACGGTCAGTACGCCATCCAGCATCAGCCCGTCGCGCGCCTTGAACCGCACCATGCGCCGCTCGCCCATCAGTGCCGCGGGCAGGGCGCTGCGGGCCTTGATCACCAGCTTGAGCGTATTGGTCGGGCGATTGAAGATGTACCAGGCGCCAGCATCGCGGTCGCTATAGGCCTTCAGCAGCACGGCGCCGCCATCTTCCGTGAAGTTGACGAAATCCACGTACTGACCGGACAACGTCTCGCTGAGGCTGCGATGCAACTGCGCCGGTGCGCTGTCGGGCGCAACATAGCGCAGCGTGGGCCGGCCCGGTCCCAGTCGGGCCGCGAACGGCGCAAATGGCGCCAGTCCCCATTGCAGATCAACCACGTCGTAGAACGGGTCGGACGCCAGGACGCTGCGCTGCTGGCCGTCCGGGTCGCTGGACACCAATGCCGCCGGGCCGCCGGAGACGCTGTACCACCCATAGACACGCGCGGGCTCTTCGGCAAAGGCAATCGGGCGCCAATTGGCCTGGACCTGCGTCAGCGCTGTCCAGCCGTTGCCGTTGCGGCGAAACAACAGCGAATTGTCGTCGTCGTCGGTGCCGTATGCGTACTGCGCCACATCATTGTTATCGAGCACAAACCTCAGGCGCGGGACGTCGATGTCGGCCATCAGCCGGTGGGTGGTGGTGCTGGCATCCACGTCGTACAGCATCGAATGGCGCGAATCCAACGACAGCCGCCGCATGTAGAAGTGCCCGTTGCGCCGGCTCGGCAACCCTTCGATGTAGCCGAAGCCGCGCTCCAGCCCGGCATTGCGCGTGCTTTGCTGGTAGCCGTAGATGTAGCGCTGATTGCCGCCATCCAGGTCGGTGGCGATGATCTCGCCCATCGGCACGGGTTCTTCCAGCGAACCGAGCTTGCGGCCCTTGCCGATCACCAGGCGCCGATCGCTGACCCAGGCAATGCGCACCGGTAACTCGTAGCGCGGCAGGCGCAACATGGTGGTGGATTGCATGTCGGCGATGCGGTACACCACCAGCGCGTAGCTGCCGTCCCCAAGGTCGGCGCTGACCGCCAGATGCTTGCCGTCCGGCGACATCGCGGGCGAAGAAATCGGGCCCGATTCGACGAAGGCTTCTGCTGGTAACGGCTCGGCCGCTGCAGCCGGTCCCGCCGCTCCGAGCAGCACTGCCGCAATCCACGCACACCGTTGCATCCATTGCATTTGCGTCGCCCACCCCTTGTTTCACGCGACGATAACGAAATCTGGCGGTCGGCTGCAAGGGGGCGAAAAAAAATGCCGCCGGAATGCGGCGGCAAGGAAAGAGAGCAGCTTTATGGTTGTTGTGCAGCCACGCTAGCCAGCCGATGTGCCGTGAACATGTCTGGGTATGTCAGATGCACTGCTGCGTTCATCGAATAGTTCCCGCTTGGCAGGGTGCGCCACGTGCCAGTTGCGCATGCGCGCGCCAGCGGCAATGTGGTTTAATCGCCGCCGAAGTGGGGGTACCGCAGTGCGCTGCGGTTGAGATAGTCCCTTCGAACCTGATCCGGTTGATACCGGCGTAGGGAAGCTTCGTAAGATGCGATGGTCCGTGCGTGCACGGTTCGTCCTGTTGAGCGCCGCCGCTTCGTCCGCACTGCGACTTCTTCGCAGAGCCAGCGCCATTGGTGCTGGTCACCAGCACACAGGACGAACGCCATGAATGCCGCGCCTACCGTTTTGCAGCAACAAACCCAATCGTTATCCGAAGCGGTGACCCAGCCGATTCCCGGGTCCCGCAAGATCTTTGTGTCCGGGTCGCGTGCCGACCTGCAGGTGCCGATGCGCGAGATCATGTTGACGCGCACGCCGACGCTGTTCGGCGGCGAAGACAACGCGCCGCTCAGTGTCTACGACACCTCCGGGCCTTATACAGATCCACAAGCGGCGATCGATCTTGCTGCCGGCCTTGGGCCGCTGCGTGCCGGCTGGATTGCCGAACGTGGCGATACGGTGGCGCTGGAAACCCTGAGTTCCCACTTCGGGCGCGGCCGCGAACACGATGCGCGGCTGGATGCGGTGCGCTTCCCGGGACGACGTTTGCCGCGTGTGGCGCGCAGTGGCGCCAATGTCACGCAGATGCATTACGCGCGGCGCGGCATCGTTACCCCGGAAATGGAGTTTGTAGCCATTCGGGAGAATCAGCGCTTGGAAGCGATCACCGATGCGGTATTGCGCAAGCAGCATCCTGGTGAAGCCTTCGGTGCGGCGATCCAGCAGCGCATCACGCCAGAGTTCGTACGCGACGAGATCGCACGTGGCCGCGCCATCCTGCCCAACAACATCAACCATCCTGAAAGCGAGCCGATGATCATCGGACGCAATTTCCTGACCAAGATCAACGCCAATATCGGCAATAGCGCGGTGTCCTCGGGCATTGCCGAAGAAGTGGAGAAACTTGTGTGGTCGATCCGCTGGGGCGGCGACACGGTGATGGATTTGTCTACCGGCAAGCACATCCATGAAACGCGCGAGTGGATCATCCGTAACTCGCCGGTGCCGATCGGCACGGTGCCGATCTATCAGGCGCTGGAAAAAGTCGATGGCCGTGCGGAAGAACTGACCTGGGAGATCTTTCGCGACACCTTGATCGAGCAGGCGGAGCAGGGTGTGGACTATTTCACCATCCACGCCGGTGTACTGCTGCGCTATGTGCCGCTCACCGCCAGGCGCGTCACCGGCATCGTGTCGCGCGGTGGATCGATCATGGCCAAGTGGTGCCTGGCGCACCACAAGGAAAATTTTCTCTACACGCACTTCGAAGACATCTGCCAGATCATGAAGGCGTACGACGTGGCGTTTTCACTGGGCGATGGGTTGCGCCCGGGCTGCATCGCCGATGCCAACGACGCCGCGCAGTTCGGTGAACTGGAAACCCTGGGCGAGCTGACCAAACTCGCCTGGAAGCACGACGTGCAGACCATGGTCGAAGGGCCGGGCCATGTGCCGATGCAGTTGATCAAGGAGAACATGGACAAGCAGCTGCGCGAATGCGGCGAGGCTCCCTTCTACACATTGGGACCGCTCACCACCGATATCGCGCCGGGCTACGACCACATCACCAGCGCCATCGGTGCGGCGATGATCGGATGGTTCGGCACCGCGATGCTCTGCTACGTCACACCGAAAGAGCACCTCGGTCTGCCCAACCGGCAGGACGTACGCGACGGCATCATGGCCTACAAGATCGCCGCGCATGCGGCCGATCTGGCCAAGGGACATCCAGGCGCACAGGTGCGTGACAACGCCCTGAGCAAGGCGCGCTTCGAGTTCCGTTGGGACGACCAGTTCCATCTCGGGCTGGATCCGGAAAAGGCCAGGGAATTTCACGACGAAACCCTGCCCAAGGACGCCCATAAGCTGGCGCACTTCTGCTCGATGTGCGGGCCGCACTTCTGTTCAATGAAGATCACCCAGGACGTGCGCGACTACGCGGCCGAGCACGGCATGGGCGAAGAGCGCGCCTTGTCGGCTGGCATGGAAGAGAAGGCCTCGCAATTTCTGGCGCAGGGTGCGCAGGTCTATCGCGCCTCCTAGCCGCAAGCCTGCATTCGGTTGCCCGTAATGCACGGCCCACTTATCAAAAATTCAGCTTCGTCGGTGCAGATCTCGTCGCTGCGCGCAAGTGCCGCGACGAGATCGCATTGCAAGCGTTTACAGCGCACAAGGGCTTGCAGCGTTTTAGCTGAATCGCAGATAAAAAAATCGCGCCAGAAGGCGCGAAGGGAACGTCGTAATTATTTGAATTCGTCGGCGAGAGAGAGAGAGCCTGACGTCGCCACCCGTTATAGGAAGCAACGGGGCATAGAGTAAAATTTGCACCAAATGGATGCATGACACAGTTGGTCGTGGTCCTTTGCTGAATTTGGCGTTTCGCACCGAGTGCGATGCGTTTTTGTAGTCCTTGCATGCCGACGCGTGTTTTTGCCGATGAGTGTTCCTCCTGCTACTGCAATGCCATCGGGCCGGCTGCGTGTCGGGCAGTGTGTGGTCGACATTGCCTCGCGCGAAGTGCACGCACCTGGCGCACGACGGGCGTTGCGGTTGCCTCCCAAATCCCTGGCGGTGCTGCTGACCCTGGCGCGACAGCCAGGGCAGGTGATCACGCGCGAGCAGCTGCTCGCCGAGGTATGGCCGGACACCTTGCCCACCAACGACGTGGTGACCCAGGCAGTCACACAGCTGCGCAAGGCATTTGCCAGCAGCGGCAGCCAGCGTTCCGACTACATCGAGACGATTGCCAAGACCGGGTATCGCCTGATGGCGCCGGTGGCGTGGGAAGCGTCTGCGGATGCGCTGGCGCAGCCTATGCAGACGATGTCGTCGCTGGAGTCGTCTGGTAGGCAGGAGGCCATGCAGGTAGCACCGCTTCCCACAGATGAGGCCAGCACTGCCGCTGAGGCCGTTCATCGCCCGATGTCGCAGGCTGCAATGTCGCCGTCGCCTTTGCTAGCAGCAGCGACGCCGCGTCGTGGTCGCTGGATGGCCCTTGCCGTTGCCGGTATTACGCTGGCGCTGGTACTCGGTCTGGCGGCACGCACGCTGTGGTTGCGCGCGCCGGCAACGGATGTTGCGACGTCCACCGCTGTTCTGGGCAGCCCCAAGCGGCCGTATCAGGTCATCACTGCCGGCGGCGGATTCGATCTCACGCCCAGCCTGTCGCCCGACGGCAGCATGGTGGCCTACGCCTCGTTGACCAATGATCGGCCGGGAACTTCGATCCTGGTCAAAACTACCGACAACGCTTACCCGCGCGTGCTGGAAACGCCTGCGCCCGGCATCTCCGACCGGCTGCCCGCCTGGTCGCCGGATGGGCGCGAAATTGCGTTCTCCCGGCAGGCACCGGATGGCAGCTGCAGGATCATGATCGCCGCTGCGGCGGGTGAGTCTGCCGCACGCGAAGTGGTGCGGTGCGATGGCGCGGACATGCTCAGTTTTAGCTGGTCGCCGGACGGCCGTGCGTTGCTGTTCGGCAGCATGACCGGCGCGCGCGGGGCGCCCCGGATCCGGCGTCTGGATCTGGAAACCGGGCAATGGCATGCGTTGTCGTATAACGCGCAGCCAGCCGACTTCGACTATGCGCCTCGCTATTCCCCGGACGGGCAGTGGATCGTGTTTTTGCGTAATCCGCAGCTGGGTGATCTGTGGCGGATACCCGCACAAGGCGGCAGTGCAGAGCGGTTGACGCACGACAATGCCGATATTCGTGGATGGAGCTGGCTGCCGGACGGCAGCAGCCTGGTCTTCGGGCGGCGCGTGGATAGCGAGGCGCGCCTGTATCGACTCGATCTGGTCGACCGCAGCCTGCACGATCTGGGCGTGGACGATGCGCAGGCGCCGGACGTGGCGCATGGGCATCTGGTGTTCGTGCAGCGCAAACCGCAATTCGGTGTGTATCAAGTCATCCATGACCCCATGAACGGTGGCTACATCCGGCGTCGCCTGTTTGCTTCCAGTGGGCGCGACGACCAGCCGATGATTGCGCCGGACGGGCGTCAACTCATCTTCGCGTCCAACCGCTCCGGTGCGTATGGATTGTGGTGGGGCGATGTCGGCAAACCTGGTTCGGTGCGGTTGATCGAAGGGATACGCCCGGATGCGCGGCAGGCTGCCGATTGGTCGGCCGATTCGCGGCAGGTGTTGGTCAGCGGCAGCGACGCCGATGGGCACGCTGCGCTCTTCGAAGTGACGCCCAGTACCGGAAAGACGGTGCGCCTACCCGTGCCGCAGGCGCGGCCATTGCAGGCCATCCATCTTCCCGATCCCAAGCGGTTGCTGGTGGTAGGTGCCGCCGACGACGGACACACCTTCGCCACGCTGTATGACCGCAGCAGCAACCCGTGGCGCGTACTGGCAACGTTGCAGGACGTCTCGCAACTGCGTCTGGATCGCACCAGCGGGCAGGTGCTGTTTACGCACCTGAGTGGAGCAGGGCTTTGGAAGATCGCACCAACCCTGGCCGCCGACACCATGCAGCCGGTCGACCCGCAGCAGCCATCGCGTTGGCGTTATCGCAGTTGGGCACCGGGAACCCAGGAGCAGGTGCATTACCTGTCCTCCAATGACAGTTGCGCGACACACGACAGCACGCTCGGCGGCGGTCGTACGCAGTGCCTGGATGTTGCGAAGTTCACCACCATCAACGGTTTCAGTGTGGATCAGCGCAGCGGTGCGATGTATGTGGCACTGGCCGAAGAAGATGGCAGTGCGATTGCCTACATGCCGCTGCCGGAGGGCCCATCGGTATCCGTCGGCTTCATCTCCAACTTATTGATGATCTTAAGGAAAGTGGCTTCGTAAGTCCTTCGGAAAGGCTTCGTGGCAATTTCGGCAGACCTTCGTCGAAACTTCCTGACTGACGCCAGATTCGGCAAAACACTACGCCCTCTTTTGTACAAGGGGCTGCCAACATGCAACAGGTCATCACTGCCGATCGCGGGCTCGCACTCTCGTTGGATGGTGCCAGCGACGCGACATCGACGACCTGTCTGGCCGTCTCGCGTCTGGGCAGCATCCGCACCACCACTGCGACATTTACCTTGTGGGTGCAGCTGCGTGGCCGTGCATGGGTGGAGTCCAAGGAAGGCCGTTTTCGGCTGCGCGCTCGCGACTGGATCGCCTTCGACAAGGACTCGCACCCCACGGTGCAGGCAGATCGCAGTGCGTTGTGCGTGGGCGTCAGCCTGGACGGCAGCAGCTTGCAGTCGTTGGCCGAATTGACCGACGCGACGCTGTATCCGGGGCGTAGTCAATTGTCGCGCAGCGACCTGCGGATTGCATTGCGGCTGTGGCGTAACGCAGCAATGCAGAGCGGCAGCGCCTCCGCGCGCCCGCTGTTGCTGCATCTGGCAGCAATGCAGCGCGGGTTCGTCGAACAGGAGCAACGTTGTCCCGGCCGTTCGCGCAGCCGCCGTCGTCAGGTGTTTGGCCGCATGCAACGTGCTCGGCTCTATCTGGAAGGCAACAGCGACCGCGTGGTGCGCATTAGCGAACTGGCGCAGCTGACCAACTTCTCCAGTTGGTATGTGTCCAAGACTTTCCAGAGCTTGTACGAAGAAAGTCCGCAGGCCTTGTCGGCGCGCTTGCGCCTGGAGCGGGCCTCGGATCTGCTGCGTGATACCTCGATGATGATCGGCGAGGTTGCCGCTGCCAGCGGCTTCGACAACTGCTGCAGCTTCGCACGCGCATTTCGTGCGCGTTTCGGCGTCTCCGCATCGCTCTATCGCGACCAGACGACCAATTCGCCAGATTCGGCAAAGCCACGTAGCGTGACGCGCAAAGCGACGGCGTTCACGCAAACGTAATTTGCACGGGGGCGCTTAACGCGCCACTAACGAACCCTGGAGAGATTGATGAACCTTCGCACTTCCGCAGTGCGGCTGGGCCTGTTGCCCGCCGGTATTGCGATCGCGTTGACGCCGGCTTTTGCCGCCAATGCACAAGAGCAGTCCGCCCCGTCCACCACGACGCTGGACCGCATCGAAATCACCGGCTCGCGCATCCGCTCGGTCGACGTCGAAACCGCACAGCCGGTATTCACCGTCTCCCAGCAGGACATTCAGAAGTCCGGCCTGGTCAGCGTTGGCGACATCCTCCAGAACCTGTCGATTGCCGGTACGCAGACCTACAGCAAGGCTGCCGTGCTGACCTCGGACCCGGAACAGGGCGGCCAGTACGTCAACCTCTACAACCTGGGTGAGAACCGTACCCTGGTGTTGGTGAACGGCAAGCGTTGGACCAGCAGCCTGTCCGGCCTGACCGACATGTCCACCATCCCGAGCTCGCTGATCGAGCGCATCGAAGTCCTGAAGGATGGCGCCTCGGCGATCTACGGCTCCGACGCCGTGGCCGGTGTGGTCAACATCATCCTGCGTCAGAACTACGACGGTGCAGAGGCCTCGGCGTACTTCGGCCAGAACGGTCGTGGCGACGGTTCCAAGGAGCAGTACTCCTTCACCGCCGGCACCACCACCGACCGCTCCTCGCTGGTATTTGGCGTCAACTACACCAATGAAGATCCGGTGTGGGCCAAGGATCGCGCGCTGACCCGTTACTCGGCCGGTCCGAACCACATCGAAGACAGCCTGAGTGCGACCGGTCCGTGGGGTCGCTTCACCTCCAACGACCAGACCTACATCCTCAACCACACCGGTTCGTTCGACGGTAAGGGCGTGGGCGCGGATTCGCGCAACCTCACCAACTACCACAACGACATCACCACCGACGATTACTACAACTCCGTCGATCAGATGATGTTGCAGCAGTCCAGCCGCAACAAGTCGATCTTCACGACCGGCAGCTACAACCTGACCGATAGCCTGACCTTCAAGTCGACCGCGATGTACTCAGAGCGCGACTCGAACCGTCAGATCGCCGGCTACCCGCTGCAGGCATCGTCGCAGCCGCAGTTCCCGGTCGCCATCAGTGGCGGCAGCTACTACAACCCGGTTGGCCAGGACATCAACAGCTGGTTCCGTCGTACGGTTGAATTGCCGCGCACCACCGAAAGCAACGTCAAGACCCTGCACTTCGATGCAGCGCTGGAAGGTGTATTCGACGTCGGCAGCCACGGCTGGAACTGGGACGTGGGCTTCAACTACAACAAGTACGATGTGACGCAGGTTTCGCGCGGCAACATCAACCTGCTGGCGTTGCAGAAGGCATTGGGTCCGTCGTTCCTCAATGCGCAGGGTCAGGTGCAGTGCGGTACCGCAGCGGCTCCGATCGCGCTGGGCACCAGCAATGCGCTGGGCCAGTGCACCCCGTTCAACATCCTGGGCGGCCCGTCGGCCTCCACGCCGAACGCGCTGCAGTACATCAATGCACTGGGCCAGGCCACGCAGCAGAGCCTGAGCAAGCAGTGGACCGCCAACGTCACTGGTGGCCTGTTCGATCTGCCGGCCGGTGAACTGGGCTTCGCCGCAGGCGTCGAACACCGCGAAATCAGCGGCTACGACTATCCGGACCAGCTGTCCAGCGCCGGTTACACCACCGACCTCGCGGCACAGGCCACCGAAGGTCGCTACCAGACCAACGAAGCGTACCTGGAGTTGTTGATTCCGGTGCTGAAGGATCTGCCGGGCGCCAAGGAACTGTCGTTCGATGTGGCCGCGCGCTACAGCAACTACAGCCGCTTCGGCGACACCACCAACAGCAAGTTCAGCTTTACCTGGAAGCCGATCGACGACCTGCTGGTGCGCGGTACCTACGGCACCGGTTTCCGTGCGCCGACGCTTGACGATACCTTCGGCGGTGGTTCCCAGAGCTTCGATGACTTCACGGACCCTTGCGACGCAACCTTCGGCTCGCTGGGTAATGCCGGTGTGGCGGCGCGTTGCGCAAGTGAAGGTTTGGCAGGCAACTTCCGGCAAACTGACACTGCGAACAACCCAGTAACCCAGCGCGACGTGCAGGGTAATGCTCCGTTCAATGCAGGCGTTGGTAATGCTGAGCTGGAGCCGGAATACAGCATCACCCGTACCGTCGGCATGGTGTACAGCCCGCATTGGGTGCAGGGCTTGGACTTCTCGCTGGATTGGTACCGCATTTCGATCTCCAACATCATCACTTCGCTCACTGCAAATGATGTGTTGAACAACTGCTACCTCAACAACCTGGCCAGCTACTGTGCCGACTACGGTCGCGACCCGATCAGCGGTCAGGTCACCACGCTGAGCCGCGGCAACGTCAACCTGGGTCGTCTGGAAACCGAAGGCTACAACTTCGGCGTGCGTTACCGCATGCCGGAAACCGCCTACGGCAAGTTCGCCGTCAACCTCGACACCAACTACCTGGCGACCTACAAGTCGCAGGCCGAAGCCGGTGCCGAGTGGGCCAACGCGGCCGGCTACTGGAACTACCCGCGCGTGCGTGCCACCTTGGGTCTGGACTGGTCGCTGGGTGCGTTGTCGGCCAACTGGAACCTGCGTTACTACGGTGGTTTCCGCGATTACTGCTGGGATGCAGCGGCGGGCATCGAGTGCAACAACCCGAACTACCAGACCCCGAATCCGGGCTGGGGCGGCGGTACCGGTTCCAACAAGAAGGGCTCGATCTCCTACCAGGACGTCTCTGTTACTTGGCAGGCTCCATGGGACGGCAGCGTGACCGTTGGTGCCCGCAACATCTGGAACAAGCAGCCGCCGGTGACCTACTCGATCACCAACAGCAGCACCGCGGCGATCGATCCGATGCTGGACTACGACCGCTTCCTGTTCGTGCAGTACAACCAGCGCTTCTGATCATCGAAGCGTCGTAAAGAAAAAGCGGGCCGAAAGGCCCGCTTTTTTTATGTCCGTGTTCGACTGCGTTCAAGGTGTGGCGGTGCGTGTGAGTCGCCGCGGTTGGCGGTGTAGCGGTGAAGGCTTGCAGGCTGTAGGAGCAAACCTGGAAGCGCTGCCAACCGGAGTCTAAGTGCAGGCGCATGCCACAAAAAATCGATTCCCTACGCGCGTGCGTGGTCACGACTTTCCAGCTACGGGTGTTGAGTCCGATCGCCATAACCTTTGTCTGGCTCGGACTGCAGGTGTCCCAGGTCTGCATCGTCTGTCGCGAATCACCCTTGAGCGGCGTCTGTCGTTGCAGGCCGGCAGTAGCGCCTACTGTCCATCCCACGCGCGTCATCACGCGGCTGCAAATGGCCAAAGAAAAAGGCGCGATTCCATCGCGCCTTTTTGTTACTTCAATCACTGCCTCTGGCGGCCACCATTCAAGCCTCGGCAAGGCCAAGCAAGGTGTCGGCCTGCTCGCGCCAGGTGGGCAGGCGAGAGATCACGCCGACCTTGGACAAGTACTCCTCGTCCACTGCTTCGCCGCTGGCTAGCGCCGTGGCCACATGCACCGCGCCGGTCACCCAGAAGCTGCGCAGGCTGGAGCGCTGCGGGTGGCGATGGAAGGCCACCGCTTCGATGATCGGCATCGGCAGGCCCCACAGGCCGAGCAAATACGCGCCGGCTTCGGTGTGGCCCAGGCGGTCGTCGCCGCCTTCGGCAGGCGGTTCGCGCTCGTCACGCACGCCCGGCAACAGCAGGCCGATGTCGGCCAGCAGGGCGGCCGTGGAGCCGAGTTCGGCGCTGGTCGGCGGCAACACCTTGGCGGCCAGGCGCGAGGAGAGCAGGGCGCGGCGTTGCATCGCACTGCGTTCTGCCGGGGTGAGCGTCTGTACCGAAAACACTTCGCTGGCCAGCACCAGATCGCGCAGCGTCGCCACGCCCAGGCGGGTCACCGCCGTTCGCAGATCGGTGATGCTGCGGCCGCCGGAAAAGAACGCGGAATTGCACAGCTGCAGCACCTTGGCCGCGATCGCCGGGTCGCCGGCGATGAGCTTGGCGATGTCGGCCGCATCGGCGCCATCGTCTTCTTCCAACGCGTGCATCAGGCTCAAGTACAGATGCGGTGGCGAGGGCAGTTTTTCGATACGCCCTATGGCTGCGCGCAGGCGTGGATTGCTGAGCAGGTCGCGCAGTTCTTCCAGACTGGTGACTGCTTCGAGCAGTACTTCCGGTGCCAGCGGCATCGGCAGGAATCGATGGGCGACGCCAATGATGCGTGCCGGCGGTGTGCGCTGGCCATCCTGGGCATCGATGAGGGCGATGCGGATCGTGTCCGGGCGCAAGGTACGGATCTGCCCAAGCAACGTAGCGGCGGTCAGGTCCGGCAACACCGGGGCGACAATGACCGCATCGAATGGCGACAATGCGGCAGCTTCAATCGCCGAATTGCCATCGGCCACGCGATGCGCCTGCCACTGGTCGCCGAGATCGGCGACGTAATCGGCCAGGTCGGACGGAAGGCTGGCTTCGTCCCCAACAAACAGAATACGCAAGACACTTCCCCAGAAGTCACCGGCGGCAGGCGCCGGCTAAACGCAGCTCGGCAATGTACCCAATCTACCGACCGCGGTCACCGGGATCACGGCAAAAGCGTGATCCCGGTCGCTCCGCACGTGCGGAGAGATGTCACGGCCAAAGGCTCAGGGCGCGTCGGAATTATAGCGTTCCACCGATTCGACCAGGATACGCTTCGCCTCTGCTGCGCCGCCCCAACCGTCGAGCTTGACCCACTTGCCTTTCTCCAGATCCTTGTAATGCTCAAAGAAGTGGCCGATGCGCTCCATCCAGTGGCTGGACACCTGGTTGATATCTTCGATGTGCGCGTAGCCGGAGAAGATCTTCTCGATCGGCACCGCCAGGATTTTTTCGTCGCTGCCTGCCTCGTCGCTCATGCGCAGCACGCCGACCGGACGGCAGCGCACCACCGAACCGGGGACCAGCGGCAGCGGCAGGACCACCAGCACGTCGGCCGGATCGCCGTCGCCGCACAGCGTGTTGGGGACGTAGCCGTAGTTGCAGGGATAGCGCATCGGGGTCGACAGGATGCGGTCGACGAAGATCGCGCCGCTGGCCTTGTCCACTTCGTACTTGACCGGCTCGGAATCCTTGGGGATTTCGATGACGACGTTGATTTCTTCCGGCAGATTCTTGCCAGAGGTGACCAGTTCAAGGCCCATGCGGGTAGCTCCGAGGCGTCAGCAGTGTGTGGAGCGCGATTCTACGCGTTCGGCTGTTGCGCTGCAGCGACACTGAATGGGCAATCTTCTGAGGGCCCGACGCGGCATAGCCTGCATTCATCACGGGCGGCCGGCTGATCGTGGCGCCCGGGCACACGGCGCACGCTGCAGGCTCATCCACTGCTCGGAAAATGTCATGTCCAGGCTAGCGCGCTTACTCGTCGTACTTCTGCTTTCCCTTGCTGCCCAGGCCGCTGCTGCGGCGTCCCCACCGCCGACCTACGTGGATGCTGTGGACTGGCCCGCCAATGGCGAGGGCTGGGAGGCCTTCATCGATCTGGAGCAACGGCTGGACCGCGATTTCGACAATATCTGCGGCGACACCTTCTGTGGCGGCGAATTCAGCGACTACCAGCCGCTGCGCTTTCGCTGCTCGGTCCATCGCATCACCGGCGAGGTACTGAGTTGCATCTGGACGTTCGGTGCCAGCGAGGTGAGTGTGGATCCCCGCAGCGGTTACCTGCGCTCGGACAGCCGCGTCTGGCGCTGTACCGCACCACTTAAAGCCGGCACCCGCCTGGACGAGATGTATCGTGCGCTTGCAGTGACCAACCCGCTGTTCGAGCCGCTGCCGGGCGGCGCGCCGCCGATCTATGACGGTTTGATTGGCTGCCTGTGAAAGCTGGCCGAGGAGCGAGCTCTCCAGGAGAGGGCGGGGCTCTCCAGCGAGAGCCCCTTCTGCGGACAGCAGGTGGGCATCAGCGCGGCCAGAGAGCGTCATGCGGCTCCCGAGGCGGACTTCGTCGATGAGCGCCGGCCCAGCGCATCTTCAAAGCAGGCCGTCGTCAAGGGCAATGCATGTGCAGAGACGCGGCGCCACACTCTGCCTCACGGTCTGCCGCCTCCTGTAAGGCGTGGCCGCAGGGCTTGTCGCCTGTGGCCGCGCGCCGCTACAGCAGTGGCACGAGTAGCAAGGCCACGATATTGATGATCTTGATCAACGGATTGATCGCCGGCCCAGCGGTGTCCTTGTATGGGTCGCCCACGGTGTCGCCGGTGATGGCCGCCTTGTGCGCCTCGCTCCCCTTGCCGCCGAAATGGCCGTCCTCGATGTACTTCTTGGCGTTGTCCCAGGCGCCGCCACCGGTGGTCATCGAAATGGCGAGAAACAGCCCGGTGACAATGGTGCCGATCAACAAGCCGCCCAATGCGCGTGGTCCCAGTAGCAGCCCGACCACGATCGGGACCACCACCGGCAACAGCGAGGGCACGATCATTTCGCGGATTGCCGAACGTGTCAGCATGTCCACCGCACGGTCGTATTGCGGTTTGGCGGTGCCGGCCATGATGCCGGGGATCTCGCGGAACTGACGGCGGACCTCCTCGACCACCGCGCCGGCCGCGCGGCCCACCGCTTCCATCGCCATTGCACCGAACAGGTAGGGGATCAGCCCGCCGATCAACAGGCCGATGATCACCGTGTGGTCCGACAGATCGAAGGCGAAGACCTCGGTGGGATTGGCCGCCTGCAGGTTGTGGGTGTAGTCGGCAAACAGCACCAGTGCTGCCAGCGCGGCCGAGCCGATCGCATAGCCTTTGGTGACTGCCTTGGTGGTGTTGCCGACCGCATCCAGCGGGTCGGTGATCGCGCGCACGTCCGGCGGCAGTTCGGCCATTTCGGCGATGCCACCGGCGTTGTCGGTGATGGGGCCATAGGCATCCAGCGCCACGATCATGCCGGCCATCGACAACATCGCCGTGGCAGCGATTGCAATGCCGTAAAGACCACCGAAATGGAACGCGCCCCAGATCGCTGCGCACACCGCGATCACCGGCAGCGCGGTGGATTTCATCGAGATGCCCAGGCCGGCGATGATGTTGGTGCCGTGGCCGGTGGTACTCGCCGCTGCAACGTGCTGCACCGGTTTGTATTGCGTGCCGGTGTAGTACTCGGTGATCCACACGATCAGGCCAGTGAGCACCAGGCCGATCAGTGCGCACGCATACAGCGGCGTGGCGCCGTGGACGTTATTGCGCATCAGCGATTGGGTAATGGGCCAATAGGCCAATGCTGCAAGCACGCCCGACACGATCACGCCTTTATAGAGCGCCCCCATGATCGAGCCGCCGGCTTTGACCTTGACGAAGGCTGCGCCCACGATCGAAGCGACGATCGAGACACCGCCCAACACCAGCGGATACAGCACCGCATGGGGCCCGGTCTCGGCCAGGGTCAGGCTGCCGAGCAGCATCGTGGCGATCACGGTGACGGCATAGGTTTCGAACAGATCCGCCGCCATGCCTGCGCAGTCGCCGACATTGTCGCCAACGTTGTCCGCAATCACAGCCGGGTTGCGCGGGTCGTCCTCGGGAATGCCGGCCTCGACCTTGCCGACCAGGTCGGCCCCCACATCGGCCCCCTTGGTGAAGATGCCGCCACCCAGACGCGCGAAGATCGAAATCAACGACGATCCGAACGCCAATCCGACCAAGGCATGCAGATTCTGCTCCAGCGGCAGCCCCATCGTTTGCAGTACCGCAAAGTAACCGGCCACGCCAAGCAGCCCGAGGCCGACCACCAACATGCCGGTGATCGCGCCGCCGCGGAACGCCACATCCATCGCACGGCCGATGCCATGCCGCGCCGCCTCGGCGGTGCGCACGTTGGCGCGCACCGACACGTTCATGCCGATATAGCCTGCCAACCCCGACAACACCGCACCGAGCGCAAACCCAATTGCCGTGTACCAGCTCAGAAACAGTCCGACCAAGACGAACAGCACGCCGCCAGCGATCGAAATCGTGAGGTATTGGCGATTGAGATACGCACGCGCACCTTCCTGGATCGCCGCCGCGATCTCCTGCATGCGTGCGTTACCGCTCGGCTGCGCGACCACCCAGCGCGCCGAGACGATGCCATAGACGATTGCCAAAACCGCACAACCCAGCGCAAGCCACAACCCGTAGTGTTCCAGCATGACCCCTCCCAAGAAAATGGATGTCGTCCGGTCGGGACGAACCAAGGGCGATGCACACAACGAGTGGACTGACGAATACGGACTCGACGGCCGCATGGCCGTAATGCGCGTCGCGAATGTTCAGGTGGCCGGATCGCGACCGAGTATGCGCCGCAGCTTGCGTAGCTACCAGCGTCCAGGCTTTGGCGCGTCGTTCAGTTGTGGCATGACAGCCTGCGGCCAACGTGATTCGGTCGACCCAGGAGTGTCCATGTCCCACCATGCTGCGCAAAAATATGCTGCGATGCTCACAACGCTATTGCTGACGGGCCAAGCATTTGCGGCCGATCCCACGCCCGAGCTCAAGCAGCGCGCGCCCGGCACAGCGCAAGCGGTCGGCGCAGTGCATACCTTGCGCCAGATTCCGGAAGCCTGCGCGCGGCTTGAGGGCGTGTTCACCGGCAATGCTGCACAGCCATACACATTCTCGGTGGTACGTAGCAGCCCCACCTGTCAGCCACGCGCGCGCTTCGTGGATTTCGCCAAGGCCGCGCCGAGCGTCGCCTCGGGGTGGATCTTCAATGATGTGATCCGCGTACCGAGTGCGGCCTGCCCGGCGCAGCAGGCGGTCGTCCGCGTATGGCGCAAGCCGGTGGAGGCGAAGCCGCAGCTCGATGGCCAGGGCCAGTCACGTATCTATCTGGAAGACGCCAAGCAACAAGCGGCCGCAGGCAAGATCCCGCAGGTGGCGATGTTCGCTGCGCAGATGACGATGGAAGGCAAGGCGTGTCAGTGACAGGTGCGGCACAACGCGGGTGCGTTGTGCTGTTGAGGTACACACGTCCACATGGCATGCCGGTCCGTAGCGGCTGCCATGCAGTCGACGCGCGTCCAATAGGGTGACGCCGGTGTTGTTATCGATGCCGCTGCCTTGGCTGGGCATGCACATCGAAGCAGTGATCCAACCGTCGCTCACGTTTTAAGAAGCGCAGGCGCACCGGGTTTATTGGCGCAGGGTGACCGCCCTGCGCATTTGGAACGACACTGGCACCGGCAGGCAACGGCGTGGGGCGCACGTTCGCGCCGACACTGGTCGGCGTCGGCTTGTGCCGCGCGTACACTCAGGACCCGGCACGCCAGTTGCCCGTATCTGATGCGCGCCGGCAACGATTTGTCGCTGCGCTTGGCGCTGCACCGAATCGCGCAGCAACTCCGTTGATTTCCTGAGAAGGTCTATGAAGGTATTGCGTTATTCCCCGGGTCTGCTTGCGTTCTTCGCCCTGTGGCACCCGGCACCGGTGCGCGCGGCGGCGAGCATGGTGGTCGACGATGCCGGCGTGACACCGCGTGGCCAATGTCAGCTGGAAGCCTGGTGGCGTGCAACGCCAGGTAGTGCATCGACCACAGCGGTACCTGCCTGCAATGTCCTGGGGACGGAGTTTTCTTTAGGAGTGACTGATGTTCGGTATGGGTCTACTGCGCTCGATATCGGGGCCAAACACACGCTGCGCGATCCGGAGCAGCATGCCTGGGGGCTGGCAGTAGCGGTCGGGCTACAGCGTGCCTGGCACGAGCCGCAGCACCGCGCGAGTTATCTCACCGTTCCGCTGACGTGGTCGCTTGGCGCAGATGCGGTCACGCGGATTCACGTTAACCTTGGTGTAGTCGCAACGCATGCCGGGTCCGATGCCACCACTGCAGGAGTTGGTCTGGAGCAAGTGCTCACGCCCCAATGGACAGTGTTGGCCGAAGCATCCGGAGATGATCACAACGGGCAGAGCGCACAATTTGGCATGCGTCGGCTGATGGGCAAGGCGTCCAGCGTCGACCTGGTTGTCGGGCGTGACCACGCAGCAGCATCACGCGGATGGATCACGCTGGGGGTCAATCTGGCAATGTCGCCGTGATCTTTCTGACTCAGCGCAAGGCAGGCGCGCCTGGCGTCCATCCCCGCGCGCTGTGCCGGCTCATCAAAGGTGAGGTCCTGTCGTTGTTCGATTACCGTGATCTGCATTGCGGATTAGGGCATGCATTGCGATAGGGAGAGGCAAATGTGCACTTGATAGTCAGCGGACCCTGCTCGGTAATCACGGCTCTCTATATACCGAGTGGCTCAGTAGGCAACCGCCGCCTGACGGCAGTTGCCTGCTTTTATAGAGCACCACAGTCGGAGATTCCGTAGAAAGCCCAGTGTCGGATAGAGTGGGCGTCCAGGCATAGATGCGTTACGGGGGGCGCCCGCACCGGGGGGCTTACCTCTCCCACACCGGCAATTTCTTCGCCACCGCGACATTCTTCAAACTCACATACTTCGGCAATCCATCGCTGCCATAGGCCAGCGGGGCTTCGCCCTTGATCAATGGAGCGAAATAGCGGCGCGCGCGCTCGGTGATGCCGAAGCCGTCCTTGCGCAGGAAGCTGGGCGGCATCTTCTTTTCGTGGTTGGCCACCTTGTGCAGCGGGGCGGGCACGATCTTCCAGCGGTAGGGGGCGTCGCTGACGCGTTCGATCACCGGGATCACCGCGTTCATGCCCTTGAGTGCGTATTGCACGGCGGCCTTGCCGACGGCCTGGGCCTGTTCCCAATCGGTCCTGGAGGCGAGGTGGCGCGCGGAACGCTGCAGGTAATCCGGCAGCGTCCAGTGCACCTTGTAGCCGAGTTCCTGCTTGACCTGCGCGGCCAGGAACGAGGCTACGCCGCCGAGTTGTGCGTGGCCGAACGAGTCGGCCGCGCCGCCTGCGTCGGCGACGAATGTTCCGTGCGCGTCCTGGATGCCCTCGCTGGCCACCACCACGCACCAGCCGACCTTCTCGACGACCTGTTTCACCTTGGCCAGGAACACGGCCTGATCGTAGGCGCGCTCGGGCAGCAGGATGATCTGCGGTGCGTCGTCCGGGCCTTGCCCTGCCAGGCCTGCCGCTGCGGCAAGCCAGCCGGCGTGGCGACCCATCGCTTCGTAGATGAAGACCTTGGTCGAGGTGTCGGCCATGGCGGCGACATCCAGTGCGGCCTCGCGCACCGACACGGCGGTGTATTTGGCGGCGGAGCCGAAGCCGGGGCAGGTGTCGGTCACCGCCAGGTCGTTGTCGATGGTCTTGGGCACGCCGATGCAATGCAGCGGGTAGCCGTAAGCCTTGGCCAGCTGCGAGACCTTCCAGGCGGTGTCGGCCGAATCGTTGCCGCCGTTGTAGAGGAACCAGCGCACGTCATGCGCGCGCAATACATCGAGCAGGCGTTCGTACTTGGCGCTGTCTTCCTCGAGCGATTTGAGTTTGTAGCGACACGAGCCGAATGCGCCGCCGGGTGTCTGCGCCAAGGCGGCGATGGCAGCGGCGGACTCTTTGGAGGTGTCGATCAACTCCTCGCGCAGGGCGCCCAGGATGCCGTTACGGGCGGCCAGGACCTTGATCTTGCGCGCCCGCGCTTCGGTGATGACGCCCGCGGCGGTGGCGTTGATGACGGCGGTGACGCCGCCGGATTGGGCATACAACAGGTTGCCAGTGGACATAGGGGGACGGGCTCCTCACATGGAAACATGGCGCAGGGGACAGTGCCGGGACATTCCCCGGATGGGGTAAGCTGCACGACCATACGGTCAGCGCCGGCGAAGGCTTGAGTCTAACGCCGCCAACCGCAACGCGTTTTTATTCGAAAGTGGAGTCCACTGATGCGATTGGTTCTGTTGGGACCGCCCGGTTCGGGCAAGGGCACCCAGGCGACACGTCTCAAAGACACGTTTGAGATCCCGCACATTTCCACCGGCGACCTGCTGCGCGCCGAAGTGGCCGCCGGCTCGCCGCTCGGCCTGAAGGCCAAGGAAGTCATGGCACGGGGTGATCTGGTGTCCGACGACATCCTGCTCGGCATGCTGGAGTCGCGGCTCGGTCAGCCCGATGTCGCCAAGGGGTTCATCCTTGATGGCTATCCGCGCAATGTGGCGCAGGCCAATGCGCTGGACAGCCTGCTCGGCAAGATCGGCCAGCCGCTGGATGCAGTGGTGCAGCTGGACGTCGCCAGCGAACTGCTGGTCGAGCGCATCGCCGGGCGTGCCAAGGCCGAAGGCCGTGAGGACGACAATCCGGAATCGGTGCGCAAGCGTCTGCAGGTCTATACCGATTCCACCGCACCGGTGATCGGCTTCTACGAGCAGCGCGGCAAGTTGGCGCGCGTCGATGGCGTTGGGTCGCTGGACGAAGTGCTGGAGCGCATCAGCAAGGCGCTCGGCCGCTGAGTCACACCCGGGCCGGGCGCAATGCCCGGTCCTGTCTAGCGCGTCCGCTGGCCGCGTCGTCTGCAGGTCCAGATCCCAATAAAGAAAAACCCCGGCCATACGAGATGACCGGGGCAGAATAACGCCAGTAGTGAGCTTGCTCAGAGCCCCGACAGCATGAGCTCCCTGGGGATTTGGTCTCTTGGGGAGTAGAACCAAAGGGTGCTGCGACTGGCGTTCAGCATAGTGAGGGATGTGACGCAGTTCGCATATCGGGAAATTCCCGACAGTACGGTAGGAGTTTCCCGACAGCTGCGCCGCGTGCGGATCCGAATGTCCCGCAACTCCGGTGATCGGCGACAATGTGCGGCATGAGCAAACTCCACATCCTCGGCATCGCCGGGACTTTCATGGGCGGTGTGGCCGCCCTCGCGCGTGAGCTGGGCTGGCAGGTAGAAGGCAGCGACCAGGCGATCTATCCGCCGATGTCCACCCAGCTGGAAACGCTCGGCATCGCGCTGGCCCAGGGCTACGCGCCGTCCAATATCTCGCCGGACGCTACCGAGGTGGTCATCGGCAACGCCTTGTCGCGTGGCAATCCGGCCGTGGAAGCGGTGCTGGATGCCGGCCGCCTCTATAGCTCCGGCGCCCAGTGGCTGGCCGAGCAGGTGCTGCCGGGCCGCGACACGCTGGCGGTGGCCGGCACCCATGGCAAGACCACCACCACCACCATCCTGAGCTATCTGCTCGAGGCGGCAGGCCGCGCGCCGGGCTTCTTGATCGGTGGGGTGGCCGAGGACTTCGGCGTCTCCGCACGGCTGGGCCAGGGCCGCGAATTCGTGGTGGAGGCCGACGAGTACGACACCGCGTTCTTCGACAAGCGCAGCAAGTTCGTGCACTACCGGCCGCTGGTGGCGATCCTCAACAATCTGGAATACGACCACGCCGATATCTTTCCGGACGTGGCCGCCATCCAGCGGCAGTTCCATCATCTGGTCCGCACCGTGCCCGCACGTGGGCGGCTGATCGTCAATGGCGAAGACGCGCGGCTTGCCGAGGTGTTGGCAATGGGATGCTGGACGCCGGTGGAGCGCTTCGGTTTCGATGCGGCGTTGGAATGGAGCGCGCGCTTGATTGCCGCCGACGGCAGCACGTTTGCGGTGGCGCATCGGGGAGTGGAGATCGGCCAGGTGCAGTGGCCGCTGGTTGGGCGGCACAATGTGCTCAATGGGCTGGCGGCGCTGGCCGCCGTGCATGCGGTGGGCGTGGATCCGGCAACGGTGATGCCGGCGCTGGCGCAGTTCCAGAGCGTCAAACGGCGATTGGAAGTACTGGGCCAGGCGCGCGATATCACTGTCTACGACGACTTCGCGCATCACCCCACCGCCATTGCGACCACGCTGCAGGGGCTGCGTGCGAAGGTGGGTGCGGCACGCGTGCTGGTGGCGATGGAGCCGCGCAGCAATTCGATGCGGTTGGGCGCGCATGCCCAGGCATTGGCGCCGTCGCTGCACGATGCCGATGCGGTGGTGTTTCTGCACCGCCCCGAATTGCCATGGGATGCGGCGCCGATCATCGCGCAGGTGCGCGGGCAGGCACACGTGGCGCATGACGTGGAAGCGCTGTTGCAAACGCTGGGCGACATCGCGCAGCCGGGCGACCACGTCGTGTTCATGTCCAATGGTGGGTTCGATGGCGCGCCGCGTCGCTTCCTGGCGCAGCTGTCATGATGGCGCCGATTTCCGACACTGCCGACACCAGCGCCTTGCCGCTGTTTCCGCTGCACAGCGTGTTGTTGCCGGGCGCGGCGATGGGGCTGCGCGTGTTCGAGCGCCGCTATCTGGATCTGGTGCGCGAGTGCGGGCGCAACGGCACCAGCTTCGGTGTGTGCCTGATCCTGGAGGGCAACGAGGTTGGTGTGCCGGCAACGCCGGCGGCGTTTGGCACCGAGGTGCGCATCGAGGACTTCGATGTGGGCGCCGATGGCGTCCTGGTGCTGCGCTTGCGCGGCACGCGTCGCTTTCATGTGCAGCGCTCGCGTATCCGCGATAACGGGCTGTTAGTAGGGGAGGTGAGCTGGTGCGAGCCCGACCCCGACGACGAATTGCGCCCCGAGCACAGCCTGCTGGCCACCGTGCTCGAGCGGATGCTCGAACAAGTGGGCGGCGAATTTGCCTCGGTCGGTCCAGGGCTGCTGGATCAGTCCGCGTGGGTGGGCTGGCGGCTGGCCGAACTGCTGCCGTTGACCGAACAGCAACGCCTGTCGTTGTTGCAGCAGGATGACCCGCATCGACGCCTGGACCAGTTGCTGGCCTGGATGCCCTGAGCGCGCTCACAACGTCTCGCGGCAAACCACTTGGCGCGGCTGCGCATCGGCTCCGAAGGCGGTAGACGTGGAGAGGCGATGCATGCCGGTGACTAGTCTCGGCCGCGCCTGACGGATGATCGCGCAGGCGTGTCTTGCTCTCGCGAGGCAATCGTTTCGATCGCCCCCGTCACCGCACTTGCACCGCCGTGGCGGCAGACTCATCACGCTTGAGTGCGCTATCGATGACATCCATGCACTGGATGCACGCAATGGCGACACTCGTTTCAGTGAGGGAGTGAGCCTTGATCATCGATGTCAAACCGCGTGTGGCGGATGTGTTCAACCAGGTCTGGCGGACCCTGGCGGTATTGTTTGTCTGGGACGTGTTGATCACGATCATCTATTACGTGTTGCCGTTCCGCGCACCGGCATTGCCGCTGACCATTTTCGGTTCGGCACTGGCGTTATTCCTGGGCTTTCGCGCCAATTCCACCTATCAACGCTGGTGGGAGGGGCGGGTGCTGTGGGGACAGATGATCAATGCATCGCGCAATCTGGTGCGCTTGAGCGTCAGCATCCTGTCTGCGCCGGAAGCTGCAGCACTGGGACGCACAATCGCGCTGCGTCAGATCGCCTACGTCAATGCATTGCGCTGCCAGCTGCGTCGCTTGCCGGTGGCGATGGCGTTGGAGCCGCGGCTGGACGCCGACGAAGTGGCCGCGGTGATCACCCGCACGAACGTGGCCAATGGCTTGCTCGACACCACAGGCCGCGCGGTGGAGCAGGCGCGCCGCGATGGCTGGATCGACAGCATCCAGCAGGCCAGCGTCGAGCGCATCCTGGTGGATATGGCCAACGCGCAGGGCGGGATGGAGCGCCTGAAAAACACCCCGCTGCCGTATCAATACCGCTTCTATCCGAACCTGTTTACGCGGCTGTTCTGCGTGTTGCTGCCGATCGGCCTGGTGGAAACGCTGCAATACGCCACGCCGGTCGGTTCCACCGTGGCTGGCTTGATGTTTCTGGCGGTGCTGAAGATCGGCGATGAGCTGGTCGACCCGTTCGCCAACACCATCCACGACCTGCCGCTGGATACCATGTGCCGCACGGTGGAGATCGATGCGCTACAGGCCATTGGAGAACCGGCGCCGGAGCCGATGCAGCCGGTGGATGGCGTGTTGTGGTGAGGCATCGTGTCAGGCCAATGCGCCCTTTGCATCGCCGAATTGCGCTGATTCGCACTCTCCCGTTCGCCTTGAGAGGCGATTGAAAGATGCGAGCAGTTGTAGAACGGCCAACTGCGAGTTTTCTGCAGGGCCCTTGCCCGCCCACCCTCGCGGGACACGCTGCAAGTACGTCCTTGTAAGCTCTTACGCGGCATCCATGCCGCGTAAGGTCCCGCGACGGTGAGCGGGTATGGATCAGTCAAGTTGGTCGGTGCGCATCGTGTTCAAGCGATAGCAAACCATGCGAGGCAAGTCACCAGGCGGCGCAGTGTTCTCTGCTCTTCGGTAGATCAACGACAAACCTTCTAGTGCGGTGTCCTCGCCGCTTGCGGGACCGTTGGCGGCATGGATGCCGCCATCGAGCCGCCAGGGATGGGTTCACGGCGTGTCCCGCGGGCGGCGAGGGCACCGCGCGCTCGACTGGCTAAGCGTTCACGCTGAAAAGTCAGCTATTTCCACAGGACGTCAGCACGCTACCGCTACCGATACAGCGTTCAAGAGGCGTTGCTGACACTCCATATCGACACGATCGCGCGATTGCCGGCCAATCGCCTGTTGCCCAATCGATCAACGGCGTTGTTGTGGCGGATCTGATGCAGCTGGAGCGAACGCAGCGGTTTGCGTCTGCGCTGCAGCGTTGTCGTTGTTTCCGCCACGCACCGCACTGCCCGAGGTACTGTCGATCAGGATCACTGGCACCTGCGAGCGGCGGCGCTGCCCCACGCGATGCGGCAACGGGCCGAGTGCGTCGCGCAATGCGCTCAGTGCAGGGTCCACGCCGCGCAGCGGATACCACAGGCCGATCAGGCTGAAGTGACGGCTGTAGCGCAAGGTCTGCGTGCTGCCTACCCACAGTGGCTGCGCATCGGGTTGCAAGCGCGCGGCGGCCGGCCACAAGCGCAATACATGCACATGGCCGGGCGCGGCGTGACGCACCATCAACAAAGCTTCGACCTGGGTATCCAGCGTGGCAGGCAGGATCGGCACTTCGTCCGGGCGGCCGCTCACTTCCAGAAGATGCAGCGCTTGCTCCCAGCCGGCCTGCGGTTGTGCCCGCCAGCCGCGCGCTTCGAGCTGGCGTTGCAGCGGCGCGAGTGGGCCCGCTACCTGCACGTCCAGCGGCCAGCGTTGGTCGTCGTCGAATTCGTTGCGGCGTGCCGGCAGCAGCCGCCATTGCCCCTCCCACCAGTCGCTGGCGGGCAGGTCCATCAGCAGCGGCGGTGGCGGCTCGAACTTGGCCAGCTTGGTGTCGAGATTGCGCGGCGCAAAGAAGAGGGCGCAGCCCACGAACATGCCATAGAAGATCCACGACACCGGCTTGACCCAGAACGCGCGGGTGGCGCGGCGGCGATATGCAATGCCCAGCACCAGCAGCCAGAAGATGCCGAACAACATGCCGCCGACCACGTCGCTGAGCCAGTGCGCGCCCAGGTACAGGCGCGCGAAGCCGATCAGCGAGACGATGGCGCCACTGACCAGATACGGCCAGACGCGGCGGCGGCCGGGCAACTCGCGTGCGATCAGCAGCGCAAAGAAGCCAAAACCAATCGTGGCCATGGTGACCGCCACCGACGGAAATCCGAAACCGCTGCTGGCGGCCGGTGGGCGCACCACCTGCACGGTCGCGCCCAGCAACTGCGTCAATGCAAGGCCGAAGGCCAGTGCGATCACCCAGTGCGTCACCGCCATCCAGCGTCGGCGCCAGGCCAGGTAGCCCATCGCCGCGGCGATCGCCGGCAACAACACCTGCCAATCGCCCAGCGAGGCCAACGCCACCAGCGGGTAGTCGGCCAGCGGGTTGCGCAAGGCAAGCATCAGATCGTGCACGGCCAGGTCCACGCGCAGCGGCTCACCGTGTGCCAGCACCACCATCAGCAACACGAACCAGCCCCAGCCCAGCAGCAACAGCATCAAGGCCATCATCGCCAGCGGCACCGACTCGCGCCGGCGTGGGTCGAACACGCTGACCGACCAGTTGCCCAGCACCGGATGCCGATGCGACCACTCCAGCAACCGCGCCAACAGGGCATCCAGGTGGCCTGCCGACCAGCGGTACGAATACAGCACCACCGCCCAGGCCAGGCCGATCACCGCGGCCAGCAAGGTGACCACCACGAACAGGCGCCCGGCCACTGCGGCCACCGCATCGTAGGCGGTGCCCAACACCCAGCCTGGCACCAGAAACAGCAGCGCCCACGAGATGCAGGCCAGCCCGCTGGCGAACAGATAGCGTTTGAACGGCATGTGCGACATGCCCGCGATTGCGGGCACAAACGGCCGCACGGCGCCGACGTAGCGCGCGATCAGGATGCTCTTGAAGGCATTGCGCCGGAACAGCAGCTCGCCGCGTTCCAGCAATTGCGGATAGCGGCGGAACGGCCAATACGTGTGCAGCTGGTGGCCCCAGCGATGGCCCACCCAGAAGCTCAACGCATCGCCGACGAACGCGCCCAAGGCTGCGCACACCATTGCATACGGCCCGTTGATCTGGCCGAGCCCGATCAGTACGCCGATGGCGAACAGCAACGGCAGCGCGGGCACGATGGCGCCGAGCACGATCACCGCATCGCAGAATGCGATGGCAAAGATCACCACGCCAGCCAGGGTGGGGTGGTGTCCGATCCACTCCAGCGTGGCGTCGATCCATGAGTTCATTCCCGAATTATAGGTGGGCATGGCGACGACTGACTTGCGCCATGCTCACATCGGGCGGTCGGCTTCACCTGCGGTTGCACCCAGGCGGCCGTGCGCGCCGATGTCATCGGCATGTCCGTCGACAGTGGTATGGCGATGCCGGTCGCCCGCCTACAATGGGGAATGAGTCACGAGCCCGCCGGCAATCTCCCGCTGAAGTCCGATACGTTCGGGCGCATCTTGTTGATCCGCGACGCTGGCCGGGTGTTCGTGCGGCGCGACCTGAGCGTGGCGCCATGGGGCCTGCGTGGTGTTGCCTGGTGGCTGGCGCGTCGTGAAGCGCTGGCGCTGCGGCAGCTGGATGGCCTGCCGCACACGCCGCGCTTGCTGCATTGGGACGGGCGCCATCTGGACCGCAGCTATCTGGCCGGCAATGCGATGTACCAGCGCCCGCCTCATGGCGATCTGGCGTATTTCCGGCAGGCGCGCCGGCTATTGCAGCAACTGCATCGGTGCGGCGTAGCTCACAACGATCTGGCCAAGGAAGCCAACTGGCTGGTGCAGGACGATGGCAGCCCGGCGGTGATCGATTTCCAGCTGGCGGTGCGCGGCCACCCACGCGCGCGCTGGATGCGTCTGCTTGCACGCGAGGATCTGCGCCATCTGCTCAAGCACAAGCGCATGTATTGCCCGGCCGCGATCACGCCGGTGGAACGCCGCGTGCTCAAGCGCAGGTCATGGGTGCGCGAGCTATGGTTCGCCACCGGCAAACCGGTCTACCGCTTCGTCACCCGACGCGTGCTGCATTGGGAAGACAACGAAGGGCAGGGGCCGAAGCCCTGAGGGGCCGGGAATCGAGAGTAGGGAATCGGGAATGGGTAAAGGCGCATTGCGGACCTGGGGGTTCGTCGGCGAACGGTCGAAGCGCTAAGCTCTTGCGATTCCCGATTCCCGATTCCCGATTCCCGATTCCCGATTCCCATGACGTTACAAGGCAAAACGCTCTTCATCACCGGTGCCTCGCGCGGGATCGGGTTGGCGATCGCGCTGCGCGCTGCGCGCGATGGGGCCAATGTGGTGATCGCGGCCAAATCGGCAGTGGCCAATCCCAAACTGCCCGGCACCATCCATAGCGCGGCGTCAGCCGTCGTGGCGGCTGGTGGAAAAGCGCTCGCGCTCAAATGCGATATCCGCGACGAAGCGCAGGTGCATGCCGCTGTCGCTGCCGCCGTGGAAGCGTTTGGCGGCATCGATATCCTGGTCAACAACGCCAGTGCGATCTGGTTGCGGGGCACCTTGGATACGCCGATGAAGCGCTTCGACCTGATGCAGCAGGTCAATGCGCGCGGCAGCTTTGTGTGCGCGCAAGCGTGCCTGCCGCATCTGTTGAAGGCGCCCAATCCGCATATCCTCAGCCTGGCCCCGCCACCCTCGTTGAACCCGGCGTGGTGGGGAGCGCATATCGGCTACACGCTGGCCAAGATGGGGATGAGTCTGGTGACGCTGGGGTTGGCCACCGAATTTGGCCCGCAGGGCGTGGCGATCAATGCGCTGTGGCCGCGTACGGTGATTGCCACCGATGCGATCAACATGCTGCCGGGCGTGGACGCCGCTGCCTGTCGTCGCCCGGAGATCGTGGCCGACGCGGCGCACGCGGTGCTGACCCGCACCGCGGTCGGTTTCCACGGGCAGTTCCTGATCGATGACGAAGTGCTGACGCAGGCCGGCGTCACCGACTTCAGCGGCTATGCGGTCGATCCGTCGCGGAACCTGTTGCCGGATCTGTTTCTCGACTGAGCGGCTTGCCGGACGCCTGTGCGCACCGAAAGGCGGGCACGGCCGGTGCTCGGCGGCCTGTACCGCTCATACGCTGCGGTGCCGAGTACGCCGTCCACACCCGTCTGTCGATGGCTCACCCTGGTTTTGTCGCCCCAAGCGCGACGCAGATGGCCGTCTGCGGATGCATCGATTCACCAACGCCGCGGCAACAGGAACGGATGGCCACGGCGTATGACTGCATGCCGCGCAGGAGAACAACGTGCCGGCCGCTCCGATCCGAGCACGACGATTTCACGCCGCAGTTTGCTATCGTGCGCGGCTGAAACCGTTTCCAACAAGGATGTTTGCTTGTGTCCCTGAAGTCTCGCGCGTTTGCGCCCGCCCTGTTCGTGCTTGCGCTCTGCGCCGGCTGCAGCAAACAAACCACGCCAACCGACACTGCGCCCGCCAGCAAAGGCACCGATGCGCCGAGCGATGCGCAGCAGGCGCTCAACACCAAACTTGGCGCGTACATCGATTGCTTCAACCGCCTCGATCTGCAGGTGCATACCGGTGCCAAGCATTACACCGGCTGGATGGACGATGCGGCCACCGGCCCCAGCGGGCGCGAAACGGGTGTTGCCGGTCCTTATGACATCAGCGACTACGACATGAAGGAATGCGATGCGCCGGTCAGCGCGGCGGCTGCGGCGCAACCGTCGCTACCGGCGCTGGATGCAGCGGCCCGGCAATACCATGCGGCCTTGCAGGCGCTGCGGCCCATCAGTCATCAGGTGGCCGATTACTACGCGCGTCAGGATTACGAGGACGACCAGTTCGCCAAGGGCAAGCAACTGCACGCGCCATTGATGACGGCGCTGGAGCGCTATGCCGAGGCCAGCAGCACGTTCAGTGCCGAGCTTGAAACGCAGAACGATGCAGCGCATCGCGAAATGCTCAAGACGCTGGAGCGCGAGGAGGGACGCACGCGCGAGTATTACCGCCTGTCGATGATGCTCGATGCCAAGCAACTGACTGACGTGCTGCAGGAGGATCAGTTCGATACCGCACGTGCAAACACGCTGTTGGAGGGCTTCAACCGCCTCTCCGACGAGGCGCATGCCAAGGTGGCCGACCAGGAGCCGGACAAACTCAAGTGGAACAGCTTCGAAACCGCTGCGGAGGACTTCCGCAGGCAGGCCAAGGCGCGGGTGAAACGCGTGGTCGACAAGACAGCCTACAGCCGCATCGAACAGGGTTGGCTCGATAGCCCCTCGTTAGCCCCGGAAGGATCGCCGCGCAAGTTGCTCAACACCTATAACGCGCTGGTATCCGAGAGCAATCGGCAGTAACTGCCGGCGTCATTGCACGATGCAGCGCGCGAGGCCGCACGCCCCGCGCTGAGGACGTATGCGCGATCAGCGCTCGCTCGGGTCAGCCCATTTCTTCATCACCGCACAGGAATCATCGCATGCGCCATCCACGTCGTTACGTACCACTCAGCTCAGCGATTGCACTTGCCGCGCTGCTTGCTGGCTGCCAGAAAGACGCGCCGGTTGCAGCCGCACCCGATGCCGACAAGATCAATGCCTACATTGCCTGCTTCAATGGTGTCGAACAGCCGCTGCACGAGAGTTACCAGACCTATATCGGCTGGATGAAGGACCCGCAGGCTGGGCCAACGGGCAAGGAAGCCACGATCCGCGCGCCGGGCACGGTGTTGTCGCATCGGGTCGAGGCCTGTGGCGCACCGATGACTGCCGCATTGGCGCAGCAGCCGGCCAACGCCGAACTCGACCCGGTGGCGAAGACGTATCAGCAGCGATTTGCCGCGCTCAACGAGCGCATCGGCGAAGCGGCGCGCTACTACGATCGCGAAGATTATGTGCGCGACGATGGCAAGGGCATGCGTGCGCTGCACGCGCCGTTGATGCAGGCCTATGCAGCGTTCTTCGAGGCGGGCGAAGCGATGGATGCGGCACTGGATCGCAACGAAGATACCCGGCGGCAGGCGCAGATCGATGCGATCGAAAAGGAAGAAGGCCGCAGCGCGTCCTGGTATCACTTGAAGATCACCGGCGAAGGCAAGCGCCTGGTGCAGGTGCTGGATAGCGATGCGCCGGATCTTGCGGCAGCGCAAAGCCAGCTAGTGCGCTACCAGAGCATTCTGGAAGAGGCGCAGAAAGCCAAGGTGGGCCAGGGCGATGCGATGTGGGGCCATATGGAACGCTCTGCCGACAAACTGGCGCGCGAGTCCGGACGCCTGGTCGAGCGCATCCGCACCAATACTCCGTTGACCAAGAGCGAGCAGATGCTGCTGGAAAGTGGCTCGATGCCGCCGGGCGGCACGCGTCAGGCGGTGCTGGCCAGCTACAACGATCTGATCGACATGAGTAACCGCATGTCGCAGTAACGGCAGCTAATAAACGAAGGTGCTCACCGCCAGGCGGGCGCGGTGAGTGTTTGGTGCGGCATGTGCCACCCATACGATCCGATGCTGAACGCGCCGTCCGCACCAGCTGACGACTGCTCGCTACATTTTGTTAGCCGCTCTACGTGCAGCGCTCAGCGCCTGGGCGCTGCCGCCCTGCATCAGCCGTTGGCGATGTCCGGCAGCGGCTCGGCACATTGCCGGCAATAGCGTGCGTCGGCGGCGTGGCCTTCCAGCCCGCAACGGGCGCAGTTGCGAATGTCGCGTCGGCCGGTGTGGCCGCCTTCGCGCAGCGTGGTGGCAAGTTCGGCGGTGTAGATGCCGGTGGGCACGGCGATGATGCTGTAGCCGATCAGGATCAGTGCCGAGGTGACGAAGCGACCCAGCGTGGTTTGCGGCACCAGATCGCCGAAGCCCACTGTGGCCATGGTGACGATGGCCCAGTACATGCTGGTCGGGATGCTGGTGAAACCGTGTTGCGGGCCTTCGATGACATACATGGTGGCGCCGGCGATGACGGTGATGGTGAGCACCGTGAACAGGAATACCAGCACCTTGCGGCGGCTGCGCCATAACGCGTCCACCAATTGCCCGCTTTCCTGGATATAGCGGGTGAGCTTGAGGATGCGGAACAGGCGCAAGATGCGCAGCACGCGCACCACCAGCAAGGTCTGCGCACCGGGCACGAAGAACGACAGATAGCTGGGCAGGATCGACAGCAGGTCAATCACGCCCCACACGCTGAGCGCGTAGTGCAGCGGACGCCGCACCACTGCCAGGCGCAGCGCATATTCGACGGTGAATAGCACGGTGAACGCCCATTCCAGCGGCACCAGCCAGTGCGCCGAATGCGCGTGGATGCGCGGCACGCTGTCGATCATGATCACGATCACGCTGGTCAGGATTGCCACCACCAGCATCAGGTCGAAATTGCGCGATGGACGCGTGTCGTGGCGATAGATGATGTCGAACCACTGCCGGCGCCAGCCGTCGGTGGTGGCGGGAGTGAGCTGAGGATCGGAGAAAGGGCGCATGCGCGCATTGTGCCGCAGGCCGGCGAATGCGCGAGAATGCGGGTTCTCCCTCCGCTTCTGCGACCCACCATCATGAGCACCGCTGCCGATTCGCCCCTGTCCCTCGCGCACTACTACCTGCCGGTGTATCGCCCGCGCCAGGTGGTACTGGAGCGCGGTCAGGGCAGTCGCGTCTGGGACGATGCGGGGCGCGAGTATCTGGATCTATCTTCCGGCATCGCGGTGAGCGGGCTGGGCCATAACGATGCGGATCTGGTGGCCGCGCTTACCGAGCAGGCCGGCAAGCTGTGGCACACCAGCAACATCTTCTACAGCGAGCCGCCGCTGCGGCTGGCCGAGGAGCTGGTCGGCGCGTCGCGTTTTGCCGAGAACGTTTTTCTGTGCAACTCCGGTACCGAAGCCAACGAGGCGGCCATCAAGCTGGTGCGCAAGTGGGCCAGCAGCCAGGGCCGCCCGGCCGACAAGCGCGTCATCGTGACGTTCCGCGGCAGCTTTCACGGCCGCACGCTGGCCTCGGTGACCGCCACCGCGCAGCCGAAATATCAGGAAGGCTACGAGCCGCTGCCGGGCGGGTTCCGGTATGTGGATTTCAACGACGTGGCAGCGCTGGAAGCAGCGATGGCCAGCGGCGATGTGGCGGCCGTGATGGTCGAACCGATCCAGGGCGAGGGCGGAGTGATGCCGGCGGCGCCGGGATTCCTGGCCAAGGTGCGCGCGCTGTGCGATCAACATGATGCCTTGCTGGTGCTGGACGAAATTCAATGTGGCATGGGCCGCACCGGCACCTTGTTCGCGCATTGGCAGGAGCAGGTGACACCGGACATCGTGACGCTGGCCAAGGCGCTGGGCGGCGGGTTCCCGATCGGCGCGATGCTGGCCGGCCCCAAGGTGGCGCAGGCCATGCAGTTCGGCGCGCACGGCACCACCTTCGGCGGCAATCCGCTGGCGGCCGCCGTGGCCCGCGTGGCGCTGCGCAAGCTCGCGTCGCCGGAGATTGCGGCCAACGTAGAGCGTCAATCGGCTGCGTTGCGCGCGGGGCTGGGGGCATTGAATGCCGAGTTCGGCCTGTTTGCACAGGTGCGCGGGCGCGGCCTGATGCTCGGCGCGGTGCTGGCACCGGCGCATGCCGGGCAGGCCGGTGCGCTGCTGGATCTGGCGGCCAAGCATGGCTTGCTGGTGCTGCAAGCCGGCCCGGATGTGCTGCGCTTCGTGCCGGCACTCAATCTGACCGACACCGAGCTGGTCGATGGCCTGGCGCGTCTGCGTCTGGCGATTGCCGAGTACGCCGCGCAGCGGTGATGGATACCTGCGTGATGCGAAGCGCTGAATGATCTGGCTTGTCTAAGTGAGTGGGCGCAGTCTGGCGGCAGTGATTACGTGACGTGCGGAGCGTTTGATTTTGATCGTCGCATCGTGCGTTCGAGGCTCGGCGCTTGCTGCTGAGGTTGTCGCCTCCTGCCGTACCCTCACCCCAACCCCTCTCCCGATGGGAGAGGGGCTAGTGGGTGCGTTTTGCTGCGAATGGTCTGGTTGAGGACTGCGCACGAGTCACCGCGGTTTTCGCGCGCAGGAGGGCACGCTGGCGGATTGGGCGTCGATGACTGCGTGCGTGGCCCGATCCACCGCAACATGCGTACACGCAGTTAGCGTGTTGTTTGGCCGCGCATTCGCTTGCAGAGCGAGGCTAGGTACCGTTGGCCACTCGGCTGAGCGTTGACCTTTCAAGAACGCCAGCGAACGCTGTTCCGACTCCCGACTCCCGACTCCCGACTCCCGACTCCCGACTCCCGACTCCCGACTCCCGACTTCCGACTTCCGACTTCCGACTTCCGACTTCCGACTTCCGACTCCCACTTCCGACTCCCACTTCCGACTCCCACTTCCCACTTCCCACTTCCCACTTCCCACTTCCCACTTCCCACTTCCCACTTCCCACTTCCCACTTCCCAATCTCATCCCAACCCATACCGCTTCAACACCCGCCGTAACGCGCGCGCATCGCGCACGGTATCGGCATGCAAGCCGGCGGCGCGGGCGCCGCGGACGTTGACGAACAAGTCATCGACGAACAAGGTGCGCGCCGGTTCCGCATCCAGCTGCGCCAGCGCGCGCTGGTACACCTCCAGCTGCGGTTTTCTGCCGCCAAGCGCACCGCTGCACAGGATGCGGCCCTGCAATAACGGAAACAGCGACGGCACGATCTGCACGATCGCCTCCGCCATCAGCGGGCCGTTGTTGGTAAGCACCGCCACCGCGGTCGTCGTCGACACCGCCAGCACCTGCGCCACCGCTGCGGGGTCGGCGCGGCACGCTGCTACGCGCGCCGCAATCCAGGTGGCGCGGTCGATCGGCTGTCCCAACCCATTGCTCAATTGGGTCAGGTAGGCCTGTGTATCGATAGCGCCGGCATCGTAGGCGCGTTCCAGTCCCTGCTCGAACAGCACCTGCTGCACGCGCTGCGGCGTGCATGCGGCCGCAGTCGCCAGGGCGGCCAGTCGGCGCGGGCGCGAATAGCTGGCCAATACGCCATCGAAATCCAACAGCAGCAAGGACGGGGGGTAGATGGCATGGGCGTGCTCGCGAGGTGGGCGCCGCAGCGTTGTCGATCTGCCGCTGCATCGCAAGCATGCGGGATCTCCTATGCCCGGATACGCGCAAACGGGTAGGCGCGTGACGCGCGACCGCAGGCGCCCGCGCACGGCGCGCGCGAACGCTTGATCGCCAACGCCCGGCGCCTGCGCAAGCACGCCACGCCGGGCATCTGCGCTGCGTATTCAAACGTTCCAGCACGGAAAGAACCTACCCGCATGCGCAGACCCTACCCTCCGCACCGCGTCTGCGGCGCAACCGCGCTGGGTATGGTCGATCCGTGCCGCATCTGCGGTGTCAGCCGGTCTTGGGGGGCGGGTCCGGTCACTCAGCACGCACCACACTCCAGGGGTCGATTGCATGCCTAAGCGCTTGAAGACCGATCAGTTGGCGGCCGCACTGGCCGCCGTTCTCACCGCCGCAACGCGTCGCCACACGCTCGCCTCGATGACCTTGCTGGTGGCAGGCACGCCAGGCCTGCCCGCGTTCGCCCAGGAGGCACGCACCCTGGATGCGGTCAGCGTGGTGGGCACCGGGTCCACCCGCACCACCGCCTCCATTTCGATGGACGAGATCCAGGCCCAGGTGCCTGGCGTGGCACCGCAACAACTGCTGGCCAGTCTGCCCGGCGTTAACGTGCAGACCACCGACCCGTTCGGGCTGTACGAGTTTGGCGACTCGATGACCATTCGCGGATTTTCCGCCAACCAGATCGGCGTGACCCTGGACGGCATTCCGATCGAGACGTTCGACACCCGCGAAGGTGGGCCGATCACCCGCTACGTCTCCAGCGAAAACCTGCTCGATGTGACGGTGTCCGCCGGCTCTGGCGATGTCACCCAGCCCTCGTATCACGCACTTGGCGGTGCGATCCGCTACACCAGTCTTCCGCCCAAGGGAGGCGATACCTGGAGCGGCAATCTCACCCAGACCATCGGCTCGGACGATCTGGTCCGCAGTTTTGTCCGTCTGGATACGCAGGATTGGTGGGCGGGCGGGCCGAGTGCGTACCTCTCGGCATCGCGCACGCAGGGCGGGGTGTGGGACATGGAACCGGCCACGCAAAAGAGCGATCACTTCGAAGCCAAGGTGCGTCAGGCCTGGGACGCCGGCAGCCTGACCTTGGGCTGGATCTACAACAACCGCAAGGATTACGACGTGCAGTCGTACAACTCCGACGGTTCGGTGTCGTGGGATCTGCACGAACGCATCACCGGTAACCCGGAAGTGGACGCCGAGCATTACAGTGAGTGGCAGAACGGCCGCCGCGACTCGCTGCTGAGCCTGCACGGCGATTTCCTGTTCAACGACGCCATCGGCTTCACCTTCACCGGATACTACGAAAACAAGCACGGTTACGGCGTCGGCGGCACGCCGCCGAGTACTGCCACCGGGTTGTACAACGATGCGATTGCCGGCACCCCCGGGCGCACCGATATCGCCATCAACGACCCGCAGATCGTCGATGCCAACGGCAATGTCACTCGCGCCGGTGCGATGACGCGGCGCGAAGAAATCATGGGCGGCGATCGCTACGGCTTGACCACGGCGGTGGCCTGGGAGACCGAGCACAACAAGCTGGAAGTGGGCGCCTGGTACGAAAGCTACGACTTCGATCAGGTGCGCCCGCTGTACAACCTGGACCCGGCCACCGGCGCCTTGCTCAAGAACGCCTTGCCGATCGTGATCTATTACGACAACCACTTCTCCACCGAGGTGAAGCAGCTCTACGTCAAGGACACGCTGCGCCTGCTAGACGACCGGCTGACCATGGAGTTCGGCGCCAAGGGGCTGGATGTCAAACGCGACTACAACGGCATCGCCAATCTGGACGACTTCAACGTCGGTGTGCGCCGCGATGTGACCATCAAGAACAGCGACTGGTTTCAGCCACAGGTCGGTGCGAGCTTCCAGCTGGCCGAAGGCGTGCAGGTGTTCGCCAACTACGCGGAAAACTTCAGTTCCGCGCCGCGTCTGGCACTGACGTCCGGTGCCTTCAATCCGGACATCGCGCCGGAAGAATCCACCAACATCGATATCGGCATCCGCGCCGAATCCAGCCAGTGGAGCGGTTACATCGCCGCCTACAAGATCGATTATGAAAATCGCATCATCGCGCTGACCGACCCGGACCCGCTGGTGGTGGCCCCCACCGTCTACGCTAACGTCGGCGACGTGCAGACCTACGGTGCGGAAGTCTCCGGCATGTGGAAGCCGGCGCCGGGCTGGCGGCTGGGCGCATCGCTGACCTGGAATCAATCCGAATTCCAGGACAACTATTTCGGCCCGGTCAGCGGCGCGCTGGTGCAGGTGGAAGGTAACGACGTACCGGACGCGCCCAAGGTGATGTTCAGCGTCAACGGCGGCTGGGAAGGCGAGCATTTCTTCGCCAACCTCGACACCAAGTACACCGGCAAGCGCTACGGCGACACGCTCAATACCGATCAGGTGGATGCCACCTTCATCGTCAATGGCAGCGTCGGTTATCAAGGCGGCGATGCCGGCTTTGTTGCCGGTGGGCGGTTGCAGCTGTCGGTCTACAACCTGTTCGACAAGGACGATGCGATCGGTGCGGTGTTTCCCAACGAAAGTTCCGGCTCGTACCAGCTGATCGCGCCGCGCCAGCTGTTCGCGAGCCTGTCTTACCGATTCTGAGTGATCGACGCGGCCGGCAGTGCAGCCGGCCGCGCGATTGTCCATGACATGCAGGGGATGTGCGTTGATGCAAGGCAATCACACTGGGGCGATGACGCGGCGGCAGTTGCTGGCGCGCATCGGCATGACCGCCGGCGGCGCGATGATGTATCAGGCGATGAGCAGCCTGGGCATGGCGGCCGAATCGCGCTTTACCGGGCCGTTGCAGCTGGATGGCGACCCGAAGGGCGCATCGGTGCTGATTCTGGGTGCGGGCCTGGCCGGGATGACCGCTGCCTTCGAATTACGCAAGGCCGGTTATCGCGTGCAGGTGCTGGAATACAACGGCCGCCCCGGTGGCCGTAACTGGACGCTGCGCGGCGGCGATCGCTATACGGAACTGGGCGGCGCCACGCAGCATTGCCAGTTCGACGACGGGCTGTATCTCAATCCCGGGCCGTGGCGCATTCCCCATCACCACAAGGCGGTGTTGAGTTATTGCAAACAGTTCGGCGTGGCGTTGGAAGCCTTCAATCAGGTCAACTACAACGCGCTGCTGCATAGCCAGAAAGGTTTCGATGGCAAACCGCAGCGGTTCCGCGCGATCGATGCCGATTACAAGGGCCATGTCTCCGAGTTGCTGGCCAAGTGCACGCAGCAGCATGCACTGGATACGGCAGTCAGCCGCGAAGACCAGGAAGTGCTGCTGGAATCGCTGCGCACCTGGGGCGCGCTCGATCACAGGTTCGGCTACGTCAAAGGCAAGGACAGTAGCGAGCGACGCGGCTTTGCGCGTTATCCCGGTGGCGGTTTGTCGGGCAAGCCTGAGTTCTCCGAGCCTTTCAGCGTGCAGGACGTGCTGCTTTCGCGGCTGTGGACAACGCTGGCGGCCGGCAACAACTACGAAATGCAGACCACCATGTTCCAGCCGGTGGGCGGCATGGACCAGATCGGCAAGGCGTTCGCGCGCCAGCTCGGCGATGCCATCACCTACAACGCCAAGGTCACCAAGATCGATCAGGACGGCAACGGCGTGCGCGTGTCCTGGCAGGACGCCACGCGCGGCGGCGAAGAGCGCGTGGCCAGCGCCGATTGGTGCATCTGCACGATTCCGTTGTCGGTGCTCAGCCGGATTCCGACCACCGCCAGCGATGCGATGACCACCGCGATCGGCAGCGTGCCGTATGCCGCGTCGGTCAAGGTGGGCCTGCAATTCAAACGGCGCTTCTGGGAAGAGGACGAAGCGATCTACGGCGGCATCAGCTATACCGATCTGCCGATCACCTTGATCAGCTATCCCAGCACCGGTTACCACAGCGCCGGCAAGGGCGTGCTGCTCGGGGCGTATGTGTGGGGATTGGACGCCTACCAGTTCACTTCGATGTCCCCCGAGCAGCGGGTGCGCAGGGCGGTCGAGTACGGGACGCAGTTGCATCCGCAATATCCGCGCGAATTCGAAAACGGCATTGCGGTCGGTTGGCACCGCGTGCCGTTTACGCATGGCTGCTTCGGCATGTGGAGCGAGCAGGCGCGCGCCGAGCATTACGAGCCGCTGTGCCAGATCGACGGCCGCCTGGCGCTGGCGGGCGAGCATGTGTCCTATATCCCGGCCTGGCAGGAGGGCGCGATCCTGTCGGCGCACGATGTCGTCGGCCGCCTGCATCGCAAGGTCATTGCCGGGGGAGGCCGCGCATGAATCTGTTGCCACGTGTGTTTGCTGCGGCCGTTGCGCTGGTCATCGGCGCTGCGCTGCTGCCGCCCGGTCTGCGAGATGCGCAGGCGCAAAGTTCCGACGCCACCGTGTTGTATCCGCAAAAGGGGTTCGCCACCGCGTCCGGCGAGCATGTCTACAGCGCGGTCTGCCAGGGCTGCCACATGCCGGCAGGCAGTGGTGCACAGGGCGCCGGCGAATACCCGGCGCTTGCCGGAAACCCCAAGCTGGCGGCCGCGCCCTACGTCACCATGATGGTGCTCGACGGGCACGCCGGCATGCCGGGATTTGGCGACATGCTCACAGACCGTCAGGTGGCCGAGGTGGTGAGCTATGTGCGCACCCATTTCGGCAACGACCATGCCGAGCGTGTCACTGCCGACGACGTCAAGCTGCTGCGCCACTGATTCTCTCTTCCAAGGAGTTGCCATGTTCCGTCCCGCCGTCAATGCCCTCGTCGCCACCGTCGTCTTGTCTGCAGGCCTCAGCGCCGCAGCTGCTGCCGAGGTAATCCGTCACAAGATTCCCAACAGCGATTTCCCCATTGCCGCAGCGGTGGAAATCCCGGCCGGCAAGGCCACCGTGTATGTCAGCGGCAAAGTGCCGGCGGTGGTGGACGCCAGCGCGCCGAAGGATTCAGCGGCCGCCTACGGCGACACCAAGGCGCAGACGGTGAGCGTGTTGAAGCAGATCCAGGAGCAGTTGAAGTCGCTCGGCCTGGGCATGGGCGATGTGGTGAAGATGCAGGTGTTTCTGGTCGGCGACCCGGCGATGGGCGGCAAGATGGACTTCAACGGGTTCATGGAAGGCTACCGCCAGTTCTTCGGTACCAAGGAACAGCCCAATCTGCCGGCTCGCTCGGCCTTCCAGATCGCTGCGCTGGGCAATCCGCTGTATCGCGTGGAGATCGAAGTGGTTGCCGTGCGTCCTTGAACTTGCGTCGTTGCCTTGCCGGAGAGCGCCATGAAGACCGCCGTATCGCGTCGCAGGTTCCTGCGTGATTCCGCCCTGTTCGCCGGTGCCGCCGGTGGCGCGGGGACCGGTGCATTACCGCTGCTTGCCAGCGCCGCCGAACGCACCGCTGCCATCGCGCCACCCACCGCTAGCGCGCTGCCGTCGGTGATGATCGGCTCCAACGAGTTCCCGGATGGCCCTTCCGCAGCAGCGGTCAGGGCCATTGCGCAGATCGCACCGCAAGGCGGGCGCTACCTGCGCGAGGTCCAGATGGAGCTGATGACCACCCTGGCGGCCGAGCTCAAGCTGCCGGTGAACCATCTGATGGCCTATGCCGGCTCCACCGAGCCGTTGGACTACACGATGCTGGCCTTTACCTCGCCCAGCGCGGCGCTGGTCACCGCCGACCCGACCTACGAGTCGGGGTGGCGCGCAGCCACCCGCAATGGCGCCACGTTGATCAAGGTGCCGTTGCGCAAGGATTTTTCGCATGACGTCCAGGCGATGTGCGCCGCCGATGCCACTGCCGGCGTCATCTACATCTGCAATCCCAACAACCCGACCGGTTCGGTGACCGCGCGCAAGGACCTGGACTACGCACTGGCGCACAAGCCCAAGGGCAGCGTGCTGGTGGTGGACGAGGCCTATATCCACTTCGCGCAAAGTACCCGCAGCGTGGTGGACATGGTGGCGGCGGGCGAAGACGTGGTGGTGCTGCGCACCTTCTCCAAGCTCTACGGCATGGCCGGCATTCGCCTGGGCTACGCCGCGGCACGGCCGGAGTTGTTGGCCAAGCTGATGTTCTACAGCGTCAACAGCCTGCCAGTAACCGCAGCCGCTGCGGGTCTGGCAAGCTTGCGCGACCCAGAGTTAGTGCCGCAGCGCCGCGCACGCACTGCGGCCACGCGGCAGGACGTCATCGATTTCCTCACCAAGCAGGGCTACGCCTGCACGGCATCGGAGAGCAACTGCTTCATGGTCGACGTGAAGCGGCCCGCGGCCGGTTTCAAGGACGACATGGCCACCTTTGGTGTGTTCATCGGCCGCAGCTGGCCGGTGTGGCCAACCTGGTCGCGGATCACGGTGGGCACCGAGGCGGAGATGGCACGCTTCAAACACGCCTTCGTGCAGGTGATGGCCGGCAAGCGCGGCCCGCTGCCTCTGCCGCCGGCCATAGCCGATGTGCACGAGCCAATGCGGGATTTCTTCCGCTATGCGTAATGTTGTCTGCGCGACCGAGGCGCGGTGATGTATCGGCGCGGCTGTCGCGTTGTGCCGGATGTCTGTCGCCGACGCATCTGGATCGCCGCACGCAAATACCATGCGGCTGTGCAGCACTGCTTTGGCAACGGGAAGGCGTTACTCTGACCGCACCGACGCAAGCGAGTGTGGGCCGTTTGCAGGTCTTTCTTATCGCAGGAGTAATGCCTTGAAATTGTTCTCGACGATTGCCGTGCTTGGCGTGATGGCGATGGCGCCCTCGGCCTGGGCACGGACGTGCGCGGTGACCATCACCGGCAACGACCAGATGAAGTTCGACCAGAGCGCCATCACGATCGCGCGCGACTGCACCCAGGTGGATGTGACGCTCAAGCACTCCGGCAAGATGGCCGCCACGGTGATGGGGCACAACTGGGTGCTGACCAAGTCCGCCGATTTTCAGGCGGTTGCCAATGCCGGTGTGCGCTCGACCATTGCCGACAGCTATCTGCCCAAAGCCGATGCACGCGTGATCGCGCATACCAAGGTGGTCGGTGGTGGGGAAAGCACCACGGTCAGCTTCGCGACCAGCAAGCTGACCAAGGGCGGTGCCTACACGTTCTTCTGCTCGTTTCCCGGGCACTGGGCGATGATGAAGGGCACGTTGAGCTTTGGATGATGGTGGGCGCTTGGCGCCGCTGTCTATCGTCTTTGTCGCATGACGCATCTGCCTGATTAGGCGACGGAAGCCGCATCACCATGCGTGCGCGTGGTGGTGTTGCGGTGACCGCCAGTGCAGCAGACATCAAGAATGATGCGCACGCCGCTCAACGCGGCGGTGCATCCAATGCCTGCTGCGTGTCTTGCGCGCGCAGCACACCACGCTGCAGCGCCTGCGCCAAGGCACTCTCTCGGCTACGCGCGTCGAGCTTGCGATACAGATTCTTGAGATGGAATTTGACCGTGTTTTGCGACAGGTGCAGATGGCGGGCGATCTGTTTGTTGGAGTAGCCGCGCGCCAGTTGCGCCAGCACTTCCAGTTCGCGCTCGCTGAACACATCGCTGGCGGGATCCTCGTCGCCACTGAGGCGTTCGAGCAGCGCCTGGATGGTCAATGCGCGCGTGGTGCCGCCGACGGTGTGCGGGTCGTGCTGACGCAGCGAGCGCAGCATCGCCTTGGCCGGCAAGCCGAGTTCGACGATCGCCTGCCAACTCTGCGTCAGCGCCACGTGGTCCAGCGCGCTGTACAGATGCGGCAGGGCTGCGAGCAGCTCGCCACGCTGCTGCAGCACCAGCGCGATGCGCGCGCGGGTGCGCGCCAGATGCCAGGCATTGTCGTTGCTCAGGCAGGCCTGCTCGATCTGGCCGAGAATGCTCAGCGCCGCATTGCTGCGCCCGGCCAGGCGATGCCAACGTGCCAATGCAAAGCCCATCGCCGCACGATCGCGCCAGCGATGCGCCGAGCGCAGGGTGTGCGCCAGCCCCGACTCCCCGCCAGTGCGCGCGATCACCACATCGATCGCGGCGTTGCCGGGGTGTTCCAGCAGCAACATCAGTCGCCAGGCCGACGCCAGCTCGGTCAGTCGCGCCAGCTTGCGCCCATGCGCGACCTGCTCGACATCCTCAAGCAACACCAGCGCGCTGCGCCCGCTGTGATCGCGCCCGCGCTCCAGGCCCAGCGCGGTGTCGTACGCAGCTGCCAGCACGTCCACGCCGCCATCGTGCTGCTCAAGCAGCTCCAGCGCCGGATGCAGCAGGTCGGCGGCATCGTCGTGGTGACCGCGCTCGTAGTGCACTTGCGCGAGCAGACAGCTGCCGGCCGCTTCCAGCACGCGGTCCAGTTGCGGCGTACGTGCGCACCCGTTCAGCGCTTGTCGATAACAGGCTTCGGCATCGCCGAGCCGCCCACGGTAGAAAAAGCTCTGGCCAAGCGAGAGCAGCGCCTGACTGGCACCAAGCTCGCTGCCGCCGCGGTGCATCTCATCGCGTGCAGCCAGCGCATAGCGCTCGGCCACTGCAAAGCCGCCCTGTGCCAGCGCGGTGTTGGCGCAAATGCACAGCAAGGTGCCGCGGCCCAGATGATCGTCTTCGTCCAATGCGTTCGCCTGCGCGGCGATTTGGGTCAGGCCATGCGGATTGCCGCAAATTTCGTCCAGGCGGTCGCGCAGCAATGCCACCACCACGGTGTAATCGCGCTGCAGCGGCTCGCGCACGGCAGCCGGGAAGTCGCGGAAGCGTTCCAGCAACAGCCGGGCATGGCTGAACTCGCCCAGTTTCAGATGCAGATACGCCTGGGTGAGATTCAGTGCCGGGGTATCGCGGATGCTGCGATGGTCGAAATGACGCAACAGCGCGCGCACCGCATGCACGCCGTGAGTCAGCAACAACTGCCAGGTGCCGGCGCGCGCGATGTAGCTGGCGGCCAGGTCGCCGCAGTCGCCGCGGGCTGCATGGCGCACGGCGTCAGCCAGATGCTGGTGCTCGCCAAACCAGCGCGCCGCGCGCTGATGCAGGTGCACGGTCTGGCCTGGGTAGTCGCGTTCGAGCAATTGCTGCAGGAAGTCCGCAAACAACGGGTGATAGCGGAACCATTCGCGCTCGCCATCCAGTGGCACCAGCAAGCCATGGAAATGTTCAAGTCGCGCCAGCAGCCGGCCGCTGTCGTCGCGTTGGCGCACCGCATCGGCAAGCGCGCCGTTGACGCGTTCCAGCAGGCTGGTACGCAGTAATAGGTCGCGCGTGTCGGCGTCCAGATCGTTGACGACCTGTTCGGCCAGATACGCGGCAATCTGCGCGCTGCGCCCGGAAAAACGCGCAGCCACGTCCTGCTGGCGTTGCGCATCGCCTGCCAGCCATAGCCGCGCCAGATGCAGCGCGACCGGCCACCCTTCGGTGTAGCGCACCAGCTCGTCGAGCACGGGCGCGGAAATCTGCGGTCCCAGCAGCGCGCGTGCTTCGTCGTTGTCCAGCGCCAACTGCGCGCTGCCAAGGCGGCTGAGTTGCGCCTGCAGGTCCAGCCGCGCCAGCGGCAACGCCGGCACGCGGCGCGTGGCCAGCAACAGATGCAGCCGCCCGCTACTGTGTTCGATCAGGCGCAACACCAGCTCGTCCACCGGGCCGCTGCCAATCCGATCGTAGTCGTCGAGAATGACGCTGATCCGCCGCGGTGCGCTGCGCAGTGCGCGGATCAGCACGGTGGCTGCGTCGCGTGGGTCCTGGTCGCGGTTGTGCATCACCCCGGTGCACAGCGCCGGATCGGCGCCCGCGCCCTGCAGCGCTAACGCAAGGTGGCCAAGAAAACGTGCTGCATCGGCATCTTCTTCATCCAGCGACAGCCAGGCCACCGCATCACCGTGCGCACGCTGGCGCGCATGCCATTGCGCAAGCACGGTGGTCTTGCCAAACCCGGGCGGGGCCAGCAGCAGGGTGAGCGGGCGTAGCTGCGCCTGATCCAGCGCCGCCAGCAAGGCCTCGCGCACCACCGCAGCCGGGCGCGGCAAGGGCGGCTCCAGTTTGCTGGCAAGCAGCCAATCGGGAGGAGCGTGGTCGCGCGACGGTGACCGGCGCGGGGTGAGCAACGCAACAGGCTTGAGCATGAGGCGAGAGCGGCCGTGGCAAGCGTCAGCAGCGCGTCGGCTCGACACGCTGCACAACGTGTTGAAACAGCGGCGACGGCCGGCATGTCACCAAGACGGCGACAACGACAGGATCGGCTGCTTCGAGGGTCCCCACCCATGCCCGTCCGTGAGCACCTTCCAGAAAAGTATGACAGCAGCAAGACAAAAGCAAAGCGCGCAGGGGCTAACTGCCGTTGCCGTCTCAGGCGAATGTGCAGGCTGTGCGCTGGGTCAAGCACTGTTCGCCCCGGCGGGCCGATCAGTGCGGTCGGGTCGAGGAATGGCTGCGCCTATTCATTGCCGCAAGCGCATGCCGGCGGCTCCACGCGTACCGGCCGGTCACTCTGGTCCGCATCGGCCGGGCGGGCGATGCGGTGCCTTGTCAGTGGCCGTTGTTGTCACCGGGCAAGTGAGCATGTCCGCGTAAAAGCGGCTGAGGCGAACGTGCATTGCAGGCCCGCCACGTGCAGATGCATCGCTTGCCACGCCGCCGCGCTATCCGGCCTGCAGCGGCGCCTCCACCCTTGCCACCGCCCCTGCGTCGATGCCGTGGTCGTCCGCCGGCGTGGGCTGGCCGTGGCCGGCGATCACTCTGGCAACGCGCGTCGGCGAAGGCGCGCTTAGCGTGCGACGTCGGCAAATGCCTCGCGCGCCGCCGCCAGCGTGGCATCGATCACCGCCGCATCGTGCGCACTGGACATGAAGCCGGCTTCGTACGCCGACGGTGCCAGATACACGCCCCGCTGCAGCATCGCGTGGAAGAAGCGATTGAAGCTGGTGGTGTCGCAGGCGATGGCCTGCGCATAGCTCTCCACGATTTCGTCGGTGAAGAACAGCCCGAACATGCCACCGACCTGATTGGTGGTGACCGCGATGCCGGCGGCGCGCGCGGCATCTTCCAGCCCCTCGCACAGCACGCTGGTCGCCTCGCTCAGGCGCGCATGGAAGCCAGGTTCCTGCACCAGCTCCAGCATCGCCAGGCCCGCGGCCATGGCCACCGGATTGCCCGACAAGGTGCCGGCCTGATAGATCGGCCCGGCTGGTGCGATCTGCTCCATCAGGTCGCGACGGCCGCCATACGCGCCTACCGGCATGCCGCCACCGATGATCTTGCCGAAGGTAGTCAGGTCCGGCGTCACTCCGTACAGCGCCTGCGCGCCACCCAGTGCGACGCGGAAGCCGGTCATCACTTCGTCGAAGATCAGCAGCGCGCCATGCCGCGTGCACAGCGTGCGCAGATGCTGCAGATAGCCGGCCAGCGGCGGAATGCAGTTGGCGTTGCCCACCACCGGCTCGATGATCACCGCCGCCACGTCGGCGCCGATCTCGTCGAACAGGGCGGTGGCGCCTTCGAAGTCGTTGAAGCTCAGCGTGGCGGTCAGCTCGCTCAAGCCTGCCGGCACGCCCGGCGAGGTCGGCACGCCCAGCGTCAGCATGCCGCTGCCGGCCTTGACCAGGAACGAGTCGCCGTGGCCGTGATAGCAGCCTTCGAACTTGATGATGCGATTGCGCCCGGTGGCGCCGCGCGCCAGGCGCACCGCCGACAGGGTGGCCTCGGTACCGGAGTTGACCATGCGCACCATCTCGCAGGACGGCACCAGTCGGGTGATGGTGTCGGCCATGGTGACCTCGGCCGCGCATGGCGCGCCGAACGACAGCCCATCGCGGATGGCGCGCTCCACCGCTTCGCGCACGGCGGGGTGGTTGTGGCCGGCAATCATCGGGCCCCACGAACCCACGTAGTCGATGTAGCGGTTGTCGTCGACGTCGTACAGATACGGGCCGTCGGCGCGCGCCACGAAGAACGGCTCGCCGCCGACCGACTTGAACGCCCGCACGGGTGAATTGACGCCCCCGGGCAGCAGGGTCTGTGCCTGTGCGAACAGGGCGTGGGAGCGGGTGTGATTCATGCGCGCAGATCCTTGAGGAATACCGATTGGGGGCAGCGAGGCCCGGCAGCGGGCATCGCGTCCGCCATTGTCAGGCCTGTGGCCTCGCGCGCCTACCCGGCAGTGGCCCGCCTACCCGCCGGAGCCGTCGGGTAGGGGAACTTGGCTGCCTATGATCGAACGCGACGGTATCGACAGTTTGGGCATCAGCTGATGGCGTGCGGTCATTGGCGCCCCGCCGCCGATGTCCAGAAAGTGTGATTCCGGCGGCCGTTGGCCCCGTTCATTTAGCCGCATTGCCGGCAGTTTCCATCTTGGGGAGAACGCATGAACCGTAGTATCCAGAAGCGTGCCTTGGCGTTGGCGTTGGTGGTGGCCATCGGCAGTGCACACGCGCAGTCGACCACCGGCAGCATTGTCGGCAGCGTGGGGCAGGGCAATGGCACCAGCGTGGTGGTGGAAAACAACAGCGGCCTCAGTCGCGAGTGCCGGTGGATGCGCGCGGCCGTTACACCGCCGGTAACCTGCCGCTGGGCACCTACAAGGTAACGGTCAAGCGCGACGGCGCGGTGGTGGAAACCCGCGAGAACGTGGCCATCACCGTCGGTGCCAACACCGATGTGTCGTTCGCTGCCGCCAACGCCGCGGGGAGCGGCGTGCAGACCCTCGACAGCGTCACCGTCAATGCCGCCAGTCTTGCCACGATCGACGTCAGCAGCGTGGACACCCGCACCGTGGTCACCGCCGAACAGCTGCAGCAATTGCCGCTGGGGCGTACCGCCGAGGCGATCGCGCTGCTGGCACCGGGGGTGGTGGTCAACAGTGGCGGCTTCGACAACGGCCCGCTGGGTGGTTCGTTGCCCAGCTTCGGCGGCTCGGCCGCCAGCGAAAACGCTTATTACCTCAACGGCTTCAACACCACCACCATCAGCAATAACCTCGGTGGTCTGACCCTGCCGTATGGCGCCATCGACCAACAGGAAATCTTCACCGGCGGCTACGGTGCGCAATACGGCCGCGCCAATGGCGGCGTGATCAACCAGATCGGCAAGCGCGGTACCAACGAATGGACGTTCGGCGCAGCGGTGATCTGGGAGCCGAACGGCTTGCGCGCCAACCAGCGCGATATCTATTGGCGCCCGGACAGCCAGGCCAGCACCGTCAATAACGCTGCCTACCGGTATGCGCGCGCGGCCAACGGCCTGTACCAACCTGCCAGCGAGGCCGAGGCCAACCAGACCACCTACAGCGCCTATGTCGGCGGGCCGATCATCCAGGACAAGCTGTTCTTCTTCCTGGCCGCCGAGCAGGTGGATTCGGACGGCGTGCGCGTGGGCACCAATCGCGACACCGACAACGGCCGTACCGGCGGCCTCACCGACTACGACTACAAGCAGAAGCGCTGGTACGCCAAGGTGGACTGGAACATCACCGACAACCACCTGATCGAGGTGACCGGTGCCAGCGACGAGGCCGAAACCAACGGTTCGATCTATCGCTACGACTATCTGGCGCGCCAGCGCGGCAGCTACTTCACCGACGAATCCACCTGGAAAACCGGCCCCACGTTGTTCACCGGCAAGTACACCGGCTACATCGGCGACAACCTGACCGTGACGGCGCTGTACGGCAAGATGACAACGCCCGACGAGCTGACCCCGTTCAACTACGACGCCGCTGGCGGGCCCGTGATCAGCAGCGCCGCACTGCAGAACCCGGCCTACACCGGCGGCACACCGCGTATCGGCAACCAGTTGGTCACCTCGGTCAGCTCGCCCGACCGCGAGTACAAAAAGACAATCAGCGCCTGAATCTGGAATGGCGTCTCGGCCATCACACGCTCAACTTCGGTATCGATAACCAGAAGTCCGAAGGCATCGATGTCGGTTCGGTGCTGTCCGGCCCCGGCTTTGCGTGGACCTACGGCCAGACCAATGATCCCAACGGCCTGGCGACCGGCGGACTGGTCAGCCAGTCGGCCAACGAAGCCGGCGGCATCGGCGCCCCCAGCCCGGGCCTGGTCGATCCGGTCAACGGCTCCAGCGGCTATTACGTGGTGCGCAACATCAACACCAGCCTGTATTCGTACGAGGCCAAGCAGCGGGCCTACTACATCGAAGACAAGTGGCAGGTCACCGACAACTTGCTGCTCAGCATCGGCCTGCGCAAGGACGAGTTCACCAACTACACGCCGTTCGGCGACCCCTATATCGAAGTGGACAATGCCTGGGCGCCGCGATTGGGCTTTAGTTGGGACGTCAACGGCGATTCCAGCCTGAAGGTGTTCGGTAACCTCGGGCGCTATTACCTCGGCCTGCCGCTGTCGGCGGTGAGCCTGTTCACCCCGGCCACCACCACCGATACCTACTTCACCTACAGCGGCATCAATGCCGACGGCACGCCGGTGCTGGCGCAGCAGCTGGGCTCGGCGGTGTCGGCCAACTCGCGCTTCGGCCGCATTGCCGATGTACGCACCGCGGTGGCCAAGGACATCGAAGGCGAAAATCAGGATGAAGTCATCCTCGGCTTCACCAAGCAATTGGACAGTGGCTGGGTGCTGGGCGTGCGCGGCACGCATCGTCGGCTCAATGCCGGCATCGACGACCAGAACTACGACGTCTCCAACACCGCGCTGATTGCCGCCGCGGCTGCGCAGGGCGTCACCATCGACTTCTCGCAGGTCGCCGGCGCATCGCTGATCAATCCGGGCCAGACCAATACCTGGGGCGTGATCGGCACTGATGGCCAGTTCCATGAAGTGTCGGTGAGCCGCGAAGCGGCGGGGTTCCCGAAGTTCAAGCGCAACTATTCGGCAGTGGAATTCAACCTGGAGCGCCCGTTTGACGGCAAGTGGTACGCCAAGGTCAACTACGTCTGGTCGCATAGCTACGGCACCACCGAAGGCCAGGTGCGGTCAGACCTGTGGCGCACCGGCGGCGCACTGGGCAGCTAACAGGGCCAGGCCTCGGTCTCGACCACGCAGAGCTGGGACCACCCGGCATTGATGGAGCATTTCAACGGCGATCAATCCAACGACCACCGGCATCAGCTCAAGCTGTTCGGCTTCTACCAGTTCAACCCGCAATGGGGCGCCTCGGCCAATTTCAGCCTGATCTCCGGCGCGCCGCAGAATTGCCTGGGCAACTACTACGGCACCGAGTACAGCGGTCGCGATCCGGCCGGCTACGGCGGCAGCGCGATCACCGGGGGCCGTACCACTACTGCTACAACCCGGAAACCGGCACCGGCAGCGCATCGCCGCCAGGCTCGCAGGGCCGCCTGGGCTGGATCGCCCAGCTCGACATGGGCGTGACCTACAAGCCGGCGTTCGCCGACGGCAAGCTGGCGCTGCGCTTGGATGTGTTCAACATCACCAACGAGCAGACCGCCACCAACATCTACCCGTTCTCGCAGCTGCCGGACAACACCACCAACCCGCTGTGGAATCAGGTGGTGGCCTACCAGGCGCCGCGCTCGGGCCGGGTGACGTTGAGCTACGACTTCTAAGCGCCGTTTGCGGTGAGGTGAGTCCAGGCAGCGACGCGTTTTCCCACGCAGCGCTGCTTTTTTTGGGGGCGGGGTGGCAATTCAACCCGCTTCAATCTTCCGGGTTGAACAAGCGACATGCGCAGCAAGCAACGCGCGCCGCGCTGCGTCGGCCGTTGCCCGATCTTTCGCATCCCCGCTCTGCGTTTCGCAGCGGCCAGCAGGTCTGGTGCCAGGCGTCGGCATACTGCACCGTGCCGCCGTCTCGATGGCAGAGAGAGACCTCGTCGTGCTGCAAAAATTGCGCTGGAGCACCCCCAAACCCCATCCCGTTGCCGATCATGGCAACGCGCCGTCCACGTCGGTTCCCACGACGTCAGTGGTTCCGAGTGAACCGCCAGAACTGGGTCGTGCGCCCAGGCGGCCTAAGGGCGCGGCCAGGCAGCGTCCCGCAGCGCGCAGCCCGGTGCGCAGGCAGCCAGCTGCCACGGGCCATCGGCCAGTGCCGCCCACGGTGGAAAGCCTTCCACCCAGTCAAGGGGGCGAGATCCAGCTCCATTCATCCGATAGCCGCCCGCTGCCTTCGCCAGAGGTGCCGCAGCGCCCGTCGGTTCCTCGCCAGACGCTGGGCGCGTTGTTGGCCAAGGAGCGAAATCAGGAACAAGCCGCGAAGGCGGAGCAGGCGCAGCTGGTCAAGCAGGCCCGGCGCCAGGCGCTGACGCAGCTGATGCACACTGCCTTGCCCGACGGTGGAAAGACCATGAAGCGGCTGAGGGCGCGGGCGGCCAGAGTGCAACCGGTCACCGTGGCCGATCGATGGCAGATGATCCGCAAAGGTGCTCCCCAACCGATGCAAGGCGAGCGAAGGATGGCGTTCGAGGCACTGCTGCGCAGCGATCTGATGGCGATCGCTGATGCCGGCCAGCTCGATCCCTTGGTGGCGGTCGACAAAATGGCCGAAGCGCTGGACGAGGCCATTCTGGGCCAGGGCATTCTGGCCAGCGACCGGCAACTGCTCGATGACGTGGTGAATGGCTTGTCGATCGATCGTCTGTACACGCGGCTGAATCTGAAGATGACAGACGACACCATGCCCGCTTTCACCAACGCGCAGGAGCAGGCGCCGAGAGAGCTGGGAGCTGGCCGGTCCAATACGGTGTACGAGGTTCAGATCCGTAATACGGATGGCACGGCGATGAACGCGGTGTTCAAGCCGCTCAGCCACGAGCCGCCCGATCCGGAAGAGTGGAGCGTGGTTGCCAGATTGACGGGCATTTCCAGGGAAGACCCGCAAACGGCAATGCGCAATCTCGCAACCGTGGCCTATGCAAGGAAGCTCGGTTTTCACGTGATCGTTGACACGCGCGTGGCGCCGATCAACTTGGGGCAAGACCCCTTCAACCCCGCGCTGGGCCTGATCATGGAGCGCGCTCCGGGAAAACCCGCCGAAGAGGTTGATGCGTCCATGCTGGCCCAGGCGAAGGTGTGCGCTGAAGTGATGAAACTGCAGCTGCTAGACCATTTGACGGGCGAGGCCGATCGCCACGACAAAAACTACTTCATCCACGTCGAGTCCGATGGTCGCGCCAAGGTCACGGGCATCGACAACGACAACTGTTTCGGCGCGGAACTGACCGCCCCGGACGCGGCCCAGCCGGACCTGGAACATCCGCAACGAAGGGCATTTCATGGCACCGCGTTGCCGCCGGTGGCAGATACCGAGATGGAGCGGGCCATCCTTGCACTGACCGAAGAAGACATTCGCTCACTGCTGCAAGATAAGCTCAACGATGCCGAGGTCGCTGCCGCCATCCAGCGCTACCAAGGCGTCCGGCAGCATCTCATCGGCCTGCGAAATGCCGGCCTGGTGATCGAGCCGCACGACTGGGGCCGGGCAGATGTGCAGCAACGCCTGACCCCGGAGAACAGCTACCTGGGCCGCGAACGCGAGTATGCGTAGATTCGCGGCCGGCTAGTCCGTGCCGCGACGGCGCTGCTTTGCAGGCGATAGCGGGCAACTCTTGCGGCCCGCTTGCAGACGCTGCCGATCAGAACATCGCCAGCCCCGATTTGGCGGGCAGGCAGCTGCAGGCTGGCCAATAAAGAACGCAGCGCGTATGCCGTGGCGCACCGCTGCGGCACGCGCATGGAGGTGGCGTATTGCGCTAGCACCGCTGCTGCGCTGTGTGTGCACGGAGCGGCGTGGTGATGCTGTGTTGTGCCACGAGCGCCCAACGCAGCACTGGCCACCAGGCTGGATCTTTCACGCTTGAACAACGCTGCTGGGTGACGCAGATGGCTGTAGTGCGCTCTCCCGTTCTCGGTCGGCGTCTATCAGATTGCCTTGGGCTGATGTAGGGCAACGGCCTCGCCCACACATTCTGTTTTCTGCGTTTTTTTCGCCAAAATAGTTCATCGGCGCGTGCATCTGATTTTGGCGGTGGCAACATTTGTGCTCGCCGCACGAGACATGCCCGTGTGGCCGTATGAGCAGTTACTCATATGCAGATGCTCTGTCCTGCTTTGCCACTGCGAGGCCGCATACATGTCGCTCAACACGCTTTCGACCGGGAACACCAATGGTCTGTATCTACCTCCAATGGATGACTCATCGTCCTCGGGGTTGATCGGATGCGATTCGTCGATGAACGACTCTGATCTGTTGCTGGCGATGGATAATCTGTTCCTGGAACAGATTTATCGCTTGATCGCAGCCGTCTACGGCAACGGACCAAGCAACGGACCAAGCAACGGCGTTTCGGGGCCGGGCACACCTTCAGCCGACGATATTCAAGCCGGCCAGCCGATCGAGCAACGCACGTCGTGGCCGACGCTGCCCACTCCGTTCGACGCCAAGGACATCAAGGGAGACGACGCGCCACCAGCCATGCCTGGGTCATCGGTGACCTGGGACGGCGGCACGCTGACTCCGTCGCAGCTTCAGATCGTTTCCACGCTCAACCAGCATAGGGACAAGATGCCGGTCGAGTTCGCCAAGCTCGACGAAAAGATCAACGACCCGTCCACCCCGCCCGACCTGAAAAAAGCACTGGAAGGCTTGAAACAGGATCCTGGCCTGTTCTTCGCCATGGCATCTCAGGGCCACGGCAAGCACCACCACGACGACCAGGGCAAGTGCAACGGCAGACTCATCGCCGACAACCTCTACGACTTCGCCGACCGCCATCCGCAGGTGTCTGCGATGGGTGGCAAGAACGCGACCTTCAATCCCGAAAAATTGATTGGAAAGACGCCGCCTCCGGCGGCAGAGGGCTCAACGGTCACCTGGGACGGCGGCACGCTCACGCAGTCCCAACTGGATATCGTCTCCACGCTCAATCAGCATCGCGACATGACGCCGATCGAGTTCGCCAAACTGGACGAAAAGATCAACGACCCGTCCACCCCGCCCGACCTGAAAAAAGCGCTGGAAGGCCTGCAGCAGGATCCTGGCCTGTTCTTCGCCATGGCATCCCAGGGCCACGGCAAGCACCACCACGACGACCAGGGCAAGTGCAATGGCAAGCTGATTGCGGCCAACCTCTACGACTTTGCCGATCGCCATCCGCAAGTCACTGCCATGGGTGGGAAGAACGCGACCTACAACCCCGAAAAAATGAAGGGCCGCGACCTGCCGCCACCGGTCGACGGCTCTTCGGTCACGTGGGACGGCGGCACGCTCACCCAGAACGAATTGGAGATCGTCACCACGCTCGATCGCCACAAGGACAAGCTGCCGCTGGCGTGGGCCGATCTCGATGCGAAGATCAACGATCCCGCGACACCGCCGGATCTGAAGAAGGCATTGACGGAACTGCAGAACGATCCACGGTTGTTCTTCGCGATCGGCTCGCAAGGCGATGGCAAATGCGGTGGCAAGATCAAGTCCGGCGACCTCAGCAAGTTCTCGGCAGGTCACTCGCAGGTGGCGGAGTACGCCACCAAGCAAGCAAAAGGCTACACGCAGAACTATGTGGCGTCGGACAGCCCGGACAAGGCCCAGCCGACAGTCATGACCGAAAGCGACGCGATGCGCGAGTTCTATCGCTACTCGGACTATCTGCCGAAGGACCTGAACCAGGATGCATTCAAGCAGCTGGTCGAAGGCGACAGCAATACCCAAAAGTGTCCGCCGCAGGTCATTGCCGCCGCACAGTATTTCCGTGAGCATCCGGATCAGTGGACGGCGCTGGCGGGAGATTCGGGCTCCATGAGCACCCCGGATTTCCTGCAGAAATCCGCATCGCAGATGCACCTGACAGCGCCCGAACTGAAAACGCTGGACACGATCAATAGCCATCGGGACGCGTTCTTCGGCGACGGCAAGGAGGTAACCCGCGACAAGCTCGACAAGATCATCAATGACGATAAAGCCGACCCCGCCGTGCGCGACGCCGCCAAACAGCTATCGGCTGACCCGCTGCTGTTCGGGTTGTTGAACAACTCGATCACCGGCTACAAGAAGCCGCACAGCTTCTTTGGCGGTGGCCATGTCGTCGACTCGGGCAAGATCAGCGACAAGGATTTTCAGCAGTTCTACGAGCACATGACGGCGGCCAACAAGACTGTGGATAAGGCGCCGGCCCACGCGGCCACATCGCCCGAGCAGAAGAAGGCTGTCGACGACATGTTGATGGGCAAAGCCGATCAACCTGACATCAAGAAGAAAAAGAAGGACATCGGCACCGTCGGCAAGGGGCTGCATGAGTTCCTCAAATGGGACAGCAAGATTCTGGACTGGGCTTCAGTAGGCCTGAGTGCGCTGAACGGCATCCCCGTGATCGGCGAGTTTGCAGACGCAGCGTCGCTGGCATTGGAAGGCGAAGCGCAGGCGGCACAGGTTCTCGACACTGCACTGCAAGGCGGCGACATGTCGCTTGCGTGGAAGCTGGCCGGTATCAACATGGCGGGTGCAGTCGTGGGTGCAGTGGGTGGACCAACGGCCAGACTCGCGGCCAAGGGAGTAGCCAAGGGAGCAACCGAGGGTGCTGCCAAGGCGGCGAGCGAGGGAGCAACCAAGGGAGCAACCAAGGGCACGACTGAGGGAGCAACCAAGGGTACGACCGAGGGAACAACCAAGGGCACGACCAAGGGCACGACCAAGGGAGCAACCAAGGGTGGGAAACCCAGCGATGCGGTCAAAGGCTATGTAGTGGGAAGCACCATCAGTAAATCTTTTGAAATGCTAAAAATTCCCGTGATGGCAGGCCTGCATTACGAAGAAGTGCAACTGGACAAGGAGAAGAAAAAAGGCGACATCCGCCAGAATCTGGAAGACGCAGGCGGCATACCGCTGGGTAAGCAGAGTATCCCTAAGGACGTTGCCGACAACTTCGAGGCAGACACAAAGGAGAATCTCAGGAATCTGAGGGGCCGCCGTAGGTAGTAATCGTTATCGAGCGATGAGCCACCCCCGATTTCTCGGACAGGTTAATTAGGGAACAACAGCCATCTTCTCGAACTCGGCCGGCGAGCGATAGCCCAGCGCACTGTGCAACCGCTGCCGGTTGTAGAACACTTCGATGTACTCGAACACTTTCCCGCGCGCTTCGTCGAGACTGGCGAAGCGCTCGTGGTGCGTCAGTTCCTGTTTGAGCGAACTGAAGAAGCTCTCCATCACCGCATTGTCGTAAGGCATGCCCTTGCGGCTCATGCTTGCGACCAGCCCAGCTTCTTGCAACTGCCGCTGATATGCACCGCTGGTGTATTGCGTGCCCTGGTCACTATGGTGGATTGCGCCCTGCGCTGGCCGTCGGCGGTGCAGCGCCATGGCCAGCGCAGCGCTGGCCAACGCCTGATCGGCCCGCTGGCCCATCGCCCAGCCCGCGATCTGCCGGCTGTGCATGTCTAGAACTGCCGCCAGGTACAACCAGCCCATCCGGGTCGGGATGAAGGTGATGTCCGCCACCCACACCCGATCTGGCCCCGGACTGACGAACGGCCATGCCAGCCGGTTAGGCGCTACCGCCGCACGCTGGTATGTGCTGCGCGTGCGCAGATAGCGTTGTCGCCGTTTGGTGCGGATCGCATGTGCCTGCCGCAGGCGCCGCACCCGATGCCGGCCGCATGTCTCACCTTGCTGACGCAACGCGCGCCACAGGCGCTCGCTGCCATACGCCTGGCGGGTTTGTGCGTGCAACTGCTCGATCCGCTGCAATAGCCGGGCATTCTCCTGTGCGCGTGGCCCCGGACGGCGAGCGCACCACGCGTAATAGCCGCTGGGCGACACGCCCAACGCATGGCAGAGCCAACGCACCCGGTAACCCCGCTGATCTCGGATCCAGGCGTACTTCACGGTAGCTCCCGCGCAAAGTACGCCGCCGCTTTTTTTAGGATCTCGTTCTCTTGGCGCAGCCGCTCGTTCTCGCGCTGCAGCTTGGCCAGTTCATCCGGGTTGGCCTTGGGCCGGCCACTGCCGCCAAAGGCGCCAGCGCCCTTCGCATCGAGATCCATGGCCCACTTGTAGAGCCGGTTGCGCGGGATGGCTAACTCCCGCGCGATCATGGCCGCTGGCCGATCTCCCGCCTTGAGCAACCGCACTGCTTCCCGCTTGAACTCCGCTGTAAACCGCTGCCGCTTCTGCATCGAACACCTCCCTGCGAGGATTGTCCTCGCTTTCAGGTGTCCGAGTTATCAGGGGTGGCTCACGATGACCTTGTTCAACTGAAGTGCAATCACAAGGAATGGCTCGATTGGCCAGGCACATGCGGGCACCTGAGTAGCCCTGTTTCTCAGCTATGAAAATTGCTGGCCATCCGCAGAGCCGGCTCGGGACAGGACTTGCAACGCATCATCGCCGTGGCGAGTCGTGGCAGCATCTCTGGCAAGCGGAATCTGCGATTGAAACGGTAGGCCGCTTCGGCAGATACCGCCTTGCGTGTTGGCCTTGCGCGATGGCGTGATAGACGCTGCTGATGGCGCGCTTGAGGTTGCCCAGCACCACGGTGACCCAACGGGCATCAGCAGCATCTGTCGGAGCACGACCGCCGCCAGTGTCCAGCTTGGTGTGCGCGTAGCCGCCATCTTCTAGCCGGCGGAAGCAGGCCAACCCGTCGGTATAAACCTCGCATTCGGGCGCCAGGCGACGCGCAGTCCAGTCCGTGAGCGAGGCATTGTCGAAGGTACGCACCGGCTCGATCACCACAAAGCTCGGCGCGGTGAAATTGGCATCGGTCTGCACGGCAATCAAGAACGGCTGCGTGTTCTGCGATCCGCGCCCAGCCTTGCCACCATTGCGCTCACCGCCGAGGTAGGCATCGTCGATCTGCACGAACCCGGATAGTCGACGCGTGGCTTCGCGCTCGGCCATGACCTGCATGATCTTGTGCTTCATCCGCCAAGCACTCTTGTAGTTGTTGCCCAGATGATGCATCAGCTCCAGCACGGCCATGTTGGTCTTGGTCGAGGTCAACAGGTGCAAGGCCAGCATCCATGTGCGCAGCGGCAGCTTGGTGCCTTGGAACATCGTGCCAGCGATCAGGCTGGTCTGATGCCGGTACGCGCTGCATTGATAGTAGATGGCGCCACCGCGCTCGAAGCGCGAGCGCCCACATCCAGCGCAGCAAGGGCAGCGAAATCCCTGCGGCCAACGCCATTCCTGATTAGCCCCGTCCCTCAGCCATGAAAGTTGCTTGCCATGCGTAAAACCCGCTCTGGGCAAGGCTTGCAGCGCATCAGCGCCGTCGCCAGTCGCGGCAGCATCTGCTCCAGGCGAAATCGGCGGTTGAATCGATAGGCCGCTTCGGCCAAGTAGCGCCGCGCGTATTTGGCTTGGCGCACCGCATGGTAGGCGCCGCTGATGGCACACGTTTGACGTTGGCCAACACCACATTCAACCAACGTGCTGCCTGGGCTTGGGTTGCGGCACGACCACCGCCGGTGTCCAGGGTGGTATGAGCATGCCCGGCATCCTCCAGGCGGCGAAAGCACGCCAGGCCGTCGCTGTAGACCTCGCATCCCGGTTCCAGACGCCGCGCGATCCAGTCCTTCAGCGAAGCGTTGTCAAAGGCCTTCACCGGCTCGATCACCGCAAAGACGGGATGTTCGTGGTTGTGGTCCACTTACACTGCGATCACGAACGGCTGTTTGTTCTCCGAACCGCGTCCGCGCTTGCCCCCGGTGCGTTCACCGCCAAGATAAGCGTCGTCGATCTGCACGAATCCGCTGAGTTTTCGCGGCGCTTCGCGCTCGGTGATCGCCTGCATGATCTTGTGCTTCATGCGCCAGGCCGCCTTGTAGTCCACTCCAAGATGCCGCTTCAACTGCAGTGCCGCCAGGTTGGCCTTGCTGGACGTCAGCAGGTAGATCGCCTGCATCCACAGGCGCAAGGGCAGTTTGCTGGACTGCAACAGCGTGCCGGCACGCACGGTGGTTTGATGCGGGCACGCACGGCATTGGTCGTACACCTGCTCACCGCGTCGAAAGCGCGAGCGTGCGCGGCCTTCGCACTGCGGGAAGCGAAACCCCTTCGGCCAGCGCCATCGATACAACGCCCGATAACACTTGGCTTCGGTGCCGTAGCGATCCACGAACTCGGTCATCGACAATCCCGGTTGAAACTGCACGATATTGATGCCATGTCCCACCTCCGTCGCCGCTAGGTGAGACCATTGTCCGACCGCAGCGTCTCAGATCCTGCAACGACCGGCTGAGAGATGGGGCTAATCAGGACGCCATTTGTAGAATGCACGGTAGCACTTGGCTTCCGTGCCGTAGGCCGCGCAGAACTCCGGCATCGACAATCCAGCTTGGAACTGCACTGCTTGATGCTCATTGCGCCCCCTCGTTGGCTTCAGGTGACAACAGCGTCACCCCGGCTGGCGCAGATCCTGCGATTGCTAGCTGACAGTCGGGGCTAATCAGAACTCCACTTGGCGGTGAAGGGCTCAGGTCAAGTCGCCTGGACCCCTTCACAACCCTTGGTGTTGCAATTGAGAGTTGAACTCGTCGCCCTATTCTTGGTAAATAGAAAATCCGCCCCGGATATTTTTACTCTTAAGCGGTGTGCTTGAAAGCATCTGACGCAACAAATTAGACGGGAGCATGCGTCCTTTTACAGGAAGTCGGTAGTTCGCGCACGTCCGTGTTTGCAACTTCATCCGCATCGATCGATACTGGGCAATGGGTTATCGCCGTAAACCTTTCCACTGCTTTACCTAGTGGCATCGAAGGGATATTGATGCGCACCTTCTTTTCTTCACAGTGATAAAAAACTTGGCTCTTGTGCATCAACCATTTGAGATGCAGCCGTAAGGGTCAATAGCCCAAGGCAAGTAATAATTTTTTTCAATATTATCTCCAGATATAGGTTACTACTACTGAGTAGAAGAAATTGCTGTTGCAATTATAATTCTATGTGGAATTTACTGAATAGGCCCGAAATGCCAGGACCCAGAATCAATCTCAGACAACCAGAAAAGTGACGTCATCATCACCTCCGTCACCCACACCGGCAGGAATCAGAAAACCGCACAAACGTCAAAAGCTTCGTTTCTGATGCCATGCCTTCTCAGTTAGAAAATCTGTGAATCTAAATTGAGAGGAGCATTACCATTGCTGCGTCACGCTGAGGTGCAAATAGCATCTATCCTTGGCGTTGCAATAGACTATATCTTGGAGATTGTTATTTATGACAAGCCCGATTCGTGGTGCATCAAGTAGCAACTATCATTATTCTGTGGCAAGCAGTCCAGAAAGCTCGCCACCACAGCAGAGACAGCCGGCAGGCCTCCAGCCGTCTGCTGAGTTCACAGGTCTGGAGCGAATGAGTGGTCGACGTCGGCGGCCTGCAGAGATCTTCAATGTAAGATTCTCGACGGATAATCCCGCTATTCATGAAGTACCTTGCGAGGACCGAAAGCCTGACATCGTTCTCCAAGAGGACACTGAACTTAGTCGGAGAGCGGGCATGCTTTACGGTGGGTACCCGCAAGGCCTTCCCAGTGATGTTAAGAAAAGTATTAAGAAAGATTATAAGCTCTATAATGAATATAAAGATATTCTGAAAAATAAGGGATATAAAAGTTAGGAGCTGAGAGAAATACTTCCTGACAGGCGGGCAAGTTATCTACCCTCTCACATGAACGCTGAAATATTGCAGCGCGACCTGAGTGGTAACCCGTTTAGAGCGCTAACAGACGTAGCGAGCGGTCGTCAGGTGGGTGCGGACGGTACATGAGGACTCCGAGTACCGGCCGCGCCCGCCTGGTGGCCACGCAGTAGTTTTTTAGCTGTCGCGAATATAACTCTCAATCGCAACACCAAGGGCTATGAACCGGTCCAGGCGATTTGACCTGAGCCCCTTCACCGCCAAGTGGAGTTGCCCATATCATCCAGTCGCCTGGACCTGTCGGGACGATACGATCTGCATGCCCTGCACAAAACTGGTCTATCACTGCGTGCGATCGCCGATACTTTGGAGCGTGCACCGAGCGCGACCAGCCGCGAACTGCGTCGCAACCGGCATGGCAGTCGGTATACCCCTGAGCAAGCGCAGCGCGCCAGCCAACAGCGGCGCACGTAGGCGAGTCAACGCCCACACATCGGTGCCGAGCGCATCGTGCATATCGAGGCCTTGCTGGCCGAGGACTTCTCCTGCACAGATTGCCGGCCGCACCGGCTTGGCCAGTCACGAATGGATCTATCGGCATATTTATTCCGATCAGCGTGGTGGTCGCCAGCTGTTCGGGCACTTGCGCCGCGCCGCCGCAAGCGCCGTCGACGGCGGCGTACGCGATGGTCGTGGCCAGCTAAGGATCGGCGCAACTGGAAGGAACGTCCAGCCGTCGTGGAGCAGCGTCACCGCATTGGCGACTGGGAGTTGGATACCCTGCGTGCCTCGCACGGAAAGGCCGTGGTGGTCAGCATGACCGAGCGGCGCAGCCGCCCGCATCTGCTTGCCTTCTCCCCCGATGGCACCGCCCAGAACGTGCGTAACGCCATCGTCCAACGCCTGGGTAAGCGACGCCAGCACGTGCACACTCTGACCGCAGACAGCGGCAAGGAATTTGCGGACTATCGGCTCATCGCTACCGCGCTGCAGGCTGATGTTTACTTTGCCGATCCGTACTCGCCCTGGCAACGTGGCAGCAACGAAAGTGCCAATGGCCTCACACAGCAATACTTGCCACGACACACCGACTTCAGCACCATCACCGACGAGCACCTGCGATGCATCGAACAGCGTCTCTCCAACCGACCACGCAAGATACTCGGATTCAAAACGCCCCTCGAAATCTCCTCCGAGGAAATCAAAAATAGCGTTGCGAACCAGAGTTGAATTCGCCTACCGATTTGGTGCTGCGGCAACGCATTGCAGTCTTCCACGGTGAGTTTGAGACGATCTTGAAGATGGAAGATCACCGCGCATCCAATACCGCATTTTTCTTCAATCTAGGAGCCGGCCTCGGCCTGCCTGGCGAGCTTGTGCAACGTCTTGGCGAAGGCGAGGCCATCCTTGGGCCTGCAGGTATGCTTTGCCGCCTCCACACGCAGATGCAGCAGGGCGAGCTCACGGCGTTTCCGGAGGTGATCCTGCCATTGGCCGCACGCGAGCTCGGCGGCGATGAGGTGGCGACGCTGCTGGCGCTGCAGGAATACTTGCTGACGCAATACGGATGGCGGCTCACGCTCTCGGTTGGGCTGCTGTGTGCCTGCCCGCTGTTGCTCGAACGCGCGCCCTATGCGGTGGCCGCCGCGCTTGAGCGCGGGCAGGTGGTTGCACGCGTGGTACTGGATGCGCTGATGACGCAGGCCGGTGGTGCGGCCGAGGTGGCCTCATGAAGCTCACCCGCGACACCGCCACCTCTTCCGATTTCCGCACGGCCTCTGCGACCCACGCACGTCCAGCGCAGGCCGAGGACGCTGCCGTATCGCAACAGTTGCCGTCGCCATCCGGGCCGCTGGAAGGCCTGCCCTCTCCGGGGCAAGGCCTGCGCGACCGTCGCGCACCGTTTTCGCGTCGCGTGGCGGCCGACGCAGACCGTGCAGGGTCTTCCCTTGGTGGATCGCAGCGCTCGCATTTGTCGCCGGGCTCGAGTATTTCCGATGCTTCGTTTTATAGCGCGCGGATGAGCCTTCCCTCGTTGGAGGTGGCCTTGCCAGAGGCATCTGATACGCCCGGGACCCACGCTGAGCACAGCGCCCAGGCGGTCGATCGCGGCAGGGCGCAGATGCGTGTGCGCCTGGGCGCACTGCCATTTGCAGAGCCCTCGCAGGAGCAGGAGGCGCTGCAGGCCGAGTATCTGGCATGGGCAGACGCGCGCCTGCAGGAACGCGTTGCAGCGTTTGGTCCGGATGCCGGATACCAGGTGGTCGGCGACATGAAGGCGGTAGGTGCGAAAAAGGCCGCGCTGCCAATCGCTTACGAGTGCCTCAGGGCCTTTGTCATCGGTGCGATGCGGAACCCGTTCGGTGCTGCGGCAAGCGTGGCCTACGACGACACGCGCGAGCCCGGATCGGAGTCGCTGAGTACTGCAACACTGTTTGGCGCAGTGGCGGGCCTGGTGTCCTATACCAGCGATACTTTATTGATCCCGGCAATGGATCGGCGTGCGCGCGTTGCCAACTTGCCGCGGTTCCAGGCCATTGACTCCAAGATCCTCGTGCCCGACCCGCCGCCTGTCCTTGTGGAAATCACCGACGAGGGTAAACGTTTCACACGCCCCGGCGAAGGTAGCGCCGCGACGCTTGCCGAGCTCAAAGTGCAGATGTATGACCTGCGGACTGGTGTCACACAGTGGCAATCGACCCTGGACGACAAGTCCCTGGATACCTTGCTGCTCAAGCCTACGATCAATGCAGGATTCAGTGCAGCGCGGCGGACCTCGGACGACCCGGGCACGCGCACGCCGGCTGGCCAACTGGCCTTGAGCGCGCTCGTCACCGGTGGGGCAGGGGTCGTGCAGAAGGCGATGCTCGAAACCGGCAAGGCCGTTGCGCGTACCGGCCAGATGACCGTTCCCGATCTGCTTGGCGGGCAGCAGCGGCTGAATCTGTTTTCGCTGGCGTTGCCGGACAAGGAGCGCCGGCCCGCGCAATGGTCCGATGCTGCGCATTTCCCCTCCCATTATCTGGTGGAGACCGGGAAGGAGACCCTGGCGTTGGCCAAGCAGGCGTTAAGCACCACGAATGCGATCACCACTGCCGTGCGCGACGTGCTGGTACGTCACATGCTCGGCAACGTGCTGACCAATCTGGCTTCACTTGGGGCCGGCCGCCTGATCGCCGCGCCCTTGCGTGGCGGAAACGAAAGCGGCAGCGTGACGGGCGAAGCCGCCAACTCCACCGCGACGGTCGTGCAGCAGGCCGCGCAGACCCTGTTCAACGATACGATCTGGAATGCGCTCAAGGCCAGGAATGGGGCCAACACCACCCAGGCGACGCGACTGGACCAGGAACGTGCCGTCACCGCAGCCAGGTATCAACGCACCATCGCACGCACGCTTCAGTCGCTGGCCGAACCCATCGACACGGCGATCGCGCTGTTTTCGGATCCGACACCGGCACAGATGGCGCGCGCCCTGGAAGAAGGGGAGCAGCAAGCGATTGCACCGGGGCCGCTGGCGGTGAGATTGCGCGAAAGCCTGGAGCAATTGCGGGTAGACATCGGCACGCGTTCCATCTCGATTGCGACCATCGACAGTGTGCGCGCTCGGTTGCGCGCCGGGCACGCGGATAGATTGAGCGGAGTACCGCGCAACGACCTGACCAAGACGCTCGATAGCGAGTTGAAAACGCTCAAGCATGCATTGCAAGGGAGCGAGGAACTTCGCCAATGGGAAAACGGCCGGCCATGATCGGTCGCTGCTGCAGTGATCGACTCGGAGTACATGCCGCGGCGGCATCCGCAGATGCCGTTGCGGCTGTCGTTGGCGTGCAGCCCGGTGCCCGCCTGATGCGCGGTTCAGGTGCGATCAAACGGTGCGGAACCGGCGGCGCGGGGTACAGCTTCGTACGCCGGCCATTGGCCGACGGTGCGCATGGCTTCGGCAATCCGATTGCGCTGGCGCTTGACGATGAAATCCACGCCACATTCTTCGGTCAGTTTCGCCTTCTCGCGGACCAGCAACAAGGTCGGCTCCCACACCGCGCGCTGCTGCAACAACGCGTCGAAGGCCGTGCGCTCGGCGAGTGCGCGAGCGTGGTCACCCGCATGCTCTGCCATCAGGGCAAGTGCCCGGTGTACGTCCAGCAGCGGCGCAGCCTCGCTGCGCAACGCCTCGTCGGCAAACAGCGCGGCCAGCGCGTTGCCGTCGGCGAAGCGCTTGGCCTGCTGCATGAAATGCTCCAGCTGTAGCTCTGCCAGCACAGGCTGCAGGGTGCGGTCGACGTCGTTGCCCAGCTTGACCAGGCCGTAGTCGGCCCAGCGCTCCCACTGGCTGCGCACCAGGCGCTCGAACGCTGCGAACTGCGAAAAATCGGTCGCGCGGTCGCTGCGAACCGGGTCGATTTCACCGCCAAACTGGAACAGCGTGCAGAACGCGGTGGCTATATTCGCGCTTACTTCGGCGGCATAGCCGGCATCGATGGCCGAGGCCGTGGTGCTGGCCACAGGCGTCGGCGATGAACCCTCGCTCCGATGTTGGGCAAGCGCCACCTGCACGCCGGCCGTCAGGCGTGCGGCAGCTTCCACCCGGTGGGCGGCAGTGGCGTCGACGTACTGCGTGGTCATGTAGCCGGCCACGGTCGTCGACGTCCAGCCGAGGTCCTGGCGCGATCTGACGCCGAGCCCGAGCGAGACGCCTGCGCGACGGCCATGCGCATCGCCCGCACGCAGCCCCGCACTGATGCTGGCGCTGCATTCGGTGCCCTGGCTGACGCGTGCGGCCTGGTCGATCAGTCCGACGCTGGCATCCGGGTGCTCGGCCAGCAAGCGCTGCATCCAGTCCGCGCCCTGCGGCTGTTCTGCAGGGTGGGAGGTCGCCTGGCGCACCAGATGTTCCAGCATGTTCAAGAACGCCTGCAACAGCTCGGGTTCGCGGCCCTTGCCCAGCCGCGGGATCCGCAGCTGCAGGCCATCTTCCACGCCGACTTCGCGCCGGTAACGCCAGTCCGCCGCGGCCGCCACGCCGACCGCGGCGTAATCGCTGCCCACATCGATGCCATAGCCAGCCGTCAGCCCCGCACCGAGCTGGCGCTGTGTCGCGGATTGACGGCTGATCTGCAGGTACAGGCCGGTGCGGCCCATGTAGAACTCCAGCGAGGCATCGCGATTGCACTGCATGCTGGCAATCAGGCGCGTGCCCATGCCGAACGCGGACCCTGCAATCGCAGCGGCGGCCGAAAGCGGCGCAAGATTGGCGCCCCGGGTCCGTTGGCAGGTGATCCGCCAGCGGTCTCGCCATTCCAGGTGCGACAGCATGTCGCGCAGCAGGTCCAGCAATGCCTCGTGATGGGCGAGGGCATTGGCACCGGTCTGCTTGACCAACTGCAAGCTCTTGTCCATGGCTGTATCGAAATGCGCCAGGCACTCGTCCGCGTGTGCCAGCCACAACGCGTCGTGTGGCGATGCATCGTCCGGCTGTCGCTGCGCAAGGTGTTCTGCGTGTTCGGCCCGCGCCACGCGCAGGCAGCTGCGCACCAGATCCAACGCCGCCGGCGCGGTGCATCTGCCGCTCTGCAGCTGCTGCCAGACATGCTCCAATCCTGCCGGCGGGGCTGCCTGAATCACTGCAGCGCCCGGGCGTTGGGATGCCTGCGCCTGATGATGGGCGTGCAGTGCCGCAGCACGTTCGGTGATGCGTGCCAGAGTGGCGGCATCGAAGACCACGCAACTGCGGTCCACGTCCTCATCGACCCACTGCAGCAGTTCTGCAGCCGCCCGCCAGTTCAACTCGGCCTGCGATGGAACCCAGCCCTGCGGCCGGGCCGCATGCAATGCGCTCAGGTAGCCGATCAAGGCAACAGAGGCATGCTCCAGCATCAGGTTGGCGCGTCGACGCGGTGTCGGCAGTGCCGTGGCCGATCCCACCTCCAGCCCTTCCGACAAGGCGTGCAGTGGATTGGGCGTGCGCGCGTTGGCGGGTTGTGGCGAGGTGGCGGTGCGCACCGCGTCGCCGAACGCCTGCAGGTGGGCGTTCGCGCGCGCATACGCCGAACCGGGAGCGCGCGATTCGTACCCGTTGCGCAGCGCATGGTAGGCCGCGCGTTCGTCGCTGCTGCAGTCGCGCAGCGCCTGCGCCGGGTCGGCTGCGTGCAGGGCGGCACCGGCTGCGCGCCGCGCACCGCGCAGCCAGCGGCGCGTGGTGGCATCGTCACCAGGTGCGGCACGCAGCAGCGTATCGGCCCGCAGCGCGATGCGCGCGATGTCCTGTCGCGCGGGGGCGGCGGCACGCTCATGCCGTGCCTGGATCAGGTGACCGAGCACCTGGCGGCCACGCGGAACACGCGCCAAGGTGTCCAGCCAGTGGATTGTCGCCGCTTCGATCGCTGCACGGGGAACGGACTGCTCGCCCATCGTTGCGTCCTGCTGCGCATCGGGTCGCTCCGGGTCGGCGGGGATCAGCGCGCTCCAGGTGCTGCGACGCACATGCTCGAAGGTGGCAAGCAGTAGCGACGCCTCGTCGGCACGGTTGTCGCCAGGCACCCCGGCCACTGCCGAGCGCAGCGCGGCCAGCGCGATGGCCACCACGCCTGCTGCAGGGACCGCCTGTTCTCCGAAACGCACGGTGGAGAGCCCGCTCGCCCATGTCGACAAGCGCTTGCGCAACGCATCGGCGGCGGCAACATCACTCGCGCTGGATGCGGTGTGCGCGATCTGCGCGGCAATCAGTGCATCCGATGCGGCCCGTAGCGCCTGGCCGGCGCGTAGATCGTCGGCCACTGCGCTGTCGAGCTCGCGCTCGAGCGATCGGGTGAGCCCCGATAGCGGCGGCAGCAACGCATGTAGTGCGTCGGCGTGCTCCGCAGTCTCGAACAGGTCACCAGCCACGATATGCGCAGACCGTAGCGCCTGGGCCAGGGTGGTGTGGAGACTGGCGGCGCTCGCCTCCAGCCGCTGTAACCATGCCTGCTGTTTCTCGCGCCGCGCAGACAGACGGCGAGCGTCTTCGTGCAGCGCGCGGATCCGATCCAGTTCGGCTTCGTGCTTGAGCAGGTCACCCAAGCGCGGCCGGCGATCGCCTGTAGCAGGCGCCGGCGTGGCTGTCAGCTGGTCCAGTCGCTGCTGCAGCTGTTGCTCGGTGCGCGCCAGGCGCTCGCTGCAATTGGCGATGTGGTGGCGCAGGAGCTGGTTCCAGGTGGTCAGCACCTGGTGGCGTTTGCGGGTTTCATTGGCACGGTCGGCCAGGCGCGGCGCGCGTTTGGCATGCAGTCCTGTGGCCTGCTCCAGGCGATCGATATGCAGCAGCACCAGACGCTCCAGCGCGGCGGCCTTGCGCACGGCGATCCGTGCATCGTTCAACCGTTGCGAGGTAGAAAACTTCGCTGCCTGCAAGGGCGCGAGCGCGTGCCAGTCGCCGGGCCCCGCCGCAGCGGTCGGGGCAGGCTGCGCAGGCGTACCCTGGTAGCGCAGCAGGCGCATATGGTCGGGCGTAGTGTGTCTGGCCAAGCCAACCGCCGTGCCGGCGAACCGTGCGAGCTTCTGCAATGACTGTTTCACCCGGCGCAGCCTGCCTGCCTTGGGTGGCGCAGGCGTGTCCTGTCCTGTGTCGGCAGGGCCTGTGGCGGCGATGTAACGACGTACGCGTGCGCCCACGTCCATTTCCGCAGCGCGTGCTTCTGACTCTGCGCCGAGCCCATCGAGCTGATGCAGCCGATGATGGGCCTGCTTGTGCGTCGACGGTGTCCCCGCATGTGCGGCGCCATGACTGTTGCCAGGCAGTCCGAATGTGAGGGTGGAAGGGCGTATCCGGGTCACGCTAGGCACCTCGCACGTTGACTGTCAGGTGGACCGCCCCTCTCATTCGGTAACAGCGTGCAGGATTTCCATGCGATGCGATGCGCTCGCGTAGGCAAACCGATGCGCACCGCGCAGGGCGCAACACAGGCACCCGGCGCTGCCGCCCTCACCAGCGCCGATGCCCGGCAGATGCGGCAATGCAGTACATCTGCCGGGCACGAGCCATACGCAGCGCCGGTGCGGGCTGCGATCAGCCGCTGTAGGCTTTATGGCCGATACGTGACGCTCCGGTGGCCTGGGAGGCGTCGGGGGCAATCACCTCCTCGGGCGCATCGGTCTTCAGGTTTGCCAGCGTCACCGTCGCGCCGGGCGCGTCGGTACGGAAGACCGCTTCCTTGACCCGGCTGAACTCGCAATTCTCGACCTGAAGGTGCGAGTCGATATCGCCATGCCCGCCGTTGGTACGGAAAACCTTGCTGGCGCCGATGACGGTGTCGCCCGACATCACCACGTCGGCAGCGCCGTTGTCCTGCACGACCTTGTCCGCAGCGTTCTTGAACGTGCAATTGATGATTTCGACCTTCGGCCGGCCGCTGACCTCGGGGCTGCACCCGGCAATCCCCGCATCATGCTCACGGTTGCCCTGCCCATCGATGGTGACGGCGTCCTCGCTGACATCTTCGTTGACGCAGTTGACCATCTTGCCGTTGCCAATGAAGTGCACGCCATCGCCGCCGCCTTTCATGTGGACATTGCAGAGGCTGCCACCGTCTTCGACGATGAACAACGGTTGCTGGTGCTCGTCCTGATCGCCCCTACCCATGCAGGGGCCGCCGATGTACGTCTGATTCTTGCCATCGAACACCTCGCCCTTGTGCACCACGATGGGCTTGTTCTGCACGCCGGCTGGTGCGGTGACCACCTTGCCGGGAGGAAGCGGCGCTTGCTCGCCGTTTGGACCTGGCGTGCCGTTGGTCGGCGTGGGGGTTGTCGAGTGACCAGAAGTGGTGGGCGATGCGCCGTTGCCGGTTCCCGCTCCTGAGGGGTTGCTGCCGTTGCCACCGTTGCCACCGGTGTTGCCATTGCCAGTGTTACTGCCGTGCTGTCCGCCGGAATTGGTGGAACACGGCGGGTTCGCTTGTGGCAGCGACGGTGATGGCATCGGACTGGTGTCGTTCGGCGGCAAAAGACCATTGGACGGTTGATTCGCAGCCTGCAGCATGTCGCTTAGCATGCGCTGCATGCAGTACGCCAGCATGCTCATGATCACCGCGGTCAAGGCCTGCTGCTGCGAAAGGGAAAACGAGGACGGCTGTAAGCTCGCAGTGGGTTGTGAGGGTATGGCGAGATTCATTGGCGAGTGTCCTTAGTGCATGAGAGTGCAGGCGATATCATGTAGACGGGAACCACGTCCTGGCAGGGTGCCCAGTCGCCAGGGCCCAGAGCAGGACGGCATGCTGCCGAATCGTGCATGGTGTCGCTGAAGCCATCGGCATACATGCAGGGCCCAGTTCCTTATGCGCGTAGCCACAGATAGTTTCCCGTTGCGATTCCTTCGAACATTTCGTCGTGTGCAATGAAGATGTTGTTGGTCCAGTAACGGCCATGCTCGGCGTAGTGGGCAAGCAGATCGCAGATCCATGCTCCATCCACGTCGTCGTCCAGCGGTACGCGCACGATCAGTACGATCACACCCGCATCGTTCAACCCGAGTTGCGCCTGGTCCTGTGCGTAGACCGACAGATTGGCTTCCAGTAATAGCCGGAACACCGTCAAGGTCCGTCCGGCGGGAGCAAGACCGTAGGAGATGCGTAAGTACAGCGCTTCTTCTTCCGGTGCTTGCTCCGCTTCATGGTCGGTCTGGGCTGCGGGCATGTGCAGATAGACTTCAAATCCCTCTACCCACAGCACGCGGCTGGTCAGCACTGCTTGCACATCCGGCAAGTCCAGTGCATCGCACATCTGCCTGACGATCGCTTCGAATCGGGCGTTGCTCATCTGCCGTGCGACACGCGCAGGGCTGCGAACTAGCCCTGCGTCATGTCAAAAGCCATTACTGACCGACCAGGCTTTTTGCGTTGTCCCCTGCCTTGCCGATGAACTTGTTGAGCGCCACGTTGAAGTCAAGATCATTCTTGAGCATGGTGATCTTGTTGTTCATGCGCTTTTGATCCTCGTCAGATGAGCCGAGGTCGCCCAGCAGCGAATCGATCTGCCCGCTTGCGCCATGCGTCGCAGAGAAACCTGACATTCCGTTTGAAACGCCGCCCGTGTAGCTGTCCATGCCCTGGCCGTAGCGCGAGTGCAATGAGCTCAAATCCGGAAGCAATGTGTTTGACATATCGAAACTCCTTAGCAGTGATGAGTAACATGTAGCGCCTGACGGCGCGGTTTTACTTGGTCGAGCCGACCAAGGAATCGATGGTCAGGGCATGCCGGCGATGTGCGCGACGATGCCGCGGGCGGCGTTGATGCCCTCGTGCAGGACGGTGAAGTCGTTACGCGCAGCCTGATCGCTCGCAGCAGACCAGTGCGTGCGGATCTGTTGCGCTGTCGCATCCAGCGCCGTCTCGATGTTGTGCAGCCGCTCGCCAGAGACATCCAGCTCCTTGGTCTGCAAGATCTTGCTCATATCCTGGGTGACCGTATCGGTCATGGCATCGAACATGGTGTGGTTCTCATGGCGCCGCTTGCTGCGGCAGGGAAGTCAAATGCTTGGTGCCGTCTGGTGTTTCCACGTAATGCAGGCCTTCCACCAACAAGGCGGCGTCGTAGTTCGAAGGCGGTTTGATGGAAGGGTCCTGCTGGGTGATGTCTACATGCAGCTTGCGGATTTCCGGACCCAGATCGCTGCGTAGTTCGTCGATCCGCCGGATCGCCCGCTCTGCGTTATCGCTGCTGCCGGCGACGGAAAACACGCCCTGACCGTCGTAGCGTACGCTCAGATCGCGGTCTGCCAAGGTATCGCGCAGGGTTGCCAGTACCTCATCCACCACCACCACATCGACCGTCACCGCACCTTGATACCGATGCAGCTGAGTACGCAGGCGTGCCGCATCTGCGCTGCTCGCCACCAGGCCCTCGACCCGGACCCGTGCGCCGACCTGCTCCACGCGCGCTTCATGCAAGCCCAGGCGTTTCAGCACGGATGCGACCTGGTTGCGCTGGTTATCCTGGGTGCGCGGCGGAGCGGCATCGGACAGAAAGGCCGGGAGCAGGGAAGGCAGCAGTGCTGCGGCGGCCAGCGCTAGCATGGCGCCCACCACTGCACGCATCGCGGTGCGTCTGGATCTGCGTGGCGATGCCGCTTGCGGCGCGGCGGCCGTGGACAGCAAGCGCTCCAGCAGCGCCACATCGTCTGGCCAATCGCCCGCAGCGTCGCCGATGCAGAGCACCAACGCGCCAAAGCGCACGGGTTGCAGTGCAAGCCACTGTGTCGTTGGCAACTTGTCGCTGCGATAACGAGCTTGATCATCTGCATCCACCTCGATGATGAGCGTGCAATCAGTCCAATCTTCGATCCGGATCTCGGCTTGGCGATCTGCGCCTAACGTATAGCTCCCTGGCCGCAAATCTAATCGTGCGCCGGCGTGCATCCCCGTCAGTATGCGAAGTTGCATGGTCATGCGCGAATCCCCTGAGCGGTTCCATCGTGGTGTTCAATCAGTAGCGCATTCAATCGCGTGATGGCGCGTGCGCGATCAACGCGTTTGCGCGGTTTTTCAGCATTGAGCAGCATCAACGGCAGCAATAGATGGAAGCTGCGCAGTGCCGGCGACGCATCCGGTTGCGGCGTCATCAGGTCCACCAGGCGCTTGCACAGCTCCTGCAGGGTTTCGGCAGATGCGCCGGCGCTGTACGCGGCCAGGTGATCGCGCATCAGCCTCCAGGCCATGGCAGTCAGCGACGCGGCAGCCGGATGCGCGATACGGATTGCGCGCAACTCGACAAACGCAACGGCAAGTGCATGTCGCTTGACTGCCCGGTCGGCGGCAGGCGTCGCCGCGTAGCGGTCCAGAACGTCCTGCACGCTTGCACGTACGCTGTCGTGCACGTGCACGTGCACGTGCACCGGCGCGGCGATCGGCCAGGCCCCGGCTTGCGGTTCGCCGGCAAACGTGTGGCCGCCTTCGCCGTGCTGATCGTCCTGGCTTTGCCCCTGGCCCTGCGGCTGTGCGACCGCCACGCCCACCCGGCCGCGCAGTGCCGATACGCGTGCCGCTTCGGCCTCTTCCAGTTCAGTGGTGTCGAGTTCGTCGTCCTGACCTTCCAGCGACCGCATCCCACGCCTACGCCTGCGCGGTGGAGCCGAGCGCAGACGCGGTGCGTGCGGTGTTGTTGCGTCGGCGAGCGGCGGCTCGCCGGCGTGCGGCGCATCGGCATGATGGTGCGATGCGTCGTGGGCGGTGTGCAGCGGTGGCGATGCCGCGCCTGGCAAAAGACGGCGGATCATGGAAAGGCCGCCTGCATCAGCGCCTGGCCGAACTGCATGATCGCCGAGGCGCCCCAGGGTGCGGTAACCGCGATGGCAGCCACCACCACCACCAACTTGAGTGCGAACGAAATCGACGCATCCTGCAGCGACATCACTGCCTGGATGAAGGCGATCAGCAGCCCCGCCACCGCGGCCACGCCGACCACCGGCAACGACACCTTGAGGCACAGCAACAAGGCTTCGGAAGTGAATCGCACCAGATCGTCATGGTCCATGGCGTCACCGATAACTCAAGACTAGCCCGTGGATGAGCATGGACCATCCGTCCAGCGCCACGAACAACAGCAGTTTGAACGGAATAGCCACGTTGGTCGGCGTCACCTGCGACAGACCCATCGCCATCAACGCATTGGCCACCACCAGATCAATCACGATGAAGACCAGGTACAGCAAAAACCCGATGCGGAACGCGTCGGTCAGCTCGCTGAGCGTGAATGCCGGCGCCAGCACCAGCAGGTCGTCCGGCTTGAGCGTGTCTGCCTTGTCCTTGGGCCAGATCTGCTGCGCCGAACGAATGAAAAAGGCCTTCTCGCGCTCGTGGGTGTGCTTGAGCAGAAACTGCCGAAACGGCTCCCGGCAGGCGTCCAGCAGCACCACGACGCGGCTGTTGTCGGCACCGGGGCTGTAATTCTGCGCGGCCTTGAATGCCTCCATCCCCACTGGCGCCATCACAAAGCATGACACCAGCAACGCGACGCCGTTAAGCACCATGTTCGGCGGCACCTGCTGTACGCCGATGGCGTTGCGCAGCAGGCCGAGCACCACCACGATCTTGGTGTAGGAGGTGACCACCATTGCTGCGAAGGGAAGCAACCCCAGCATGATGACCACCAGCAGCAGCGAGCCGACATCAGGCATCTGCATGCGGTGTCTCCGACATGCTTAGGATCTGCACGCCCAGATGGTCGCCCACCGCCAGCAGCCTGCCGACGCCGATGGTCTGGCCGTAGACGACCAGGCGAATGTCGGCCTGATCCACCGGCACCGACAGCTCCAGGATCTGGCCGGGCTGCAGGCCCGACAGGACCGACAGGGACAGCGCGAGCTGGTCCACTTCCAGGTGGACGGGCAACTCCAGTGCCGCCACATCGGTGGTGGACAACGACGTATCGGACTCGGGCGTATCTTGGTGCATGGCGGGGGCGGTCTCCAGGAGCATCTGTTGCGGGGTCAGGCTTACCGGAGCGCGCAACACTGCGCCTCCGGGCAAGCCCCAGCGCAGCTCTCCGCTGCGCACAGGAGGCGGCGCAAGCGCATGCAGCAGCACATCGCCCGGGCGCAGCGATTGCAGCAGCGACGCAGGTGCCGTGCGCTGGCCGATGCGCAGGCGCGTACGCATCGGCAGCGCGCTCAGCCAGGCCGGCAGTGGCGATAGCGGCGCAAGCGCAGCGGTCGCCGTTTGCAGCGCGGCGAGCAGCTGCGGGTTGGCCGTCTCTGCGATCGCCTCCATGCCGCCCAGCGTGAAGCCGATATCGAGGCAATCGTCTGCCTCCGTACAGCGTTCGAAGCCGACGACCTCGGCAGCGCCCACTCCCAGGGGAGCGAAGGCTTGCAGGTCGTCGCTCAACAGCACGCCGGCGATCGCCACGCGCAGGGCGTCATCGGTTTCGTTCAACAGCAGAGCCAGGCCGTCGTGCGCTGCGATGCGCAGGTCCAGGCTGCCGTTATCGAATTGCAGCCGCAGCCGTGCCGCCTCCGCGGCCCGGACGCCGCGGCGTTGCACGGCGAAGCCACAACGGTGCGCCGCGCGCCGATCGCAGAGCAATCTGCCGAGTTGCGCGCGCGCGGCAGGCACCTTGGTCAAGGCCTGTGACAGGTTGCGTGCCGGCGACATCGAGTTCTGCTCGGTTGACAACACGGAGTACTCGCTATGGCTGTTCTGCGGCATGTGCGGCGCTAGACGATCTCGATGCTGATCTGAAGTCTCTCGCTGAGCGCAGCCCTCAATGCGGTATCCAAACGTTCTTTACCATTGCAAAGTACCTCGCGCGTCTGCGGCGAGCCGCTGTCGAAGCGAAGCGATAGCTGGTCTGGCGAAAGCCGCAAGAACAGCGTGGTCTGCGGCAGGATGTCGTGGTTGATGTCCAACCACGCCTCCCAGATGCCTGCACCGCGGACCGGGCTGGCATTGCAGAAATCGGCCACGCGCAGCGCGATGTGGTGGATGGCCATCTGCGCGCGTTGGGTGCGGATCCATTCGGTGGCGATCTGCCGCCCCAATGCATCGCCGTCATCGCCCTGGGCGATCTGTCGTTGCGTACCGTCATCAAGATGGGGTGGCGCACTTGGCACCGGCGCAGGGCGGCCACTGTCGCTGGCAGCATCGGCCGCTTCGGGCGGATCGTCGTCGCCGTCCTCCGGCAGCAGCGGGCCGGGCAATCCGGGCAGCACGCTGCTCGCCCGCCGGCGCAGCTGCATGAAGCTGACGCGTTGCATTGCACTTACCGGTGTGGGAGCCGTATGCGGCGGTACCGGCGCGCCGGCAATCGGCAGGATGCGCACGTGGCGGATGGGGGGCTTGCGCATCAGGCCACCACTCTTCCGATCGGCTGAAGTTGCACCTCTGCGCCAAGCTCCTGGAACGAGTAAACCTCCAGCCAGTTCAGGCGCGCCTCGATCATGCGGCGCACGTAGCGCCGCACGTCCATCGATGCAACCACCGCCAGCGGATGCCGCGCCTGATCTTCGACGATGCGCTCCACCTGCTCGACCAGCTGATTGGCCTGCTCCGGTGGCAGGGCCAGAAAATTGCCGGCCGGAGTGGCGCGAATCGATTGCCGGATCAACTGTTCCACCGCGTGGTCGAGCATCACCGCAGGCAGCTGACCGGTTCCCGCGGTCGCCGTATGCGCAAGATAACGACCGAGATCGCAGCGCACGTACTCGGTCAGCATCAGTAGATCCTTTTCCTTCGGTCCCCACACCACCAGGCTCTCCAGGATGCTCTTGATGTTGCGCACCGGGACGCGTTCTTCCAGCAGCCGTCGCAGAACGTCGGCGATGCGTTGGGCGGGCATGGCCTTGTTGACCTCTGCAACCAGCCCGGGATAGTCCGCGCCCACCTGTTCCAGCATCCACTGGGTTTCCTGGATGCCCACGAACAGATGCGCGCGTGCATGCAGTGGCGCGATGGCCTGTTGGGCCAGCGCCTTCTGCATGTCGGCTGTATCGCTCAACGCGCTGCGGGTTTCCGGCACGTCGTGGATCAGCACTTCGTACTCCAGGTCCTGCAGGGACTCGCTCTGCCAGATCGCGATCCCGGGAAACGGCAGGCCCAATAGCTCCACCAGCTGCCGGCGTTCGCTCTCGATCGCCTGGTCCAGCAGCGCCGGGTCAAGCCGGGCGGCTAGTTGCGGTGACAGCCGCATCGACAGGGGCGAGGCGAAATCCGGCGCGCTCTTGCGGATATGCGGCGCATCGCCTTTGGCGCCCTTGCGGCTGGTCGATGGCAGCGTGGGTTGATCGGTGCCGCTGCTGTCGCGTTGCTTGCGCCAGATCGTATAGCCGCCCGCACCCACCGCCCCTGCCAGCAGCAGGAACAACAGTGCCGGAAACCCCGGAACGAACGCGAAGCAGGCAAGCAGGACGCTGGCTGCCAGCAAGGCGCGCGCATTGCTGGTGAGCTGGCGTCCGATGTCGAGCCCGAGTGAGCTGACCTTGGCCTCGTTCTCGTTGGCCACGCGGGTGATCATGACGCCGGCCGCCACCGAGATCAGCAGCGAGGCGATCTGCGACACCATCGCATCGCCCACCGACAGGATCGCAAAGCGGTTGGCCGCCTCACCCGCGCTCATGCCGTGGTAGGTCACGCCCACCACGATGCCGGCCAGAATGTTCACCATGGTGATCACCAGGCCGGCGATGGCGTCGCCCTTGACGAATTTCATGGCCCCATCCATGCCGCCGTGCAGTTGACTCTCGATGGCCAGCCGCGCGCGTTTGCTGCGCGCTTCGTCTGCGCTCAGGTTGCCGCCGCGCAGGTCGGCATCGATGCTCATCTGCTTGCCGGGCATCGCATCCAGGGTGAAGCGCGCACCGACTTCCGCCACGCGCTCGGAGCCCTTGGCGATCACGATGAACTGCACCGTGGTGATGATCAGGAACACCACCAGGCCCACCACCAGGTTGCCGCCAACCACCAGCTCGCCGAAGCTTTCGATGATGTGGCCAGCCTCGGCATGCAGCAGGATCGATTTTGTCGATGCGATGTTCAACGACAGCCGCAGCAGTGTGGTGAACAGCAGCAACGAGGGAAACGACGACAGCGAAATCGAGTCGGGTACATACATCGTGACCATCAGCAACACCACGCTCAGGGTGATGTTGATGCCCAGCAGCGTATCGATGAGCGGGGTGGGCAGCGGCAGGATCATCAAGCCGATGACCGCCACCACCAGGGCGGCGATCGCCACTTCACCGGTGTATGCGAAATACCGTGTCAGGCGCATGCGATCTCCTAGCAGGGCAGCGGACCGCTGCCGTCATCGTTGTCGCGGCCCAGCTCATCGACCCAGCGCAGCACCACCGCCACCGTTTCGAACAGCGATTCGGGCACCGCCTCGCCCAGTTCGACCAGATGCAGCGCGCGGGCCAACGGCGGGTTCGCCACGATCGGAATACCCTGGTTGTGCGCATAGGCACGCAGTTCCAGCGCACCATCGTCCACGCCCTTTGCAACCACCTGCGGCAGACCGAAGCCGTCCGGTTCGTAGGCAAGCGCAACGGCGTAATGGGTCGGATTGACCACCATCACCTTGGCCTTGGCGACGCGTTCGCGCGGGTCGCCGAACACCAGCTCCTTGGCGAATTCCTTGCGCTTTCCCTTCACTTCCGGGTCGCCTTCGCTTTCCTTGTGTTCGCGCTTCTGCTCGTCCTTGCTCATCCGTTTGTCGCGAATGAACAGCCAATGCTGGATGCTCCAGTCCGCTGCGCCGACCAGCACGAACACCAGGACCGCCAGCGCGCTCAGGATGCCCAGTGCGCGCCAGCCGATCTGTGCGATGTCGGGCACAGGCTGGTAGGCGAGTCCGATGATCGTCGGCATGAGCGCCCGAAGGCCATACCACAGAACAACGCCGATCACGGCCGCCTTGATGCCCAACTTCAATAGGTTGATGAGACTTCGCAACGAAAAGAGTTTTTGGACGCCGTTCACGGGATTGAGCGAATCGAACTTTGGCGTGACCGGTTTGAGCGAGGCATTGAGCCCGGTCTGCAGAAAGGTGCCGATCAATCCGGCGGCCAGGCAGGCGACCACGAACGGCAGAGTCAGCAACGCTCCCTGGATGCCGATGCGAGCAAGCGCACGATTCAATGCGGTGGCATCGCGCGTATTGGCGGTGAAATCGAAACCGATCGACACCAGTGCGTTCATATGTTCGACAAAATAGCTGCCTGCCAGTTTCATCACCAGCAGCGCGGCCAGCAGGACTGCGGCAGCGGTGACGTCCGGGCTGATCGGAATTTCCCCGTCCCTGCGCGCATCCTGCAGTTTCTTCTCGGTCGGTTTCTCGGTCTTTTCGTCCGACATGGCGCCCTCAGGCCGCTGATGCTGCTCGCCGATTGTGGTTGAGCCACGGTCGGACAATCCGCCTGTGAGGCGAACGCGTGCGCGGGTGGGCGAAGCCGGTACTGTTTGTTCGCGACAGCATTCCGATGTTCGCTTCTGAAAAGTCTTCTTCCGCCAGGACGCGTAGCGTTATCCATGCATGCTGTCCACAGCCATTGAAGACGAGGTGCGGTATGGAAAAGATCGAATGTCCCGGCCCGGTGGTAAGTGGGCTGATCGAACTGATCACGGTTGGGCTGACCCATGAAAAACTCGATGAGGCCGCAGCGTTGCTGGCCGCCGTGCGCGTGCTACGGCCAGAGTTGAAGGCGCTGGATACCTTCGATGCGTGGATGGCCATCAAGCGCGGCAATTATCTGGAGGGCTCACGACTGCTGCGCGAGATGGAGGCCGATGCCGGCTCCAAGCCGCTGTGCAAGGCCCTGTATGCCTGCTGCCTGTTTGCGGTGGGCGACCAGTCGTGGCACGGCGTTGCAGAAGGGCTGATCGAAGAGGACGCCGACGCCGACGCCGTCGGCCTGGTCAAGGCGCTGTCCGGGCGCTACACCCCAACGCCCATGCCGGTAGAGGCGCCGGTCGATTCCGCGGCGCCAATGGAAGTTCCCAACGCGCAGTATCTGCGCGCCTGACCCGGACTTCACCCAGCCTGCGGAGCAGCGTATGACGCTCATTCCTCCTGTCGCACCAATCACTGCCAATACCGGCCTGTCCATGCAAGCGGTGTCGCCGACGGCGGCACCCAACCAGGCGCTCGTCAACCGCTTTCAGGCACTCATGCAGTCCTCCAGCCCATTGCCGCCTGCCATGCAGCGTGTGGGGGAGCCGAGCATGATGAGCCGGATGATCGATGTGCAGAACGATGGCGTACGGACCGTTACCGAGCACATCGATGCCTTCAGCATGCAGGCGCCGACCATGGGCCTGCAGGAAATGGCGTCGCAACAGATGAAGCTGATGCACGAGCTGACGATGGTCGGCTTCAACCTCAACGTGAGCGTCGGCGTGGCGCAGTCGGGCAAGAACGCCGTGCAGACATTGTTCAAGAACCAATAGCATGCCAAAGCTCAGATATCTGGTGGTGTTGTTGCTTGCACTGCTGTTGTCTGGCTGCGATCAGCAGCTCTATTCCGGGCTGACCGAGAACGACGCCAATGACATGCTCGCCGTGCTGCTGACTGCCGGTGTAGATGCGGAAAAGGTCACCCCCGATGACGGCAAGACCTGGGCGATCAACGCGCCGCACGCACAGGTTGCGTACTCGTTGGAGGTCCTGCGCGCGCATGGCATGCCGCATGAGCGCCACGCCAATCTTGGCGAGATGTTCAAGAAAGATGGCCTGATCTCCACGCCCACCGAGGAACGCGTGCGTTTCATCTATGGTGTCTCCCAGCAGCTGTCGCAGACCTTGTCCAACATCGATGGCGTCATCGCCGCCGATGTGGAGATCGTGCTTCCCAACAACGACCCGCTATCCACCTCGGTCAAACCCTCGAGCGCTGCGGTGTTCATCAAGTTTCGCGTCGGTAGCGATCTGACCAGCCTGGTACCCAGCATCAAGACGCTGGTGATGCACAGCGTGGAAGGACTGACCTACGAAAATGTCAGTGTCACCCTGGTGCCAGGTGGGGCCGAAAGCGATGCGCAGCTCCCTGCATCGGCGCCCCCGCGCACCTGGGCATGGCCATGGCTGGCCGGATGCGCGCTGGCGCTGTGCGTGGCGGTCGTTGCGGCGGTGCTGTACTGGTGGCCGAGCGCCGATGCGCGCCGCTGGGGCGGCTGGCAGCGGCTACGCGCGTTGACCAGAAAGAATGCTGGGTGAGGCCGGCCGATGGACGATGCAGGGATCGACAACGCACGTATCGAAGGTGCAGCACTGTGGCTTCAACGATCGACGGCGGCCATCTCCGTCCTGGCGCGATCGCTGGATGCGGACCGGGTAGCGCATTGGCTGGGTCCGGTGGCTGCGTCGGGCTGGGAACGTGCGCCAACGCAGCGGCGTTTGCGCGTGATCCAGGCATGGTCGGGATGGTCGGGCGTGCCGGTGAGTGCGTCTGGTTCGCTTGCCAGCCGGCTGGTCGTGCTCGCGCCCGAGCTGCTCGCCAAGGTGTTGATGAGCCGTGCGTTGTTTTCGCGCGCGCTGGCGCTACGACGCTGCATCGAGCGCGAGCGCCTGACCTGGTTCGAGCAGCAGGTGGGGCCGGCGGTGCTTGAACACATACGCCATCGTGCGGTCGGCGGCCTGCCGGTACCGCTGCTGCCGCACGATGCCGATCAGGCGACGTGGATCGGCGATGGCTGGCGGCGCTTGGAAGCCGATGGCGTGTGGCCCGATCCCGGCGTGGCTAAGGTGCTGGCGCTGGGCTTGCCGCTGGGCGCGGCGCAGGTGGCGCGCGTCAGCGCAGATAGCCACAGCGATGCATTCCTGCAGGTGCTTCCCACCCTGTTGCCGGAGTTGTCATGCGTCTGTGGCTGAGATCCACGCCCGACGCCGTCGGCCTGGATTGCGACGTCATCCCGCGCGAGGCGCTGGCCGAGGTGTTGGCATTGGACGCGGCGACCGCGCAGGTGCACGCCCGTTGCGCGCAGACCCTTGCCGAGGCCGAGGCACATGCACAGACGCTGATCGACGACGCTCAACAGCAGGCCGAGGCGATCCTCAACGATGCCCAGGACAAGGCCGAGCGCAGTGCGCGCCTGGGCTATGCCGCCGGGCTGCGCCGTCAATTGGATGAGTGGAACGAGCGCGGCCTGCGCCATGTCTTCGCAACCGAGGATGCTGCGCAGCGTGCACGCGCGCGCCTGGCCGAGATCGTCGCGCGCGCCTGCGAGCAGGTTTTGCATGGGCACGATCCGGCGGCACTGTACGCGCGCGCTGCACAGGCGCTGGACGGCGCCCTGGACGAGGCAAGCGCCTTGCGGGTGAGCGTGCATCCCGATGCGTTGGACGACGCCCGGCGCGCCTTCGACGCGGCGGCGGCCGCCGCAGGCTGGAGGCTGCAGGTGGAACTGTGCGGCGATGCGGACCTGGCCCTGGGCGCCTGCGTGTGCGAATGGGACACCGGCGTGTTCGAGGCCGACCTGCGCGCCCAACTGCGCAGCATCCAGCGCGTCATCCGTCGCGTCCTGGCCACGCAGCAGGCGGTGCCGGATGCCTGCTGAGATGCCGGTGCTGGAAGCAACGCTCGAGCGCGAACTGACTGCGCTCGCATTCGGTCGTCGCTACGGCAAGGTGGTCGAGGTGATCGGCACCATGCTCAAGGTCGCCGGTGTACAGGTCAGCCTGGGCGAGGTGTGCGAGTTGCGCCAGCGCGATGGCACGCTGTTGCAGCGCGCCGAGGTGGTGGGCTTCAGCCGCACTCTTGCCTTGCTGGCGCCGTTTGGCGAATTGGTGGGGTTGTCGCGCGAAACGCGCGTGATCGGATCCGGTCGCCCATTGGCGGTGCCGGTCGGCTCGGCGCTGCTGGGGCGCGTGCTCGATGGCCTGGGCGAGCCGGCGGACGGGCAGGGACCGGTCGACTGCGAGGAGTGGGTACAGATCCAGGCGCAGGCGCCCGACCCCATGCGCCGGCGGCTGATCGAACAGCCCATGCCAACCGGCGTGCGGATCGTCGATGGCCTGATGACGCTGGGCGAAGGTCAGCGCATGGGCATCTTCGCCGCAGCCGGCGTCGGCAAGAGCACCTTGATGGGGATGTTCGCGCGCGGCACGCAGTGCGATGTCAACGTGATCGTGCTCATCGGCGAACGCGGACGCGAGGTGCGCGAATTCATCGAGATGATCCTCGGCGAAGACGGTCTGGCGCGCAGCGTGGTGGTGTGCGCCACCTCCGACCGCTCCTCCATCGAGCGCGCCAAGGCCGCCTATGTCGGCACCGCCATCGCCGAATACTTTCGCGATCAGGGCCTGCGTGTTCTGCTGATGATGGATTCGCTGACGCGCTTTGCGCGCGCACAACGCGAGATCGGCCTGGCCGCCGGCGAGCCGCCCACACGTCGCGGCTTTCCGCCGTCGGTGTTCGCCGAATTGCCGCGCCTGCTCGAACGTGCCGGCATGGGCGAGACGGGCTCGATCACCGCGTTCTACACCGTGCTGGCCGAGGACGACACCGGCAGCGATCCGATCGCCGAAGAAGTGCGCGGCATCCTGGATGGTCATCTGATTCTTTCGCGCGAGATCGCGGCCAAAAACCAATACCCGGCCATCGACGTGCTGGGGAGCCTGAGCCGGGTGATGAGCCAGATCGTGTCTGCCGAGCAACGCCAGTACGCCGGCCAGTTGCGGCGTCTGCTGGCCAAGCACAATGAGGTGGAAACCTTGTTGCAGGTCGGCGAATACCGGCAGGGTAGCGATGCGGTGGCCGACGAGGCGATTGCCAGGATCGACGCGATTCGCGACTTCCTCAGCCAGTCCACCGATCAGCTCAGCGACTACGACACCACCCTGGACCAGCTTGCCGGTGTGATCGACGATGCGTAAGCGTGCCAGCACCTGGACGACGTTACAGCAGCTGAAAACGCGTCGTTACGAGCGGATGCAGGCGCGCCTGAGCGAATGCGCGCGCGCGGTGGAACAGCGCGACCGCGAGTGCCTCAGCTGCACGCAAGAGGTCGACGCCTGCGTCGCGCGTCTGGACGCATTCGACACCGCGCTCGCCGACAAGGCTGCCGCAGGCGAGCCGATCGGTATCGAGGCGATCCTGCAACACCAGCACTTTCGCACGGTGCTGGAAGAGCGCTGCCGCGCCGCGGAGCAAACGCTGGCCACGGCGAGGCAGGCGTTGCAGCACGCGCGCGATGAGACGGCAACCGTGCAACGGACAATCAGCAAGCTGCAGGCGCAGGCGCAGGTGTATGCAGAAAAAGCCGCCAGCGCGCAGCGCGCCTGGCAGGCGCAACGCGAAGCGGCGGAGGAAGACGACGCGATTGAAGCGTTGCTCGGGTTGCGATTGCATCGTGCCGCGCGTGGAGCTGGGCAATGAACGACACCGCCAACGCGCTGCTGGCGCTCTCATCCCAGGGCGTGTCGCTGCTGACCCTGTTGGCGCTGTGCGGGGTGCGCGTGTTCGTGATGTTCTTCGTGCTGCCGGCAACGGCGCAGGACAGTCTTCCCGGCATGGCGCGCAACGGCGTGATCTATGTACTGAGCTCGTTTATCGCATACGGACAGCCGGCCGATGCGCTGGCCAGGATCGAGGCGACCGGCCTGGTGGGGCTGGTGTTCAAGGAAGCGTTCATCGGCCTGCTGATCGGGTTCGCCGCTTCGACCGTGTTCTGGGTTGCAGAGAGCGTGGGCCTGCTCATCGATGATGTGGCTGGCTACAACAACGTCCAGATGACCAACCCGTTGAGCGGTGAGCAGAGCACGCCGGTTTCCACGGTGTTGATGCAGCTGGCGATCGTGTCCTTCTACGCACTGGGCGGCATGCTGATGCTGCTCGGTGCGCTGTTCGAATCGTTTCGCTGGTGGCCGCTGAGCCAGCTCACCCCCGACATGAGTGCGGTCTCCGAGACCTTCGTCATCCAGCAGACCGACGGCATGATGGCCGCAATCGTCAAGCTCTCCGCGCCCCTGTTGCTGGTGCTGGTGCTGGTGGATCTGGCCATCGGCTTTGTCGCACGCGCTGCAGACAAACTGGAACCATCCAATCTGAGTCAACCCATCCGCGGGGTACTGGCGCTGTTGCTGCTCGCTTTGCTGACCAGCGTATTCATTGCGCAATCCGGTGATGCACTCGGCTTTTTCCACTTCCAGCAGCAATTGCACGATGCCGCCAACGTCGGCGGCAAGGGAGGCGCATCGAATTGATTATTTTTGAGACATCGACGGCCGTGCACTGCCTACACTGACTGCACGCGCCCAAGATGCGCTGTCCGACGCTAAGTTGCGCAGCCCGGCGCTGCGCGCAGCACGCACTCCCCGGCCGTCGCCTGCATGCCAGGTGTGGCCCTATCGACTTCTTTCACTGCCTCGCAGAGGGAACGCCATGGCATACGCCGGTCCTCCAGTTCACTGCCATCGACGCGCGCCAGTGGCCGCCGCATTGCTGCTCGGCCTGCTGCCGCTATTGCCGTCGCATGCCAATGCCGCGCAGGTGCCGTGGCATTCGCACAGTTTCAAATACGTCGCCGACCACAAGGATCTCAAGGAGGTCCTGCGCGACCTGTCCGCCAGCCAATCCATCACCACCTGGATCTCGCCGGAGGTGACCGGCACGCTCAGCGGCAAGTTCGAGGCCAGCCCGCAGAAATTTCTCGACGATCTGTCTGCGACGTTCGGCTTCGTCTGGTACTACGACGGTTCTGTGCTCAGAATCTGGGGCGCCAACGAAACCAAGAATGCGACCTTGAATCTGGGCGCTGCATCGACGACTGCGCTGCGCGATGCGCTTGCGCGCATGCGGCTGGATGATCCGCGCTTTCCGGTCCGCTACGACGAGGCAGCGCACGTGGCGGTGGTGTCCGGCCCGCCGGGTTACGTGGATACCGTTACCGCGATCGCCAAGCAGGTCGAGCAGAGCGCGCGCCAACGCGACGCCACCGACGTACAGGTGTTTCAGCTGCATTACGCGCAGGCGGCCGATCACAGTACCCGGATCGGTGGGCAGGACGTCCAGGTGCCGGGCATGGCCAGCCTGTTGCGCAGCATGTACGGCGCACGTGGCGCCACCACGACGGCGCTGCCCGGGCCGGGCGTCAATTTCGGGCGGGTGCAACCGATCGGCGGTGGCTCGTCCAATGCCTTCGGCAATGCGGCCCAGGGCCAGACTGGCGGTGCCAGCAACAATGGCATCCTCGGGTTGCCTGCATCGTGGTTCGGCGGTGGGTCGCCCTCCGATCGGGTGCCGGTCAGCCCGCCATTGCCGGGCAGTGGCGGCACCAATGCGCCGGCCAGTGTCTGGCCTGAGATGAGCCCGGCCAGACGCGATGGGCCGCTGGCGGTGGACACCGGCGGCGGAGAGCCGGCGTCCGATGCGCCGGTGATCGAAGCCGACCCACGCACCAACTCCATCCTCATTCGCGACCGTCCGGAGCGAATGGCCGCTTACGGCACCTTGATCCAGCAGCTCGACAACCGGCCCAAGCTGCTGCAGATCGATGCCACCATCATCGAGATCCGCGACGGCGCCATGCAGGATCTGGGCGTGGATTGGCGTTTCCATAGCCGACGTGTCGACGTGCAGACCGGCGATGGACGGGGCGGCCAGCTTGGCTACGATGGCACCTTGAGCGGCGCAGCGGCCGCCGGTGCAACCTCCCCGTTGGGCGGCACGTTGACCGCTGTCCTGGGCGATGCAGGGCGCTACCTGATGACGCGCGTGTCGGCGCTCGAGCAGACCAACAAGGCCAAGATCGTCTCCACCCCGCAGGTGGCGACACTGGACAATGTGGAAGCGGTGATGGACCACAAGCAGCAGGCATTCGTCCGCGTCAGCGGCTATGCCTCGGCAGATCTCTACAACCTGTCTGCCGGGGTTTCGTTACGGGTATTGCCGAGTGTGGTGCCAGGGTCGTCGAATGGGCAGATGCGTCTGGACGTGCGTATCGAAGACGGACAGTTGGGTGCAAATACGGTCGATGGCATTCCCGTCATCACCTCCAGCGAGATCACCACGCAGGCATTCGTCAACGAAGGCCAGAGCCTGCTGATCGCCGGTTATGCCTCCGACACCGATCAGACCGATCTGAACAAGGTCCCGGGTCTGTCCAAGATTCCATTGATCGGCAACCTGTTCAAGCATCGCCAGCAGAGTGGCTCGCGACTGCAGCGGTTGTTCTTGCTGACGCCGCATATCGTCTCGCCCTGAGCGGCGACCGGAGTGCATGGATGCGCTTACCGCGCGCATGCGGCATGAAGCTGCGGTATCCATCAAGCACAGCCGTTCGCACTCCTTGAGCGCTGATACATGAAGATACTCACGTGACGCCGGCGCGGCCGGGGCACGTGATCGGACCGTGGCAACCACGATTTTTGAATTCCCGGCGCGAAGGCGCCCGTCTTGCGATCACCACATCAACCTGGTGAGCACCGATTTAGGGCAGCTAAAAAACGACTGCTCGGCCGCCAGGCGGGCGCGGCCTGTGCTCGGTGCGGCATGTACCACTCGTACACTGCGGTCCCGAGCGCAGCGCCCGCACCCACCTGGCATCGCTCGCTACGTTTTGCTAGCCGCTCTTAGTTGGTGCTGCCGTTTGGACTTTGAGCCAACTGCATCACGATCTGCATCAACATCAGCGTGAGTGGACTCGGGTTGCCCTGATGTTCGTGCTGAGATCCTGGAGCGCGGTTCTCTTGCATCGTCTCGCTACCGCCCTGGCTCTGCTGGAGCAACATCGAAATAAACAGGGCAAGCAGATGGTCTAGTTGCTGTTCGGTGTTGGCTGAACGCGTGCCTGGGGTGGCGGCTCCGGTCTGCCACGGCGGGATGGGCGCGTTATTGATGCGCTGTTGATCTTCGGCTGATCCGGACATATCGTCGACAAATCCAAACATCTGCTGCCGCGCACCATTGACGGCGTCGTCGCCAGCGTTCGGGTACGGAAGGTCGTAGTCGGGGTCATTCTGTCCTGAACCGTAGCCAGGGTTGAACCGAGCATATTCCGGGTAGATTTGCATCTGCAGGCTCCTTGAAACGGTGGGGCACGCAAGGGCGCGACCTGTCGTGTGGTTTACGTGGTCAAGCGATCAGGAAACCAGGTGGTGTGGTGCAGGCGTGCCAAAACTATGGACGACGAGGAGGTTGGGCGGGGCCTGGTTGCTGCGGCTGGATGGGTGCGTTAACCATGCGTCGTTGATTGTCGACGACTCCGGAGAGACTCCTAAGAAAGCCGGACATCTGTTCCCGCGCGCCGTTGACTGCATCGGCGCCTGAATTGCGGTACGGGATGTCGTACGGGTTGGGAGATTGCACGCGGCCTGTTGGCCTGCTGTCGGGCAGTGGCTGTTCCGGGCTTGCCGGAGACGGTCTTGGAGTGGAGGGGGGAGGCTGCTGCAGCCAGGCGGGGGAGTGATTCATGCGGCGCTGATCGCCGGCGAATCCGGAGAGACGATTAAGAAAGTCAGACGTCTGTTGCTGCGCGCCATGGAGCGCGTCGGCGCTTGAGTTCGGGTACGGGATCTCGTGTAGGTGAGGAGGCTGCGAGCGGCTTACTCGCCTGCGTTCGGCCGGCGGCTGTGCGAGGGTGGTTCGATGAGTTTCAGCACCGGCGGCGCCGCTCTGTCGCGCTAATCTGACTGCGGCGGAGTATCGCCGTTGATCCTGTGCCGACTCGGAGAGATCGGCGAGAAATCCAGACATTTGTTGCCGAGCACCATTGACGGCGTCGACGCCAGCGTCCTGGTATGGAAGGCCGTAGTCAGATGAGTCGTGACGGTAGCCTGGATGTGACGAGCCATTTTCCGGACGTATTCGCATATAAGAAGACTTCTTGAAGCGGTGAGACGAGGCGGTGTGGCGTTACCAGACCGAAACCATCACGCAACGGTTGATGAGGGCATGCCTGCCATATGGGCAACGACGCTGCGTACGGTGCACCAGGCCTGGCCGCGGATGGCGCCGCAAGGAACGCATGCACCTGCGTCGATTGTGGTCTGAGCTTCTGCGCCAATCCGCTCGGCAAGGTAGCTGCATCGATGCACTGATCCAGGTCAGTCGACGTCGTTGCGGCATGCAGGCCGTCGCAGCGCGCGGCAGCCTGCATGCTTCGGCCGATCAGGCTCGGCCGCTGATGCTAGACAAGTTGGCATTGAAACCGCCGCCCAGGCCGTTGCTACCCAGGCTGCTGTTGACCGAACCGCCACCGCCCATGCCGGCGCCGCCCTGGTTCTACATCAGCTGCATCACGATCTGCATCAGCATCTGCGTCAGCGGACTCAGGCCTTCCTGCTGACCGTTCTGCTGTCCGTCGTTCCCGCAGTCCTGATTTGCATCGCTGCCCTGGCTTTGCTGGAGCGTCATCATAATGAACATGGCGAGCAACTGATCCAGTTGCTGCTCGGAGTCAGCGGAGGACGAGCGCTGCCCGGAGTCCTGAGATTGCTGGGGCCCGATGCCCATCGTGTTGAAATTACTGATGTTCGAATAGTTGCTTCCGATAGATGAGTCCATGGTGATTCCCGTCTCATGTGATTGAACTGGGTACATCGCGGGTTGCCGGAAAATTGCGACGGCAGAATCGCAATGGGGACGCTACGTTGCTCCCGATCGCAAAGTAGAAGACGCGACGGAAACGCATCTGCTAGGACGCGAAAGCACGCTTTTCCTAGCGAACTTTGCGACGGAGAATTCGCGTTAAAAACGCCACAAGACAGCTGCGTTGCGACGACGCGTGCTGAAATTTCGTTTACGTCATAGACGCTTCGTACAGCGTGTGCACGCGTGCGCAAAGCATCGTTATGGTGTCGCGCTTGAGCGGGGTGTTGGATCCATCGGGGTACGTGCCCACTCCGCTGCGTTGCTGGAATCAACGACGATCAGGTGATAGACATGACAGAGACCGCTACGCCGGCCATGCGCCCGTCCGTGCACGGCAAGGATGTTCGGCGTCCGCAGCCTTGGGCGACACTCTCCAGCAACATGTCAGTGAGCCTGCGATGGTGCGCGCTGCGCGCCAGGCATGCCGGCGCCCCTGGGCGACACGTGCTGATTGCGGCTGCGTTGCTGTGCGCTGCGCCGCTCGCACGCGCAGATTGTTTTGAAGACGCTGCCGGTTACCAGCATGTCAATCCATGGGTATTGCGCGCCATTGCCTGGCAGGAATCACGTGGCCGCGCCGACGCGATCCATCGTAATAACAACGGTACGATCGATTATGGAAAGATGCAGATCAATTCGATCCATCTGCGACGTCTTTCCAGCTACGGCATCTCCAGGGACGCGCTGATGCAGCCATGTGTCAGCGTGTATGTCGCTGCCTGGCGGTTACGCGAGATGACCAATAGGTACGGTAACACCTGGGCCGCTGTCGGCGCCTATCATTCCGAAACGCCCGCGGAGCGCGACAAATATGCGCATGCCATTCACGCGATTCTGATCAGGCGTGGTGTGGTGGACGAGTAACGCTGCTGCGACTGCGGTAGTGCATATGATGCAGTACACGCCATGCAAAGCATTTCAGCATGGTGTGTCGCAAGTGCACGAAAAGCAGCTAACAAAACGACTGCGCGGCCGGTACCGGGCATCTGTAGGTATTACTCATACACTGCGTTTCCTTCGTACCATCCATGCCCAACTCACGACCACTCGCTACCTTGTGTTAGCCACTCCAAAGCCTGCAGCACGATGAAACGGAATAGCCGCGGCGACCGGCGGATGTGCGTCGGTCGCCGCGGATATGACGCTTGAGGCGATGGATAACCTCACAGTAGTTGTGAATGAGGGCCGACAGCGTGTTCGGTTCGGCCGCTCTTATCACGCCTGCGGGCGAAGCGCTTCGGCCTCGCGGACCGCCGCCTCGGCCTGCCAGGTCGCGCCGATGATCTTGTATTGCAGGCCGGCAGCAACCCCGCTCATCGTATTGGCAAGCAAGGCGCTGCGAGCGGACGATAAGCCGAGCCACGTGCCAATCATGTTGACGGCAGTACCGAGTGCGATATTGGAGTTGATTGCCGCGGTGCGGGTGATCGACTGATCCATGACCCGCTCGTAGTCCTCGCGCTTGCCCTTCCATGCGGGGTCCAGGAACTGCTGTGTCCCGGCTTGCTCGGCTTCGTGCTGGGTTACGTTGAGCCAATCCGCTGTCTCCATGGCGGCATTCAATGCAGCCGACACTGCGGATTGACGTACCATCACCCTGAGTGCCTGGCCCTTGTTGAAAGGCGAGTTCAGGCCTCCCCAGCGTTGCCGTGCCGCTGCAAGATCGGGGGATGCCACTTCATTGGCTGCCAGATTGGTCAGCGTGTTTGCCATGCCGTAGAATCGTCCGGCGCTGGTAAAATGCGGACCGCTGATGCCGCCGTTGGTGGGGCCGCGCATTCCCACCATGCGAAATGTCGCCTGGATGGTGTCGCGCGCCGCGGCGTACCCGGCGATCTTCAGATCGGTGGTCAGCAGCCTGGCCGCTATCTCCGGTTGACCGGATGCCTTGCAGGCTGCACCTACGGCGATATTGCTCGGGATGCCGCACAGTGCGAGCCGGGTGACCAGATCCGAGTAATGCTGCTGCTCGATCTTCTTGGCTCGCTGCTCGTCGACGGACAACGCATCCCACTGTTCGAGACTTAGGTTGTGGAAGCCGCGCGCAGCCGCGTCGGGATTGCGGTCTTCCCGGTTCTTTCGCAGCGTATGCAGTGCCAACTGCAGTGTGCCGGAGACTGCCTGCATGGCGACGACTGCTTCGGGCGGAAGCTGGCGAAGAGCGGCAAACAAGGCCTCACCCAGTAACTCACGCGCGAATGTCGTCGTTCCCACGGAGCTAGTTTGGTGCACCAGATGCCCCAGCGCAGCACCCAGATATTGTTTATCGAAACTGATCGGAAGTACGCCGCATGCTGCAGCCGTCACCGCGGCGGCGGTTGGGCTCAGTACGGTGCGTACGCCGTGCGCTGCACTGGTTCCGATCGATGCAGCCAGCATGCCCACGCGCGCGGCGCGTGTCGGTGCGGCTGCATCTGCATGCATGGGCCGATTGCGTGGTGCAGGTTGTTCGTGGGGAATGGACGACGAATCTGATGACGAAAAGGAGTCTTCGGCGTCGAAGAAGTGTTCGCTCGTGCTCTCTTCACCATGCAGTATTGACGCGCCCGAGGCATGCAACAGCGAACTCTCACCGGTGTGCCGGTGGATGTCGGCAGTATTGCCAGCTCCTTGCTGCGTTCCGCGTTGCTACGTCGCATAGCAGGTTTGCGATCCAGGCCCGACAGTGCAGGGGCAGCCGGAGGTTGCCGCGTCTGCTCATGCTCGTGTAATGGCGGCATCTCGATCACGACGTCTGCACCATTGAGGTGCAGCGGCTGGGACGTGCTGGTTGAAGGGATCTTCGTCACGGCATGTCCTCGCTGTGGTCTGAAGAGCGGCTTGCTGCCGCCCGCGCTCGCGCCTGCCGACATGCGGTGCTTGCCGCCGGCACATCATTCGACGGATGCATGCCGTGGCAGCCTCGATGACAGCGCTGTGGTCGCTGATGTCCGGGCAACGCCTCGATCGATACGACAGAACTGTCCACGTGCTGTACGCAGACACGGTCTGACGCACGTGCCGTCGTCAACGGTCCGGGCAACTACAGTGCGAACTCTCAGCGTGCAATCGAAGTGCTCAGGCGAGCCCGGGCGGTCAAGGCCACCCTGGGTGGCATACGTCATCGTCGTCAGTGACTTAAAAATGACATCAAGCTGAAATTTGATTGCGCTTCAAATGCGAAACAATCATTCCGAAAAAGAATATGTCATGACGTTGTGCAAATGAATTCTATCTGCGGGCGGGCGTCTGTTCGCCTGCCCGAATAAAGGTTCGTATGCGCCGGTGATGGTGTGTCATGCATTCTGATCGACATCAACTGTGCTGGTACGAGGTGGCGGTGCAATCGCGACCGGCACATGACGCAAACGGTCGCCAGGCATTTGCTCGCCAATCGCTCGCCGCGGTCGTTCATGCTGCGACATCGGCAACGCCACGCATCTGCTCGGGCTGTTCAACGATTTGTTGGATGTAGCACTGGCGCTCTCTTCCTGCGCCAGCATCCGTGCAATGCGATAACGCAGCGACCGCAAGCGCAAACCAGCGCGAACGCACCGGAGTCAGCGCTTTATCGATCACCGATCACCATTTTGGTGCGGTTTCCTCGTCGCTTGCCGATCCTGTCGCACCCCTGGTGCCGCCTCGGTTTCAGGCGTTGCGCGCGCCACCGGGGTCATCGACGCGATGTACGGCAGCCGGCTGCTCGGTGCGGGCACCGCGCGTCCAGTCCTTGCGCCCGCAAGCCGCTAACGCGCAAATCCGGCCCGATACGCCTGCAAGGCAGCGACCGGGTCCGGCGCTGCATACACGCCGCTGACCACGGCAATCAGATCGGCACCTGCCGTCACCAGCCCAGCGACCTGCGCAGGCGCAATGCCACCGATGGCCACGCGCGGCACGCCGAGATCGGCGGCCTGTTGCAGCAGCGCAGGCGTGGCACGGCGCGTTGTCACCTTGGTGGTGGTTTGGAAGAACGCACCGAATGCGACATAACTGGCACCGCGCGCAACGGCGGCGCGTGCGCGCGCGATGTCGTCGTAACACGACACCCCGATGATTGCCTGTGGCCCCAGCACAGCGCGTGCGACGCCCACATCGCCATCGTCTTCGCCCAGGTGCACGCCGTGCGCGCCAACCTGTACTGCCAGCTGCGCATCGTCGTTGATGATCAGCGGCACGCCCTGCGCGGCGCAGGCCTCGCGCAGGGCTGTGGCCTGCCGCCGCCGCAACGCCGTGTCGGCCTGCTTGTTGCGGTACTGCAGCCAGGTGATGCTGGACAACAGCGGCGCCGTACGCGCAAGCAGGCGCTGCGTATCGGCGTCGTCGGGGGTGATCAGGTAAACGCCGCGGGCGTCTTGCAACTGGGGCATGGCAGCGCTTCCGAAAGCGGGGTGGGGGATGGGACAATGCAGGTCCCACCGTTGTACGACCGCGATTATCCGATGAGCGACACATCCACCACCACCTATCGCACCTGGATGTGCGTGGTCTGCGGGTTTCTCTACCACGAAGCCGACGGCATCCCGGAAGAAGGCATCGCCCCCGGCACCGCCTGGCAGGACGTGCCCGACACCTGGACCTGTCCGGACTGCGGCGTGACCAAGGACGACTTCGAGATGGTGGAGATCGATTGAGTCGAGCCAGCTGACGCGCCGCGCCAGGCTCGATAGACGGCTAGCGCCTCAGTTACGCAGATCTGCGCATTGCGGCCAGTCATACGCGTCAGGAGCGAAGTAGCAGCGAGCTTGCCGCGCGTCTGCAGCCGGTGGAGTTCACCGCATGAGCCTCCGATATTCGGATGGCTTGAGGCCGCCGTAGTGTCTGTCCTCAACTGAGGGGCAGATGTGCGGAAGCTGACGTGCCCGTTCGATGCCGACTATCGACTGTGTCGTGATCGAACGAAGGAGGCGTCAATCGCACGGATCGCTACTGCCCACGCTAACGACGCGGCGGAATCGAAGTCAGTGCGCGTGCGCGCGCTGACTGTTCAATTCCACCAGATGCTCGTGCAGGTTTGCGGCATCCTGCGCACTGGGGTTGAGCAGCAGATAACGCGACAGGTCGTGCCGCGCGCCGTTGCGGTGGCCCAGGTGCAGGTAGGCCATGCCGCGGTCGCGCAGCGCTTCGGGTTGGTCGGGCACCAGCTTCAGGATGCGGTCTGCGCTGCGTGCGGCGCGGTCCCAGTGCTCGGCGTCGGCGTAGACGCCGTGCAGATTGCGCAGGATGCGAATCAGGATTGCGCGGTGTGGGGCGGGGTCGAGAATCTGCGCCAAGGCACGGTCGTCGGGAATTTCGCCCCCCAGATGCGGGCGGGCGCGTTCGCGCAGCTCGTCCACGCCCAGCGGGCGGCCGCCGTTGAAGGGGTCCATCACCAGTACGCCGTCGTCCACCGGCAGCCGCACCAGGAAATGCCCGGGAAACGACACGCCCGCCAGCGGGATGCCCAGGCGCCGGGCCACTTCGATCTGCACCATCGCCAGCGAGATCGGGTTGCCCAGCCGGCGCTCGAACACCTGGTTGAGATAGCTGTTGCGCGGGTCGTAGTACTCGTCGTGATTGCCCGAATAGCCCAGCTCATCGAACAGGTAGCGATTGACCGCCGCCATCTTCAGCGGCCACAGATCGATCGCATCCACCTCGCGGCGCAGATGCTCGACGTGGCTTTGCACCAGCGTGTCGTACAGCTCGGCGTCCAGCTGCGGATATTCGTCGCGCGCGATCAGTAGCGCGGTGGACATCAACGGCACCGCATCGTCGTCCAGGCTGGCGAGTGCGGTCCAATGGGGAAGTGGGAGCATGTCGACCATGCCGACAAGAGTGTCGGCAAGCGGCGCGGGGTTCAAGTCCGGTACTTCCTGACAGGAGACACCGCATCGCTGTGAATCACTTCAGCTTGGGAATATCCGGGCTGAAAACAAGCTCGGCGCCATCCTGAAGGTTGAGCTTGGCCGCCTGGCCCGCATTGAGCTCCAGCACATAACGGGCCGGCGCCTTGCTGGGGTAGGGTGGGCAGGCATCGCCGGCCGAACACGGCGGCACGTCGCGCTGCTGCGACACGAGCCGGCGCTGGTCGTCGAAATACAGGATGTCCAGCGCGATCTTGGTGTTCTTCATCCAGTACGCCATCGGTTCCTGGCGGTCGTGGATGAACAGCATGCCGCGATCTTCGTCCATGGCATCGCGAAACATCAGCCCCTTGGTGCGGTCGGCAGCGTTCTGCGCCAGCTCCACTTGATAGCGCGCGCCGGCCAGTTCCACCCAGGAACCGCTGCTGGCACAGCCGCCGAGCAGGATCAGACATGCAAGAGCGAGGAAGCGGACAAGGCGCATGCGGCATACCGACGGGCGAGGGATGGCGCACCTTCTGCCATGCAACGGCGTGCGTCAAGCCATCCGCGTGCACTGCAGTGAGCCCTTCGGGGGGTATGCATTGCCGGTGCAGGCAGCGTGATGCGAGGCAAGCTGCGTGAATGTCGGAGATTGACGCTGCGGCGGTCGCTGCTGCCTTCCCGTGCGCCAGGTGTTTTGCTGGCAGGCAGGCTGCGTGCGGTGATCGCCCGGGCGACCGTGCAAGGACCTGACCCCAGGGAGAAGGGCAGGCACCATCGGCGTCGTTTGCTTCTGCAAGGCCTGAGGTGTTGGCGCCAGGCCTCGTTACGCATGTCCGCGCATCGCATGGACGCGCGAACCTGGTGCACGCGGCGTGCGTCAGAGCACGCGCGGGGGCTCGCCACCGACGATCACCACATCGGCCGGGCGGCGCGCGAACAAACCGACGCAAACCACGCCGGGGATCTGGTTCAAGCTGCGCTCCAGCGCCACCGGATCGGTGATCTGCAGGTTGTGCACGTCCAGCACCACGTTGCCGTTGTCGGTGACCACGCCGTCGCGCCACACCGGCTGGCCGCCGGTCATGGCCAGGATCTGGCGGGCCACCAGGCTGCGCGCCATCGGAATCACTTCTACCGGCAGCGGGAATTTGCCCAGCACCGGCACCTGCTTGCTCGGGTCGACGATGCAGATGAAGCGCTCGCTGGCTTCGGCAATGATCTTCTCGCGTGTCAGCGCCGCGCCGCCGCCCTTGATCAGGCAACGATTCGGGTCGCACTCGTCGGCGCCGTCCACGTACAGCGACAGTGTGCCGGTGTGGTTGAGATCAAGCACCTCGATGCCGTGCTGGCGCAACCGCGCGGTGCTCTGTTCGGAGCTGGACACTGCTCCCTTGATGCGATGGCCGATCCGGCCCAGCGCATCGATGAAGTAGGCCACCGTCGAGCCGGTACCCACACCGACGATCATGCCGTCTTCCACATAATCGATCGCCTTCTCGGCGGCCAGGCGTTTTGCTTCGGACATGGTAGGAGCTCGGGATGGGTGGTGGGGAGTCGGGATTCGTCAAGGCGATGCAATGCGGGCGGGCAGTGGGCCAATCTCCCATGCCCAATCCCGGCTATTCCAGCGCTAAAAGCAGCTTCCACTGCGCGGCGGTCACCGGCAGGATCGACAGCCGGTTGCCGCGTGCGATCAGTGGGAAGCCTTCGCCCAGCGCATCGGCGTGCTGCTTGATCTCATCCAGCGAAATCGTGCGTGTGAGTTTGCGCTCGAACGCCACGTCCACCAGCATCCAGCGCGGGTCTTCGCGGCTGGCCTTGGGGTCGTGGTAATCGGACTTGGGGTCGAACTGGGTGTCGTCCGGATACGCCGCGCTCGCCACCTTGGCGATGCCGACGATGCCGGGCACCTTGCAGTTGGAGTGATAGAAAAACACGCCATCGCCGACGTGCATGCCGTCGCGCATGAAATTGCGCGCCTGATAGTTACGCACGCCGTTCCACGGCTCGGTACCGACACGCTCCAGATCATCGATGGAAAACGTGTCCGGCTCGGACTTCATCAACCAGTAGCGCTTGCGGGCAGTCATGCAGAGAGGGTGTCGTCTTTCAGGAAAGTGGCGTGTTCGGTGCAGATGGCGTCCACCGCCACGTCCCAGGATTCGGTCGGCAAGGCAGGCACCTGCTGCGCAGCGAAGCCGACGCCGACCAGCCAGGGTGGCGGCGCCTGGCGATGCCGGAACGCGAAGCTGCGATCATACCAGCCGCCCCCCATGCCCAGCCGCCGACACGTGGCGTCGAAACCGGTGAGTGGGGTGACCACCAGCGCCATGTCTTCTGGCGCAAGCGTGTCGGCACGCGCCACGTCCGGCTCGGGAATGCCGTAGCGATTGCTGACCAGGCCCTGGCCCGGTCGCCATGGCGCAAAGCGCAATACGCGGCCGTCCAGCACCGGCAGGCAATACCGCACTCCGGCTGGCAGGCTCAATTGCCAGCGATGCAACGCGATCTCGCCATCCATCGCCCAATACCCGGCCACCGCGCCGCTTTGCGGCGCAAACGGCAGCGCCAGCAAGCGCTCCGACAAGGCATCGGCTGCGGCCAGGCGCTGCGCGGCCGGCAGGCTGCGCCGCTGCGCGCGCAGCTGTTGGCGCAATACCTCTCGGTCCTTGGTCATCGGTGTCTCGCAGCGGTGAGGGAGGCACATTGTCGGTGGCCGGCGTCCAGCTGCCTAGCGGGGCGTGTGGAAGGGCGCGCTGGCGGTGTGCCGTGTCTGCTGCAAGCTGCGTTTTTTGAACGCGCCAAGACGTCACTGTGCAAGCGCGGATGGCGTGCGAACGCACATCGCAGCAATACCGCAAGATCATGCTCATGCTGCAGGCGATGGACGTACGAAAAGACAATCAGCGGACGCACAAAAAGAAACGACGCCCGAAGGCGCCGTTTCAGATTTGCATTCTCCGCCGTGACGATGCGGGCGAAACGACCTTGAACCCGGGGTTCAAGTGGGGACGTTGTGAGGCCATCGGGCTTCCCGCTGCAAGGCGGACTTGCACTCCCGGCTTCGTCGCGCCCCCGTGGTCGTAATTAAGGGACAAGGCGAATGTTTTGCACGCTGTCGTTTACAGCAGAGAACGCATGCGAATTATAGACCTCTGCTGCGCGATGGCTAGCCCATTCGTCGGCGAGTGCGCTGCAGAGTTCATCTTTGCGACGGCAGTGCGACGTACGCCTCAACGTGGCGTGTCGGCAACGCTGTCCAGACGGCGATTCAAGGTGTCGAGCGTGTTGGCCAGTTCGCGATCGTAAAGCGCCTGCTGATCGCGCAACTGCTGCAGCTCGTGCGCAAGATTGAGCGCGGCCAGCACCGCGACGCGATCCACCGCTGCCATGCGGTTGCTGCCGCGGATCTCGCGCATGCGCAGATCCAGCAGCCGCGCAGCGGCGGTGAGGCTCTCGCGCTCGTCCGCGGTGACGCCAACCGTGTATTCACGATCCAGAATACGCACGCTGACCGGTTCGTTGCTGCTCACGTGTGCTGCTCCAGTGACTTCAACCGCGTGATCATTGCTTCCACGCGTGAGCGCGCCTGTTCGTTTTTGGTCAGCAACTGCGACCGCTCGCCGATCAGCTGCTCCTGCTGATGCCGCAGACTGCGGTTCTCGTCGGTCAATCGTTGAGTCCGCTCGACCAGCGCCTCCACGCGGGCGGCAAGTGCGCGGATCTGGGCGAGGGCGGCGGCGTTGTCCATGCACTCACGATAGGGGCGCGTGCGCGTGGCGGTCAAGCGCCGGACGAGCGCCGGCTTGCGCGCCTTCAGGCCAAGCCAGCACAGGCCTTGAGCCGGGTCGAGCCGGCCCGGCGCTTGGCTCGTGGAACGCTGCATGGAACGTCGTGGTAGAGGTCCGATGCCGGGTGCCTTGGTACACTGGGAAGTCAAATCGCCCGGCGTGCTCGGGCACCTTCTGCTCTTAGCCTGGATGACTCGATGGATCTGCCTGACGTAACCGCTGTGCAAACTGAAAGTCGTCAGCTCGCGCTGGCGTCCTCTGCGGCGGAGTTGCACGGCGGGTTATGCGGATGGCTGTCCGGCGGTGGTGCCGACAGCGGCGACTGGCTTGCGCGCATCCTGGCCGATACGTCCCAGGTGGCGCCAAAGCAGGGCGGCGCGCTGGACCAGATGCGCCAGGCGACGGTGGCCCAGCTGGAAGATCGCGATTTCGCCTTCGAGCTGCTGCTGGTCGAAGACGGCGCCCCGTTGCCGGCGCGCACCGACGCCTTGTTCGACTGGTGCCGCGCGTTTCTGGGCGGTTTCGGCCTGGCAGCGCAGCAGCGCCAGGCGCTGAGTGAAGAGGGCGACGAAGCGTTGCAGGATCTGGCGCGTCTGGCGCAGGCATCCAGTGACGATTTTGATGCCGGTGAAGAAGACGACACCGCGCTGGCCGAAATTGAAGAATTCGTGCGCGTGGCAGTGCTGTTGCTGCATGGCGACTGCGTGATGGGGCCGCGTTTCCGTCAACGCTTGAACTGATCGTCGCACCACGATGAAAAAGCTCACCGGGATCGGCGCGGCCGAATACGCGCGCCGGCGCAAGCAGCTCATGCAGATGGCTGGCGAGCAGGCCATCCTGATCCTGCCCGCTGCGCCGGAGCGCATCCGCAGCCACGACACCCATTACCCGTATCGGCAGGATTCGGACTTCTGGTATCTGAGCGGGTTTCCCGAGCCGGAGGCGGTACTGGTGCTGGTGCCCGGGCGCAAGCATGGCGAAGCGATCCTGTTCTGCCGCGAGCGCGATGCCGAGCGCGAAGCCTGGGACGGCCCGCGCGAAGGCCAGGAAGGGGCGGTGGAGCGCTATGGCATGGACGATGCCTATCCCATCGACGATGTGGACGAGATCCTGCCGGGTCTGCTCGAAGGCCGGAGCCGTGTGTACTACCACTTCGGGCGCGATGTCGATTTCGATCTCAAGCTGATCGGCTGGCTCAAGCGCGTGCGCGAGCAGGTGCGCCACGGCGCGCAGCCGCCGCACGAATTTCTGGAGCTGGGGCATCTGCTGCACGAGCAGCGCCTGTTCAAATCGCGCGACGAAATCGCCTTGATGCAGCAGGCCGCCGACATCAGCGTGCGCGCGCATCGTGCGGCGATGCGTCTGGCGCGCCCGGGCATGCACGAATACGCACTGCAGGCCGAGGTGGAGCGCGAATTCCGCGCCGCCGATGCGTGGCCGGCGTATGGCAGCATCGTCGGCACCGGCAGCAACGCCTGTGTGCTGCACTACCGCGCCAACAACGCGCGCAGCCGCGACGGCGAGCTGGTGCTGATCGATGCCGGGGCCGAATACCGCGGCTATGCGGCCGACATTACCCGCACCTTTCCGGTCAATGGCCGCTTCACGCCCGCGCAGCGCGCGCTGCACGACTTGGTCGGCGCCGCGCAGGCGGCTGCGCTCGCGCAGGCACGCCCCGGCGTAGCGTACGAGGCCGGCCATCTGGCTGCGGTGCAAACCCTGACCGAGGGGCTGCTGCGCCTGGGTCTGCTCAAGGGCAAGCTGGAGCGCAATATCGCCGAGGAGCAGTACAAGCGCTTCTATCGGCACAAGACCGGGCATTGGCTGGGCCTGGACGTCCACGACGTCGGCGATTACCGCTTGGCCGGCGACTCACGGTTGCTGGAGCCTGGCATGGTGTTCACCATCGAACCGGGGCTATATGTCTCGGCCGACGATACGAGCGTGGACGCCAAGTGGCGCGGCATCGGTATCCGCACCGAAGACGATGTGCTGATCACTGCCGATGGCCATCGTGTGCTCACCGATGCGTTGGCGCGCAGCGCCGATGACATCGAAACGGAGATGGCTGGCGTTCGTTTGTAATTGCTGACGGATCGATCGTCAGAAGCGCCTGCCACCTGGCCGTCAGCCCCTTCACAGGGATGTTGAGGCTTGGCATGGCGATGCATCAGCGCAAGCGGCTGGTGGGCCGGCGCAACTGCCCAAGGCGCTCAAGATGCGAAATGCATGTAGAGCAGCTCATAAAACTGCTGTGCAGCAGCCAGGCGCGCGCGCCCAGTGGTCCGTGACATGTACTCCCTCCCACATTATCGGTCGGCGAAAGCTTGCCGGCGGCTGTCGGTCGCCAGCCAGACAAAGATCAACACCAGCAATGCGGTTGTGAGTACGCCGTCTTCACCCACCTGACGGCTGCTCGCTACCTTGTGTGAGCTCCTATTGATGCTTTGCGCCAAGCGCGCGTCCAGGCAGGGCGTGTGCGGTCGATGGCGCACCGCAAGCATGACGCGCCGCCGATTTCATTGCCCCAGCTGCGGGGTCTGCGTGCGCTCGGGCTGTTGCATCACCTCGCCAGGTGCGGCGATCTGCTGCACGCGCGCGAAGGACTGTTCTTCGGGCGTGGCCAATGCGTGCTCGGTTTTCATGTGCGCGCGCAGATGTGCCGGGTTGGCGGGGTCGCCCTGCACTACGAACACGTTTTCGCCGCCGTGCACGCCGGTCTTGTTCGCTTCGCTCATCAATACGTGATCCACGCGCGACAACCCGCCTTCTTTGGCCAATGGCAACAAGGCAGCGGTCAATCGCGCACTGGTCTGGTCGGGCGCGCGTCCGTGCGCGGCGTCGATCGCATGCACGCCGCGTTCGATCTGCTGGTACATCGGGTGGTCGGGGTGCGAGGTCTGGCGTGGGTCGTTCATGGCGATGCTCCGTGCTGTGCTGTGCAAATCAGGGTGCGGCAAAGACCGGGCGGGTCAGGTTTTCCGGTGCGTCATCGGTGCACACCACTTCGTCTTCGATGCGGATGCCGCCGTAGGGCTTGAACTGCTCCACGCGCTGCCAGTCGACGCTGGCGGCGTGTCCGTTTTTCTTGACCTCGTCCAGCAGCATGTCGATGAAGTACACGCCCGGCTCGATGGTCACCACCATGCCGGGCTCCAGGACGCGGGTCAGACGCAGGTACGGGTGGCCGGCCGGGCGTTCGATGTGGCCGCCGCGGTCGCTGGCGGCGAACCCGGCCACGTCGTGCACCTGCAGGCCGATCAGGTGACCCAGGCCATGCGGGAAGAACGCGGCGCTGACGCCGGTGGCCAATGCGGCTTCGGCCGACACGGTGAGGATGCCGAACTCCTTGAGGATCCCCATCAGGGCCAGATGCGCGTCGAGATGCAGCTGCTTGTAATCCACCCCGGCGCGCACGCTCTGGCCCATGCGCACTTGGGCGGCATCGACGGCGTCGATCAGCGCCTGAAATTCGCTGCCGGTGTCGGCGGCGTAGGTGCGGGTGATGTCGCTTGCATACCCCTGCGCCGATGCACCGGCGTCGATCAGAAAGCTGCGCAGCGGTTGCGGCGCGTGTTGGCCCAGCTCTGTGTAATGCAGCACCGCGCCATGCTCGTTGAGCGCGATGATGTTGCCGTACGGCAGCGCGTTGGCGTCCTGGCCCACCGCCGCGCAGTAGGCCATATGGATGCCGAATTCGCTCTGGCCGGCGCGAAACGCCGCTTCGGCCGCGCGGTGCCCACGCACCGCCAATTGCTGGGCGAGGCGCATCAGCGCCAGTTCGTACGGCGTCTTGAAGGCGCGCTGATAGTCCATGTAATCGATCACCGGCTGCGGGTTGTTCGGCACATAGGCGCCCAGCGCGCTTTGCACCTCGCCTAAGATGGCGCAGCGTTCGCTACGCGCGGGCAGCAGCTTCAATGCCTCGTCCGGAGTGCGGATGATGTGGATATCGCAGTGCTCCACCCACCAGCCGCTGGGGGCGTCGGGTACCACGTGCCAGTAGTCGAACGGCTGATAGAAAATTACCGTCGGGCGCTGGCCCGGGGTGTAGATCAGCCAGCTGTTCGGGGTGTGCGTCAGCGGTACCCAGGTCTTGAACTGCGGGTTGACCGCGTACGGGTAATCGCGGTCGTCGAACAGCTGGTAATGCGTGGTGCCGCTGGGCACCACCAGGTGATCGAAGCCGCCGCGCTGCAACGCTTCATCGGCGCGCGCGCTGAGCGTACGCAGGTGGTCGGAGTACAGGCGGCTCATGGAAGGCTGGGTCATGTGGAACTCGATCGGCGATGCAAGGCAGGCCGCAAGTCTGCCGCAAAGCTTGTGAATCGGTCAGCCGACCATGTGTTCTTCGGCGATCCAGGCGCGCAGGCGCAGGCGATGCGGCTCGGACATGCTCAGGAAACGAAAGCCGGCCCAGGCCTGGCCGGGCGCATGCGCCGCTTCGGACCACAACAAGTGCACGCCGACATCGATTTCGGTGGCACGGCCGATGCGCTCGGGCAGGCTGAAACGCAGCTGGTACAGCGCGTCGTCGTGCAACGGAACTGAGGCCAGCAGCAGCATGCCGGTTTCGGAGACGTTGCCGACCCGGCCGATCTGCGCTTCGCTAAGCATGTCGACCACCGGCACCATGTCGCTGGGCTGGCGGCGCGGGGCGCGACGGGTCTCCTGGATCATGTCGATGCCTCAACGGGGGAGTGGCCGGCCAGGCTGCGCAGCGTACGCACGGTGGCATGCCAGGCGCGGTCGATCAGCCGCGATTTTTCTTCTACCAGCAAGCGCGCCTGGCCGCTGGCCATCAGCCGCGCCAGGCCATCGAGCGATTGCTCGCCGAGCTTTTGGCCGCGCTGATTGACGAACAACGCATTGCCGGTCATCGGGCTGTACCAGGACAGGCGTTGCCGGCGCAGATCGCCTTGTTGATTGATCACGAACTCGAACCAGGTGCCGAAGGGCAGGCTACGCAGCTGCACGTAGCAGGCTTCCTCGTCCGGTGTGCGCGGCGTGGTGGCCGGCTTGCGCGTGGCGGCGTCGCCCTGGTCGCCCAGCCGGGCGCGCGCCTTGAGTTTGGCAGTGAGCTCGGTGCGCGAGGTGAGTTCATCGTCGCCACCGGGCGTGGACAGACGCCGCGCGATCGCGGCCGCTTCATCGTGGTGATAGCCGACCTGCAGCAATGCGGTTTCGACATCGGTGCCCAGCGCGATATCGGTCGGCAGGCCCTTGCTGCGGCAGGTGACCTCGGCAATGCGCGCGGTCAGCGCCTGGCGCTCGTCCCATTCGGGCGATTGTTCGCCTTGCCGCAGCAAGGTGAGCGTGAGCACATCCGACCACGCCTGGCGCAGTAGCGATTGCACGAAGCGCGGCGGCGCGCTGTCTTCACAGAGTTTTTCGATGCGCGCTTGGGCCTGCTGCTTGGCCGATTCCAGGCGTTCCTTGCCGCGTGCGGCATCCACGTGCCGGCGTTCGGCCACCTCGGCCTTGCGCGCCAGGTTGCGCAGATGCGCCTGGATGTCGTCGTTGGCGGCGGCGAACACCGCCTCGTCGCCCTGGTAGTCGTGGACGATGGTGTCGACCGCGCTGCCCAGCTTGTGCAACAGCTGCGGGTCGACATCGTCGTCACCCAGCCACACCGCGCCGGACTCGGCCACGGTATTGAGCAACTCGCGCACCGGGTGCTGGTCGCGCACGAAAAAATGCGTGTCGGCCAATGCGGCGCGAATCACCGGCACCTGCAGCTTGGCGAGCAGGGCCTGCGCAGGCGTGTGCTCGCGCACCTCGCGCTGCATCTGCGCGTAGAGCAGGCCGAGCAGATCGAAGGTGTCGTTATCCTGCGGCGACAGCGCGGCCTGTGCACCGTGCTCGGCGCGCAACAGCTCCAGCACCTGGCGCTGCACTGCATCGATGCCGGCGGCCTGCGGCGTGGCAGCCGCCTGCGCGCTCAGCGCGCTCAGCGCGCCTTGCAGGCTCGCCAGCGCCTCGCCAAGCATTGCCCTGGGTACGCTGGCCGGCGCCGGGCCAGCGGGTTGCGCGTGCGCCTGTGCCTGTGCCGCGGCGGCCTGCGCCAGGCTGCCCGGCGTGCCGCCCTGATGTGGAGCAGGGCCGCCCACCGCTTGCGACTGCCGGGCCGAGGACATCAAGCCGCCTAGCGCGTGCGCCACCTCGTCCAGTGCGGGCGGGGCCGATTGCGCGGCTGCCGATGCGGTGGGCGCAACCGCAGAAGTGCCGCGCGGAGCGAGCAGCGCGCTCTGCCATGCGGTTGGCGCGGATTGGCCGGCCCATGCAGTGGCCGGGCGGGCGCTGCGTTGCGCAGCGCCGGGTGTTCCCGAAAGTGCAGACTGATTGGACGCAATCGCGCTGCCCGGCAGGGTGCGACGTGTCTGCACCTGTGTGGGTCTGACCAGATACGGGTGGTAGATCAGGCCGGGCAGGATGCCTTCCTGCGCGAGCGAGCCGTTGGCGCGCTCGTACACGTCGCCCAGGCGGTCCATCACCTGGTGCTCGAACACCTTGTACAGCGCCAGCTGCCCATCCAGGTTGAGGCCCAGGGTCTGGCCGCACTCGCGCACGATCCGGCAAAGCGCGTAAGGGCCAAGTGGCAACGCATCCAGCTCGAACTCCGGCACCGCGCCGATCACCGCCAGCCGCTGCGCCAGCAATTGCAGCGCATCGGCACGGCGCGAGGTTTCGCGCCGGGCGATGTCACTGAGCACGATATCGCGGTCGATATCGGTGTCTTCCACCAGGGTCAGCATCTGCGGCTGGGCGGCTGTCTCGGCGGGCGGTGCCAGGCTGGGGCGATCGCGCAGTGTTGCCAGATCCTGCGCCAGGTGCTGCAGGAACAGCTGCGGAAACCGGTCGATGTGATCGCGCAGCCCGCGCATCTGCGCATAGGTGTCGGCCTGGATCTGGCTATTGCGCGCATGTTCGGCCTGATGCAGTAGCGCACGCTCCAGCTCGACGATGGTCAGCCGCAGCGGGCCATTGAGCGCCTGCACGCAGTGCGCATGCAGCATGCCGAGCAGGCGCCGCCCACGCGCGGACACGGGTGCCTCGGCGATCGGGCCGCTGAGTGTGGGCTGCAGGGAGGAAACGGGCGTGGACATCCGGGAGGGTGGGCTCGATGCAAAGCGTGAGCTATGTAGCATGTTTTTCCACCGCCCAGCGACCCTGTAGGCGCCTGACGAGGGATGCGCTGATGTCTGCACGCGTGCGTCGGCAGGTGCGTGCGCCGCTGGCTCCAACGTAGCCGGCCGTCGCGTCAGCGTGTTACCGGCAACCTTTGCGGGGCGACGCGCGCTGTCAGCTCAGGAACAGTTCGACCACATCATTGGTGAAGCGGCGGCCCAGCTCGGTGGGCACCACGCGTCCGTGCTGCTCGATCAGCCAACCCTGTGCCACCGCACGCGCCACCGGCGCCGCGATGGCGCTGGCAGCCAGGCCGGTCGATGCCTCGAAATCGCTGAGGCGAAAGCCTTCGTGCAACCGCAGCAGATTGAGCATGTATTCGAACGGCAAGCGCTCGAGTGGCACGATTTCATCGCCGCCGATGGACGCGGCGCTGCCGGCACTGGCCAGATAGGTCTGCGGATGCTTGTGCTTCCAGCGACGCAGCACGTGCTGCTGCGCACCGGAACTGATCTTGCCGTGCGCGCCGGCGCCGATGCCCAGGTAATCGCCAAAGCGCCAGTAGTTGAGGTTGTGCGCGCACTGCCGCCCCGGTTTGGCGTAGGCGCTGACTTCGTACTGCGCATAGCCGGCCTCGGCCAGCAGCGCCTGGCAATGTTCCTGGATATCCCAGGCCGCATCGTCGTCGGGAATGCCCTTGGGCGGCCGCGCGAAGAACACCGTATTCGGCTCCAGCGTCAGCTGGTAATGCGACATGTGGGTGGGCTGCAGCGCGAAGGCACGCTCAAGATCGTGCTCGGCCTGCAGCAGCGTCTGCTCGGGCAGCGCGTACATCAGGTCGATATTGACGTTGTCGTAGCCGGCATCCTGCGCCAGCTTGATCGCGCGCTCGGCGTCCGCGCTGTCATGGATGCGGCCCAGCCGCTGCAACGCCACATCGTCGAAGGTCTGCACCCCGAAGCTCAGCCGGTTTACGCCGGCCGCACGGTAGTGCTCGAAGCGGCCATGTTCGGCCGTGCCCGGGTTGGTCTCCAGGGTGATTTCAAGGTTGGGCGCAAAGCGCAGGCGCGCGGCGGCGGCCTGCAAAAGGCGGTCGATCGCCTCGGCCGGGAACAGGCTGGGCGTGCCGCCGCCGAAGAACACCGAATGCACCACGCGCCCCCACACCAGCGGCAGATCCGCATCCAGGTCGCGGATCAATGCATCCACATACTCCTCGAACGGCAACACGCCCTTGACCGCATGCGAGTTGAAATCGCAATACGGGCATTTGCGGACGCACCAGGGCAGGTGCACGTAGAGCGAAAGCGGGGGCGGGATCAGGTCGGGCACTGCGTGGGGTCGTCCGTTACAGCGCCAGCGCGTGCAGCTTGTGCTGCAGCGTGGCCAGCGCCACTGCGCGGTGGCTCAGGCGGTTCTTCAGGTCACTGTCCATTTCCGCCGCCGTCAGGCCGTAGACCGGGTCCAGAAACACCGGGTTGTAGCCGAAGCCGCCGTCGCCGCGCGGTTGCGTGGTGATCACGCCTTCCCAGCTGCCTTCGGCGATCAGCGGTTGCGGATCTTCCGGGTGACGCAGCAGCACGATCACCGCATAAAAGCGCGCGCTGCGGCGTTCGGCGGGCACATCGCGCATGGCATCGAGCAGCTTGGCGTTGTTGGCCTGCGCATTGGTCGGGCTGCCGGCGTAGCGCGCGCTGTACAAACCGGGCGCACCGCCGAGCGCATCGACGATCACGCCCGAGTCGTCGGCCAGCGCGGGCAGGCCGGTGACGGCGCTGGCGTGGCGTGCCTTGATCAACGCGTTCTCGACGAAGGTCAGGCCGGTTTCCGGCACGTCTTCCACGCCGAGTTCGCCTTGCGCGACGATGCGCAGCGGCAGCGCGGCCAGCATGGCGCGCAGTTCTTCCAGCTTGCCGGCGTTGCCGCTGGCCAGGACCAGTTGTCTCATTGCTTGGGCTCCAGCAGATCCCACTTGGTGCCGTACAGATCGCGGAACACCACGACCGTGCCGTAGGCTTCTTCGCGCGGGGTTTCCAGAAACTCCACGCCAAACGCCTGCATCGTCGCGTGGTCGCGCCAGAAGTCGTCGGTATAGAGGAAATGATCCACGCGCCCGCCGGTCTGGTCGCCGATGCGTGCGCGCTGGGCGGCGTCGGCCGGCTGCGCAAGCAGCAAGCCGGCCTCCTGCGCGCTGCCGGGGCCGATCACCACCCAGCGCTTGCCATCGCCGAGCGCGCGATCTTCCAGCACCCGGAAGCCCAACGCGCCGGTGTACCAGGCGATGGCCGCGTCGTAGTCGGCAACCAACAAGGTGGTCAGGGCGATGCGACGGCTCATCCGGCCAGCGCAGCGCGTTGCAGTGCGAACAATTCGCCCATGCCCTTTTCGGCCAGGGCGAGCAGCGCGTTGAGTTCGTCGCGGCGGAATGCGTGGCCTTCGGCGGTGCCCTGCAGCTCGATGAAGCCGCCGCCATCGTTCATCACCACATTCATGTCGGTGTCGCAGTCGCTGTCTTCCGGATAATCCAGATCCAGCACCGGCTCGCCGCGATAGATGCCCACCGATACCGCAGCGACGGCGCCGATCAATGGGTGCTTCTTGATGTCGCCGCGCTTGAGCAGCAGATTCACAGCATCGGCCAGCGCCACGTAGGCACCGGTGATCGCCGCAGTACGGGTGCCGCCATCGGCCTGCAGCACGTCGCAGTCAAGGGTAATGGTGCGCTCGCCCAGCGCATTGCGATCCACGCAGGCGCGCAATGCGCGGCCGATCAGGCGCTGGATTTCCAGCGTGCGCCCGCCCTGCTTGCCGCGTGCGGCTTCGCGGTCGGAGCGGGTGTGGGTGGAGCGCGGCAGCATGCCGTATTCGGCGGTGACCCAGCCTTCGCCCTTGCCGCGCAGGAACCCTGGCACGCGGTTTTCCACGCTGGCGGTGCACAGCACGCGGGTGTCGCCGAAGCTCACCAGCACCGAGCCTTCGGCATGGCGGGTGAAGGCGCGTTCGATGCGCACCGGGCGCAGCTGATCGGCCGTGCGGCCGCTGGGACGGGAAAAGGTCATGCGATGAGTCCGGAAGTCGGGAGGTGGGTCTTGGCGCCAATGCACGGCGGGCAGCAGCCGGCCGGTGTGGGCGGCTAGGGTACCATTCGCGCTTTGACGGTACGGGATTGACGATGATCCGAAGCATGACCGCGTTTGCTGGCGGCGAACGCATCACGCCCTGGGGCACGCTTGGTTGCGAGCTGCGCTCGGTCAACCACCGCTTTCTGGAAGTGGGCGTGCGCCTGCCCGAAGAATTGCGCGCGCTGGAGCCGCTGCTGCGCGAACGCGTGGCAGCCAGGAACAGCCGCGGCAAGCTGGATCTGACGCTGCGCCTGCGCGCGCCGGACAACGCACAGACGCTGGCGGTCAACGAATCGCTGCTGCACGAACTGGGTGCGCTGGCCACACGACTGGACGGGCTGTTTCCCAAGTTGCAGGTGGGCTTCACCGAGTTGCTGCAGCTGCCCGGCGTGCTGCAGGTGCAGGACGTGGATGCCCCCGCGCTGCAGGCGCAGGCGCTGGCCTTGCTCGATGAGGTGGTCGACAGTTTTGTGGTTGCGCGCGAGCGCGAGGGCGGCAAGCTGGCCGAGGCCATCAGCGAGCGTGTGGATGCGATCGAACGCATCGCCGCCGAGGTGCGCGTCTTGATCCCGGTGATCCGCGAGGGTCAGCGCGTCAAGCTGGCCGCGCGCCTGGCCGATCTGCCGCATCCGGTGGACCCGGGCCGGGCCGAGCAGGAACTGGTGCTGTGGCTGCAGAAGCTCGACGTGGACGAAGAACTGGACCGTCTGTCCAGCCACATTTCCGAAATCCGCCGCGTGCTCAAGCAGCGCGAACCGGTTGGCCGCCGGCTGGACTTTCTGCTGCAGGAGTTCAACCGCGAAGCCAATACGCTGGGCTCCAAGTCGGTGGACAGCCGCACGTCCAACGCCGCAGTGGATCTGAAGGTGCTGATCGACCAGATCCGCGAGCAGGTGCAGAACATCGAATAGCCGGGATTGGGGATTTGGCATTCGGGAGTAGCAACCGCCACTGCCGGAATCTGCGGGCTGTGAGCAATCCCGGTAGCATGTCGCCCCCGGTGGTACCGGTCCGCAGTCCGTTCGCGAATCCCGACTCCCCAATCACGAATCCCTGACCTATGCGCGGCACCCTCTATATCGTTGCGGCCCCTTCCGGCGCCGGCAAGAGCAGCATCGTCAACGCCACGCTGGCGCGCGACCCGAAGATCGCCTTGTCGATCTCGTTCACCTCGCGCGCGCCGCGGCCGGGCGAGCGGCATGCCGAGCACTACCATTTCGTCTCCGCCGACGAGTTCCAGGGCATGATCGAAGCGGGCGACTTCTTCGAATATGCGCTGGTGCATGGCGACTGGAAGGGCACCGCGCGGCAGTCGGTGGAGCCGCAGCTGGCCGCCGGCCACGACGTGCTGCTGGAGATCGATTGGCAGGGCGCACGCCAGGTACGCCAGAAGGTGCCCGATGCAGTGAGCGTGTTCATCCTGCCGCCCTCGCGCCAGGCGCTGGACGAGCGCATGCGCAAGCGCGGGCAGGACAGCGAGGACGTGATGGCGCAGCGCCTGGCCGCCGCGCGCGAAGAGATGCTGCATTTCGAAGAGTTCGACTACGTCATCATCAACGAAACCTTCGACACCGCGGTGTCGGAGATGTGCGCCATCTTCACCGCCAGCCGGCTGCGTCGGCAGGCGCAGCAGCAGCGGCATGCCGGATTGATCCAGGCGCTGCTGGACTGAGGCAGTGCTGCAGGGCATCGATGCTCGATGCCCCGGCGCAACGACGCTGCTGCTGGAAATCGGCAATAGGTCCTGCACGTTGCCGCGGTCCATGGGAGGACGGCCCAGCCCAACGTGCGGGGCCGTTCTGCGCACCAGGACAGCGCTGCGTCTTGATCGATGTGATCCAAGTGGCTGATTCCAAAGCAAACTGAATGGGCGCCGGTTGCCCGCCCAGCGGCGCAGGCGTACACTCCGCCCCCTTTCCCTCATTCGATGCGCGGCCGTTGCTGGTCGCCGGGAGCCCGCATGGCCCGCATTACCGTAGAAGATTGCCTGGAAGTCGTGAACAACCGTTTCGAGCTGGTCATGATGGCCTCCAAGCGCGCCCGTCAGCTCGCCAACGGCGTGCAGCCGTTGATCGAAAACGCAGACGCCAGCGACAAGCCCACCGTGATGGCGCTGCGCGAGATCGCCGCCCGCCGGATCGACAACGCGCTGATCGATGAAGTCGAGAAGGCCGAACGCGAGCGTGCCGAGCGCGAAGCGCTGGAATGGGCCGCCGCCGAAGTGGTCGCCGACGAAGACATGTCCAAGAACGACGACTGACCGTCACTCGCCACCGCGGTGGCCGACGATCGCCAGACAGCCCGCCTTGTGCGGGCTGTTTGCGTTTTAAGGTATGGCGCGAGCGGCGGGATGGCTGCGCCGGGGTGGGACGAGTCCGCAGCCCGCGCGCTGCGCTGCCGCGTGGCACGCATGCTGCGTGTCGCATCCGACCGCTGCCCGTGACGGTGCCTCAGCTGCACTTATCGACGTGGATGCAATGCAGATGCCCGATCTGCGCTCTGGCCGTCAGACCGACGCCAACTACGCGCGCGCTTGCCGCCCGCGCGCCACAGGCGTCAGCAGTCATCCTTCGCCGATGCCGTCCATCGTTTGGCGCAACTGCCGATCCAGCGCCTGCATGGCCTGGTATCCGCGTCGCTTCGCGGCATGCAAGCGTGCGATGTCGTCCGGCGTCGCTGCAGTACTCGCGCCCAGGCCGCTCATCGCCGACATGGCGGCCGGCAGGTCGGCAACGTCGCCGCTGGCCACCGCGGCCAGCATCGCGCTGCCCAGCAACACCGGTTCGGCGGTGGCGGCGACCTGCACCGGCACGCCACAGGCATCGGCCATCAACTGGCGGACCAGGCGGCTGTGGCTGGCGCCGCCACTCATGATCACGTTGTCGAACCTGACACCCTGTGCGCGCAGCGCATCGATGATCTCGGCCAGCCCATAACCCAGGCCGCAGATGCCGGCCACGTACAGCGCTTGCAGACCGTGCAGGTCGTGGTCGATGGTCAGCCCGGCAATCATCGCGCGGGCGTTGGGGTCGGCATCGGGCGAACGGTTGCCCAGATAGTCCGGCAGTACATGCAGCCCGCGCGCCAGCCAGGCGGCCTGGGAGGCGCTGCCGACGCGCGCCAGCACGCCTTCCTCCAGCCACTGCAGCACCTCCTGGCCTGCGGCTCTCGCCTGTGCGCTGGCGTCGGCATAGCCCGGGTGCGAGCGCACCAGGGTGTCGATCGCCACGCCGGCGGCGGATTGGCCACCCTCGTTGAGCCACAGTCCCGGGACCAGTGCGGAGCCGTAAGGCCCCCAGACGCCGGGCGTGAAGCACGGCGTCTGCGTGCTGGCCAGTACGCAGGCCGAGGTGCCGAAGATATAGGCCAGCCGCGCGGTGAGCGGCATCGGCCGGCCCTCTGCGGCCGGGCTGGCGAGCGTGCCGATGGCACCGGCGTGGGCATCGATCAACGCCGCACCCACCGCAGTGCCCGCCCGCAGGCCGAACTCGTCCGCGGCGCGCGCCGTCAGCCCCTGGCCCAGCGCGGTGCCTGGTGGCACCACCGTGTTGCCGATCCGTGCGGCCGCATCGTCCAGCAGGTCGGCCAGGCCGATGCGTTCGAAGTAATGCCGGCTCCAGCCCCCTTCGTGCTGCACATAGGTCCACTTGCAGGTCACCGTGCACAGCGAGCGGGCGGTGCTGCCGGTCGCGCGCCAGCTCAACCAGTCGGCCAGGTCGAAGAAATGCGCCGCGCGCGTGTAGCTCTCCGGCAGGTGCTGCTTGAGCCACAGCAGCTTGGGGGTCTGCATTTCCGTCGAAATCTGCCCGCCGACATAGCGCAGCACCGGCTCGTCGGTGGCGTTGATGTGCGCTGCCTGGGCGATGGCGCGGTGGTCCATCCACACGATCACATCCCGCTCGACCTGGCCGCTGGGCTGATGCACACCGGCCCGCCGTCGGCGGCCACCGCCACCAGCGAGCAGGTGGCATCGAAGCCGATGCCGGCCACGTGCGCGGCGTCCACGCCGGTGTGCGCCAGCGCGGCGCGGATCGCCAGCACGCAGGCCTGCCAGATGTCGGCCGACGATTGCTCGACCATCTCGCCGGGCAAGTACCAGGTCTGGATGGCGTGGCGCGCGGTGCCGAGCAATTGGCCGCGCGCGTCGAACAGCCCGGCGCGGGCGCTGCCCGTGCCCACGTCCACGCCGATGTAGATCGCCTCGTCGGTCGGTTGCATGGCTTACCAGCAGGTATAGCCGCCATCAGCCAGCACGATACTGCCGGTCATCAGGCTGGCGGCGGGGGAGGCCAAAAACAGCGCCACTGAGGCGATTTCTTCCACTTCGCCCAGCCGCCCCATCGGCGTGCCGCCGATCCAGGCCTCGTACATTGCCGGGTCTTCCTTGACGAACGCATTGAGCGGCGTGGCGATGTAGGTAGGCGCGACTGCATTGACGCGCACCCCGCGCGCGCCCCACTCGGCGGCCAGCGATTTGGTCAGGTGATGCACCGCTGCCTTGGAGGCGTTGTAGTAGGCCTGCGCCTGCGGTTTGTTGACGATGAAGCCGGACATCGAACCGACGTTGACGATCACGCCGTCGCCGCTGTCCAGCATGTGCTTGCCGAATGCGCGGCAGCACCAGAACGTGCCATTGAGATTGACGTCGATGACATTGAGCCAGTGCTCGTCGGTGACCGTTTCGGCCGGGGTCTGGCTACGTGCGATGCCGGCGTTGTTGACCAGGATGTCGACCTTGCCGAACTGGGCGTTCAATGCATCGGCCACGCTGGTGACGCGTGCCGAATCGGTGACGTCCATCTGCACGATCTGCGCATCCAGGCCCTTGCTGCGCAGCATGGCCAGGCCTTGCTCGGCCACCGCTGCATCGTGATCGGCAATGACCACCTTGGCGCCGGCTTCGGCCAGCGCTTCGCAGATCGCCAGGCCGATCGCGCGGCCGCCGCCGGTGACGACCGCCACGCGGCCATCGAGTTTGAACTTGTCCAGATACATCGGCATATCTCCTGCGGGTCTTGATCGTGGGGGAGGAACAAAAACGGGGGAGGAATACGTGGAAGGAACAACCAGGCAGTGGCGCGCTCAGCGCATGGCCTGTTGCTGCGCGTCGAAGCGGTGCAGATGCTGCGGGTCGGGGACCAGGGTCACCGTTTCGCCGACGTACACGCGCAGATCGCCGGTGCAGCGCGCATCGACCGTGCCCACGCCGGGGATCTCCACGTAGACGAAGGTGTCGCTGCCCAGATGCTCGGCCTGGATGACGCTGCCCTGCCAGGCATCGCCGGTGCCCGGTGCGGGGCTGCCGCGTTGCACGGCGATATGTTCCGGGCGTACCCCGAGCGTGACCGCGCCGTGGCGCGCGGCCACCTCGCCCTGCAGCAGATTCATGCGCGGCGAGCCGATGAAGCCGGCCACGAACACGTTGGCAGGGCGCTCGTACAACTCCAGCGGCGTGCCGACCTGCTCGATGCGTCCGGCCTGCAGCACCACGATCTCGTCGGCCATGGTCATCGCTTCGACCTGGTCGTGGGTGACATAGACCGCGGTGGTCTTGAGCTGCTTCTGCAGGCGGGTGACTTCCAGGCGCATCTGCACGCGCAGGGCGGCATCCAGGTTGGACAATGGCTCATCGAACAGGAAGCCCTTGGGCTCGCGCACGATGGCGCGGCCGATCGCCACGCGCTGGCGCTGGCCGCCGGACAGCTGCCCGGGTTTGCGGTCGAGATACTCGGTGAGGTTGAGCACCGTGGCCGCCTGCGCCACGCGCCGCTCGATCTCGGCGCTGGCTACGCGCGCCATCTTCAGGCCGAAGGCGATGTTGTTGCGCACGCTCATGTGCGGATACAGCGCATAGGACTGAAACACCATCGACAACCCGCGCTTGGCCGGCGCCAGGCCGGTGACGTCCTGGCCATCGATGAGGATGCGCCCGCCGCTGACGTCTTCCAGCCCGGCGATCAAGCGCAACAACGTGGTCTTGCCGCAGCCGGACGGGCCGACGAAGACCACGAACTTGCCATCGTCGATCTCCAGGTCCGCGCCGTGGATGACCGGTGTGTCGTCGAAGGATTTGCTGACACCTTGCAGCGTGATGCGTCCCATGAACCACCTATCAAAGTTGAGTGAGCTATTTCACCGCGCCGAAGGTGAGCCCGCGCACGAGCTGCTTCTGGCAGAACCAGCCCAGCACCAGGATCGGCGCGATGGCCATCGTCGAGGCGGCCGACAACTTGGCCCAGAACAGGCCCTCCGGGCTCGAATACGAGGCGATGAACGCGGTCAACGGCGAGGCCTGCGACGAGGACAGATTCAACGACCAGAACGCCTCGTTCCAGGCCAGGATCACGTTGAGCAGCAGCGAAGACGCGATGCCGGGAACGGCCATCGGCGCCAGGATGTAGAGGATTTCCTTGCCGATGGTGGCGCCATCCATGCGCGCTGCCTCCAGGATGTCCTTGGGGATGTCCTTGAAGTAGTTGAACAGCATCCAGACCATGATCGGCAGGTTGCTCAGGCACAACACGATGATCAGGCCCAGCTGCGTATCCAGCAGCCCGGAATCGCGGTACAGCAGATAGATCGGCACCAGCACGCCGACCGGCGGCAGCATCTTGGTGGACAACATCCACAACAGGATGCCGCGCGTGCGCTTGGTGGGCGAGAACGCCATCGACCACGCGGCCGGGATGGCGATGGCAAGCGCGATCAGGGTCGAGCCCAGCGATACCGCCACCGAATTCCAGGCGTGCGCAAAGTAGTCGCTGCGGCCCTGCACGGCAATGTAGTTTTCCAGTGTCCAATGGAAGAACACGAAGCTGGGCGGGCTGGAAAACGCATCGACTTCGGTCTTGAAGCTGGTCAGCAGCATCCACAGGATCGGAAAGAAGATCACGCCGCCAACCACCCATGCGGCAACCGTGGTGACGAGGATTTGCAGCGTGGAAGTACGTCGGGCCATCTCAGGTCTCCAGATTCTTGCCGACGATGCGCACCAGGAAGATGGCCGCGATATTGGCCAGTACCACGGCGATCAGTCCGCCTGCCGATGCGGCGCCCACGTCGTACTGCAGCAGTGCCTGCGAATAGATCAGGTACGCCAGGTTGGTGGTCTGCAGGCCGGGCCCGCCGCCGGTGGTGACGTAGATCTCTACGAACACGGTGAGCAGGAAGATCGTTTCGATCAGCACCACGATGGTCAGCGGGCGTGCCAGATGCGGCAGGGTCAGATGGAAGAAGCGGTCGAACGCGCCGGCACCGTCCATCAGCGCGGCCTCCTGTTGTTCTTCATCCAGCGATTGCAGCGCGGTCAGCAGGATCAGCACCGCAAATGGCAACCATTGCCAGGCCACGATGACGATGATGGAGAACATCGGGTACTGGGTGAACCAGTCGATCGGAGTCAGCCCAGCACATTGCCAAAGCCATGCCAGCAGCCCGGACACCGGATGCATCAGCAGGTTCTTCCAGATCAGCGCGCTCACCGTGGGCATCACGAAGAACGGCGCGATCAACATCAGGCGCACGATGCGGCGGCCCACGAACACCTGGTCCAGCAGTAGTGCGATCAACACGCCGAACACCGCAGTGATCGCCAGCACCGACCCGACCAGCAACAAGGTATTGCCCAGCGAGGACATGAACGCCGGGTTGCCCAGGAAGTAGCGATAGTTGCCCGGCCCGACAAAGGTCTTGTCCGGGGTGAGCAGGTTGTAGTTCAGCGTGGAAAACCACACCGTCATCGCCAGCGGCACGATCATCCAGGCCAGCAGCAGCACGATCGCCGGGGCGATCAGGAACCGTGCGAGTTTTTGCGTTTGGTGCGTAGCCATCGGCAAGGTCCAGGGTGAAGGCAGGCAGCGCGCCTGCAATGCATGACAGCGGCCGGATGCGTCGACGCAGGATCAGCGTCGAACGCATGGCCGGTCGGGCGTCAGAAGTTCAGGCTGACCTGCAGGCCCAAAATGGTGGCGTTGTCGCCATCCAGGCCACCCGGATGACGGATGTACTGCACGCTGGGCATGACTTCGATCCCGCGGCTGACGGCGATGTTGTAATTGAGCTCGATCGGATATTCGTAGCGCTGCACGCCAATGGCCGCCGCGCCGGCAGGCAAGCGCTGGTTGTAGCGGGTTTGCGCTGCACGCAATGAGTCGCTGAGCGCGTTGCGGCCGACTGCCACGCCGACGCGGTCGTTGGGTCGCGTTGCGGAGAGTCCTTTCCAGAATCCGCCGATCGCCAGCACCTGGCCCACCGTGCTGACGTCCTCGTCGGCGTCGATGATGCTTGCAAATAGCCGCAAGCCGCCGCCGGCGCCATTGCTGGTGACCTGCTGTTCGAAATTGGCATAGAACGCGCGGTCGGTGTCTTGCAGCGCGGCCGGATCGGTGCCCAGGCTGGTCGGCAGGCCCGAACGGGTGTAGACGCGCAGTTGGTCGTTGCTGTTGCGGGTTGCGCCGATGCGGTAGTCGCCATCGATCCCATTGCCGTAGTCGGGCTTGACCTCCACTTCGGCGACGATCATGGTGCCGTGGTCGTCGCCGGAGGTGCCGAGCTTGAGGCCTTGGTCGGTGGATCGGTTCTGCGGGTTGGCATCGTAGCCGCCCACACGGAAAAACCAGCGTTTGTCCGGGCTGAACGTGACCACGCCGCCCCAGGCACTGAGCGGGTCGCCATACCAGTTGTTGCTGATGTAGTTGGACGAGCCACCGCTGCAGAAGGTCAGGTGCTGGTAGTTGCAATTGAGCGCGAAGAAATCGGCGCTGGGATACAGGCGGCCGGCTTTCAGCGTCAGCGTGTCGTCGAACAGGCGCTGGGTCAGCGAGAACTGGGTCAGGCGCGTCACATCGCCGCGGCCGAAGATCTGCTGCGACTGCAACAGCGTGGGGATGCCGGCGGTGTTGTTGATCAACTCGCCGTTGCGATTGGTGATCTCCAGTTTGAAATCGGCGCCGGACCAGCCCCATAGCCGTTCCAGGTCGAAGTAGCCGCCCAGGAAGAATTGATCGGCATACGCGGTGCGCTCGCGTAGCCCGCCGGAGGTGTTGTGCGCGGTCTGGCTGAAGTGCGCCAGTTTGAACTGGATGCCGTCATCGGCCAGCCTGCTGCGCAGGCCGCCCCAGTCGCCGCCGATGTGTTTGTCCGGATCGAATGCCTGGGCGTTGGCCTGCGTGCAGGCCAGACCGGCGAGCAACATCGTCAGCGCAGGTGTGGTGTGCCTGATCTTCATCGATTGCCTCGTGGTGGAGTGCGGCGCCGTGACGCCGGAGCATGTCTGTGGCCAGGGCGGGCCGGGCAGGGCGCCCGGCCCGGCGGACCTGCAGGTCGCGCCCTGCAGTTACTGTTTGGGGTAGCCGGCCCGCTGCATCTCGCGCTCGGTGGCGGCCTGCGCGTTCTTCAATGCCTCATCCACGCTGATCGAGCCGGTGAGCGCCGCAGAAAACTGCTGGCCGACGGTGGTGCCGATCGACTGGAACTCGGGGATGGCCGCGTACTGCACGCCGACATATGGCACCGGCTTGACCGTGGGGTGATGCGTGTCGGCGCCCTGGATGGCCGCCAGCGTCTGCTTGGCGAAGGGTGCGGCCTTGAGATACTCGGCCGTGGTGTACAGCGACTGGCGCGTCCCCGGCGGCACATTGCCCCAGCCTTCCTTGCCCGCCACCAGCTCGGTGTAGTGCTTGCTGGTGGCCCAGGCGATGAAGGCCTGCGCCTTGTCGGCCTTCTTGGAGCTGGCCGGGATGGCCAGATTCCAGGCCCATAGCCAGCCGGTGGTCTTGCCCTTGCCCGCATCCGGCGCGGCGGCAAAGCCGACCTTGTCCGACACCTTGGATTCGCTCGGATTGCTGATGAACGAGGCGGCCACCGTGGCGTCGACCCACATCGCGCACTTGCCCGCGGTGAACAGCGCAAGGTTCTCGTTGAAGCCGTTGGACGCGGCGCCCGGCGGGCCGGCCTGTTTCATGACATCCACATAGGTCTGCAGTGCGGCTTTCCACTCCGGCTGGTCGAACTGCGGTTTCCATTGTTCGTCGAACCAGCGTGCACCGAAGGCATTGCCCATCGCACTGATCAGGGCCATGTTCTCGCCCCAGCCGGCCTTGCCGCGCAGGCAGATGCCGTAGATGCCGGCTTGCTTGTCGGTCATCTTGCGGGCGGCCTCGGCCACGAAGCTCCACGACGGCTGCGCCGGCATGCTCAGGCCGGCCTTCTGCAGCAGGTCGGTGCGGTACATCAGCATCGAGCCTTCGGCGTAGAACGGCGCGGCATACAGCTGCCCCTTGTGACTGACCGCATCGCGGATCTGCGGGATCAGATCGTCCACCTGATAGGCCGCATCGAAGGTGAGTGGCTTGAGCCAACCGCGCTCGGCCCAGATCGGCACCTCGTAGGTGCCGATGGTCAACACATCGAACTGACCGCCCTTGGTGGCGATGTCGGTGGTGACGCGCTGGCGCAGCACGTTTTCTTCCAGCGTGACCCATTCGAGCTTGATCTGCGGATGGGTGGCGGTGAAATCCGAGGTCAGCTTCTGCATGCGGATCATGTCGCCGTTGTTGACCGTCGCGATCACCAGGGTGTCTGGCTTGGACGCGGCGCCGCTGTTGCTCGCGCCGTTGCCGCATGCCGCCAGTGTGGCACTCAGTGCCGCGCAGATCAGGGTCTTGATCGAAGTGTTCATACCGATGCCTCAGCTTGAGGTTGGTTGAGCAAATGCCCGTGTGGTGCGCATATGCCCACGACATCGCTACGCTGTAAAGCACTTTCGATCCCGCAGCGCAGCATCGCAGCGCACGCGCAAGTGCCCGCTTAGATCGGGAAATTTCAGCAATGAACAGCGATCGAGCCCGCTGCGATGGCGCCGCTCAGCTGGCGAGCAAGGCCTTGGCGGTGTGCTCGTCGGTGATGAGGCCGTTGAGGATGCGGCCCTTCAGCGCGGCCTTGATCGGGCCCACCTTGGCGTTGCCCACGGCCACGCCGATCGACAGGCTGGTTGCCGGCACCGGGTGCGGCACGCTGGTCAAACGCAGGTTGGTGCCTGCATCGATGATGTCGCCGGCCGCGGTGAGCGCCCAGCCGATCACTTCGCCCACCGCGCCCAGCCGGATCAGGTCCAGCAGTTCGGTGCGGCTGATGAAACCATCCACATGCAGGGGCGCGGTCTGATCGAGTTGGCCGACACCGACCAGACGCAGATCGGCCTTCGCCGCGATCGCACGCACCCGGCGCACCGCTTCGATCCCGAGCAGCGTTTCGCGTTCTTCCTGCGAGGACAGAAACACCGGCAGCGGCATCGGGTAGTGCTGCGCGCCGGTCAGGTCGGCCAGGCGGGCCACTGCATCGAACGGGCTGGCCGAGCCGTCCGGGGAAATATTGCCCACCAGCGACACCAGCTGATGATTGCGCGTCTGCATCGCGGGAATGCGCTCCACCGCCGCGCGCATGGCGCGACCGGTACCGATGCCGATGATGCTCGGGGTGTCGCTGCGCAGGGTGGATTCCAGCAGCGCCGCGGCGCGTTCGGCGACACCGGTGACCAAGTGCGGGTCGGCCGGATCGGTGGGCGCGACCTCGCAATAGCGCATGCCGAAACGGTCCTGCAGCTGCGCGGCCAGATCCATGCAGGCGGCGATCGGATGTTCCAGCCGGAAGGTGATCAACCGCTGGCTCAGGCACAACGACACCAGGCGTTGCGCGGTGGCGCGCGAGACTTTGAGCTTGCGTGCGATCTCGTCCTGGGTGTTGCCGGCGATGTAGTACAGCCAGCCCGCTCTGGCTGCGGCATCGAGTCGGCTGGTGTCGTTATCGGGGTTGGCCATCGTCACATCTGTCTGCGTGGAAGTCTGAGCCTAACGTAGTGCCCAGGCGCTTGGTGCCGATGGCGCCCAGTGCGGCGGCCACGGCCGGCATGTCTGCAAACACCTGCGATGCGCCTGCGGCTGCAAGCAGTGTGGCGGCCGCCGCAGTTGCGCGGTGATGGCCGCCGCCGGTGAATCCCCAGACCTGCATCCCGGCCGCGCAGGCGGCCTGCACGCCGCTGGGGCTGTCTTCGATCACCAGGCAGGATGCAGGTGCCGCGTGCATGCGTGCGGCGGCGAGCAAGAACAGGTCCGGCGCAGGCTTGCCGCGGGCGACCAGCTCGGCGGTGTAGAGGTGGGCGCCGAAATGACCCGCCAGGCCGGTGACCTGCAGGCACAGGCGCACCCGTTCCAGATGGCTGGACGACGCAACGCAGCGTGGTGTCGGCACTGCGTCCAGCAGCGCGGCCACGCCCGGCATCGGCTGCAGTTCCGCGCCGAAGCGTGCCAGCAAGGCAGCAGTGAGGTCGCGTTCGAAGGTATCCGGCAACGTGCGCCCCAGCGTCTGCACATGCGCGCGCACACTGCCCAGGCTGCGCCCGAGGAAGTGCTGCTGGACGCCGTCGATATCGATGTCCACGCCGTGTTGCTGCAGCGCCTGGGCCAGGACTGCACATGCCAACGGCTCGCTGTCGACCAGCACACCGTCGCAGTCGAAGATCAGCAGGTCGGGCGGAGCGTGCATGGTGAGGTCCCTGGAGCGATCCGGAACCGAGTGTAGCAATTCGGGCAAATGCCGCCGTGCTGGGCAAAGTTGCGACGGGTGCGCACGCGGCCGCTGCAGCCGGCATGCGGCGGTCGCGCAGTGTCCGATCGCCGGCCGCCGACGCGTCCGGCATGCATGCCGCGTTGCCGCAAACCGGCCACTGGCATAGTCTTCGCGCATGAACCCAGGCCCCACTGCCCAGGCGACCGTGGCGACGTCCCCGTCTTCCGACCCGGCCATCCCCGAATACGTCCTGCACCTCGAACGCGCGGCCAGCTACCTTCCCAAGGAGCAGCTGCCGATCCTGCGCCGTGCCTGGGAAGTCGGCGCCACGGCGCACGCCGGCCAGACCCGCAAGTCGGGCGAGCCTTACATCACCCATCCGGTGGCCGTGGCCGGCGTCCTCGCCGAGCTGGGCCTGGACATGGAATCGCTGATTGCCGCGATCCTGCACGACACCATCGAAGATACCCCGCTGACGCGCGAAGAACTGGCGGCGGAATTCGGCGAGGCGGTGGCCGAGCTGGTCGATGGCGTCACCAAGCTGGACAAGCTCAAGTTCCGCGACCGCCAGGAAGCGGCAGCAGAAAGCTTCCGCAAAATGCTGCTGGCGATGTCGCGCGACCTGCGCGTGATCATGATCAAGCTGGCCGACCGCCTGCACAACATGCGCACGCTGGGCGCGCAGAGCACCGAAGCGCGCGGCCGCATTGCGCGAGAAACGCTGGAGATCTATGCGCCCATCGCGCAGCGGTTAGGCATGAGCCTGATCAAGTCCGAACTGCAAAACCTGGGCTTCCGCGCGCTGTATCCATGGCGTCACGCCATCATCGAAAAACATATCCGCAGCCAGCCGGTGGTGCGGCGCGAATCGATGGCGCAGGTGGAGGTACAGCTGTCGCAGCGGCTGGCCAAGGAAGGGCTGGAGCACCGCCTGGTCAGCCGCATCAAGACGCCGTGGAGCATCTATTCCAAGATGCATGAAGAGAACAAGTCCTTCGACCAGGTGATGGACGTGTTCGGCTTTCGCCTGGTGGTGCGCACGGTGGCCGATTGCTATCACGCCCTCGGCGCGGTGCATGCCACCTTCAAGCCGCTGGATGGGCGCTTCCGAGATTTCATTGCGATCCCCAAGGCCAACGGATATCAATCCTTGCATACGGTGCTATTCGGACCGTACGGCTCGCCGATCGAGGTGCAGATCCGTACCGAAGAGATGGACCTGATTGCCGAACGCGGCGTGGCCGCGCACTGGACCTACAAGGTGGGCTCGGCCTCGCCCAACAGCGCGCAGAGCCGCGCGCACGACTGGATCGTGGAGCTGATCGACTCGCAGCGCGCCGCCGGTTCGTCGCTGGAGTTTCTGGACAACGTCAAGGTGGATCTGTTCCCGGACGAGGTCTACCTGTTTACGCCCAAGGGCAAGATCCTGGCGCTGCCGCGAAATTCCACCGCGCTGGACTTTGCCTATGCGGTGCATACCGATGTCGGCAACCGCGCGGTTGCCTCGCGCGTGGACAAGAAGTTGGTGCCCCTGCGCACCAAGCTGGTCAGCGGGCAGGCGGTGGAGATCATCACCGCGCGTTCGGCCACGCCCAAGCCGCAGTGGCTGGAGTTCGTGGTCAGCAGCAAGGCGCGCACCGCGATCCGCCACCAGCTCAAGCAGCTCGAACACGAAGACGCCGTACAGCTCGGCCATCGCATGCTCGACCGCGCGCTGGAAGCAATGGACAGCTCGCTCGAACGCCTGCCCAAGGGCCGGCTGGACGCCTTCCTCAACGAACACCGTTACCCACGCCTGGAAGCGCTGCTGGCCGATGTGGCGCTGGGCAACTGGATGCCCACCCAGGCCGCACAGGCCTTGATGGCGTACGCGGAACTGCGCGGTGGCGGGCACTCCAAGCACTCGCACGAAAAGATCCTGATCGACGGCAGCGAGCGCGGCGTGATCAGTTTCGCCAACTGTTGTCAGCCGATTCCCGGTGACGAAATCATGGGCTATCACACCGCCGGCAAGGGCATCGTGGTGCACCGTCTGGATTGCCCTAACCTGGCCGAGCTGCGCAAATCGCCCGAGCGCTGGGTGCCGATCGATTGGGACTCCAACGTCACCGGCGATTACGACACCGCGCTGGTGGTGGAAGTGGAAAACCGTACCGGCGTGCTGGCGCAGTTGGCCGCGGCGATCGCGCAAAGCAAGTCCAACATCGAACGTGTGGACTACCTGGACCGCGATTTCAATGCGGCCGTGCTGCGCTTCAACATCCAGGTCCGCGACCGCCGCCATCTGGCTGAAGTGATGCGCCGGCTGCGGCGCCTGCACGTGGTGCAGAGCGTGGGGCGGCAGTAAGGGCGGCTAACAAGACCTGGCGAGCAGTCGGCAGGTGGGGTAGGCGGCGCGGAAGAGCCGCAGTCTACGAGTGGTTCATGCCGCACCGAGCACCCGCCGCGCCGTCTGGCGGCGAGCCCGCGTTTTGCCAGCTGCTCAAGACCTGGGCGTCAGTCGGTCACTGGGCGCGCTGCGGTGAGGATGTGGCAGCCCAAGCGCGTTGCCCGGCTCAGGCGATCAAGCGGCGCAGCGCCGGATTGTCGTTGTCCTGCTTCCACACCAGATGCAGTTCCACCGGCGTGGCCGGCGTCTCATCGCGCAGCGGCAGATACACGATGCCGGCGTAGCGCAGGCCGCTCGCACCTTCGGGCACCAGTGCCATGCCCATGCCGCCGCGCACCAGCGCCAGTACCGAGTGGATCTGGCTGACGTATTGCACCGAACGCGGCGCGATGCCGCGGCTGCCGAACAACTGCGCCAGCAGATCGTAGAAATAGCGCGCCTCATCCGGGGCGTAATTGACCAGCGGCTGCCCGTGGAAATCCTGCAGGCGCAGGCTCTCGTGTTGCGCCAGCGGCGCGTCTTCCGGCAAGGCGGCGATCAACGGTTCGCGCGCCACGCAGCGGCTGTGCAGGCCCTGGCGCTGGATCGGCGGGCGCAGCAGGCCGATATCCAGCCGGCCTGCGTCCAGCGCATCCAGTTGCGCCAGGCTGACCATCTCCTTGAGTTGCAGATCCACATCTGGCGCTTGCCTGCGCCACCGGGCAATCGCTTCGGGCAGGAAGCGGTAACTGGCGCCGGCGGTGAACCCCACCGACACGCTGCCGGCATCGCCGGTGCCGATGCGGCGTGCGCGCAGGCCGGCGTTCTCGGCCATGCGCAGGATCGCGCGTGCTTCGGCCAGCAGGCTGCGCCCGGCCTGGGTCAGCCGCACATGCCGGCTGTTGCGCTCCAACAACGTGGTGCCGACGCTGTGCTCCAGCAGCTGGATCTGCCGGCTGAGCGGCGGCTGCGTCATGTTCAGGCGCTCGGCGGCGCGACGGAAATGCAGTTCGTCGGCGACGGCGACAAAGCAACGCAGTTGCTGCAGATCGAACATGGTGAGCGGGCCTCGCATGACAAAACAGATGAATTGGATGCTGCACCCGCAACATCCCGCTGCGGCCAGCGCGAATGAATAGGCGGCGCTGTGCGAAAAACGACGCTGGCGGACGCCACTACCCATAATTACGCAGTGGCGAAAAAGCGTTGCAAAGCAGCCATTTGCGGCGCACTACATCGATCTGTGGCGCGATTGATTCAACTTGCGTATCAAACGATACGGCCTTTGGTTTGGACCAGCAACGATCCGCGTTTCTAGGATCAACCGCATCCCCCGCCCAGGAGCGTTTGTCCGATGAGCAGCAGATACACCCCGTCCGAAATGGCCCAAGCGCTTGGCGCCGGGCTGTTGTCGTTTCCGGTGACCCATTTCGATGCCCACTTCGCCTTCGACGAACCCGCCTACCGCAACAATCTGGACTGGCTGTCCTCGCATCCGGCCGCCGGCCTGTTTGCTGCCGGCGGCACTGGCGAGCTGTTTTCGCTGACGCTGGATGAAGTGAACCGCGCCGTGCGCGCGGCGGTGATCCAGACCGCTGGCCGCATGCCGGTCATCGCACCGGCCGGCTACGGCACCGCCATCGCCATGGAGATGGCGCAAGCCGCCGAGCGCAACGATGCCGACGGCATCCTGCTGTTTCCGCCGTACCTCACCGAGTGCGATGCCGACGGCGTGGCCGACCATGTCGAGCGCGTCTGCAAGGCGACCAAGCTGGGCGTGATCGTCTACGGCCGCGCCAACGCCAAGCTCGACGACGTGACGCTGGCGCGGGTGGCCGAGCGTTGCCCCAACCTGGTGGGCTACAAGGATGGCATCGGCGATGTGGACCGCATGACCCGCATCTACGCACGGCTGGGCGACCGGTTGTTGTACGTGGGCGGCCTGCCGACCGCGGAAACCTTCGCGCTGCCGTATCTGGAAATGGGCGTCACCACCTACTCGTCGGCCATCTTCAATTTCCTGCCGGAGTGGGCGCTGGCGTTCTATGCGGCGGTGCGCGCCCGCGACCACGCCACCATCTACCGCGAGCTCAACGACTTCGTCCTGCCGTACACCGTGCTGCGCAATCGCCGCGCCGGGTATGCGGTGTCGATCGTCAAGGCCGGCATGCGCGCGGTCGGCCGCCCGGCCGGTCCGGTACGCACGCCATTGGCCGACCTCAACGAGGACGAATTCGCCCAGCTCAAGCAATTGATCGGAGGACGCCGCTGATGCATGCCATCCAGGGTGAATCGTTGATCGGCCAGCGCAGCGTGCCCGGCGCCGGTGCGGTGTTTCAGGGGCTGGATGCGGCCAGCGGCGAAGCGCTGCAGCCGGTGTTCGCCTCGGCCAGCGCACAGGATCTGGATCAGGCCTGCGCGCTGGCGCACGCGGCGTTCGATTCCTATCGCGACACCTCGCTGGAAGTGCGCGCCGCCTTTCTGGAGACCATTGCCGAGCAGATCCTGGCGCTGGGCGATGCATTGATCGAACGCGCCATGCAGGAAAGCGGTTTACCGCGCCCGCGCCTGGAAGGCGAGCGCGGACGTACCGTGGGCCAGCTGCGCCTGTTCGCCAGCGTGGTGCGCGAAGGCAGCTGGTTGGAGGCGCGCATCGACCCGGCGCTGCCGCAGCGCACGCCGTTGCCGCGTGCAGATCTGCGTCAGCGGCATATCGCGTTGGGGCCGGTGGCGGTGTTCGGTGCCAGCAATTTCCCGCTCGCGTTCTCCGTAGCCGGCGGCGATACCGCCTCGGCACTGGCGGCCGGCTGCACGGTGGTGGTCAAGGCGCACAGCGCGCATCCGGGCACGTCGGAATTGGTGGGCCGTGCAATCCAGGCGGCGGTGGCGCAGTGCGGCCTGCCCGAAGGCGTGTTCTCGCTGCTGTTCGACGCCGGCATCGAGATCGGCGCGCAGCTGGTGGCCGATGCGCGCATCAAGGCGGTGGGGTTCACCGGCTCGCGCGCTGGCGGCATGGCCCTGGTCAAGATTGCCGCCGCACGTCGCGAGCCGATTCCGGTGTATGCGGAGATGAGCGCGATCAATCCGGTGTATCTGCTGCCGCAGGCGCTGCAGGCACGCGCATCGGATCTGGGGAAGGCATTCGTGGGTTCGCTCACCTTGGGCGCCGGGCAGTTCTGCACCAACCCCGGCCTGCTGCTGGCGATCGATTCGCCGGCGCTGGATGCGTTTATCGCGTCGGCGACACAAGCGCTGCAGGCGGTGTCGCCGGCAGCCATGCTCACTGCAGGCATTGGCAAAGCCTATGCGCAGGGCGTGCAGCGTCTGGCCGGGCATCCGCAGGTCGCCACGTTGGCACGCGGCGCCGCGCCGGAAGCAGGGCGTTGCCCGGCGGCGTTGTTCGGCACCGACGCCGATGCCTTCCTGGCCGATGAAGCATCGCAGGCCGAAGTGTTCGGCGCTTCGTCGCTGCTGGTGCGTTGCAAGGACATCGATCAGCTGCGCGCGCTGAGCGAGCACCTGGAAGGCCAGCTCACCGCTACCTTGCACATGGACGACGGCGATATCGCGCTGGCGGCCGCATTGCTGCCGGTACTGGAGCGCAAGGCCGGCCGCATCCTGGTCAACGACTGGCCCACCGGCGTGGAGGTCTGCCACGCGATGGTGCACGGCGGCCCGTTCCCGGCCACCTCCGACAGCCGCAGCACCTCGGTCGGCACGCTGGCGATCGACCGCTTCCTGCGCCCGGTTTGCTATCAGGATCTGCCGGCCGCACTGCTGCCCGCTGCGGTTGCACACGGCAACCCGCTCGGGCTGTGGCGACGCGTCGATGGCGCGCTGGGGCACGACTGACAGCGACGGCGGCGACGATGCCTGAGGCGTGCCGGAGGAGGGTCCGGTACGCCATCTGCAGGCGCAACTTGGAGTACCGAAGCGCAGTGCGCTTCCATCGTCATAGGTGAGGAACGATGATGGCTATCGATTCAAAGATAGTCGGTTCAACGACGGTTCCGCGCAGGCGTTATCTGATCTTGCTGATGTTGTTCGTGGTGACCACGATCAACTATGCCGATCGCGCCACCTTGTCCATCGCCGGTTCCGCGGTTCAGGATGCGCTGGGCATCGACGCGCTGCAGATGGGTTTCATTTTTTCCGCGTTCGGTTGGGCGTATGTGGCCGGGCAGATTCCCGGCGGCTGGTTGCTCGATCGCTTCGGCTCGCGGCGCGTGTATGGCCTGTCGCTGCTGATCTGGTCGCTGTTCACCGCCTTGCAGGGCTTTATCGACTGGGTGCCGGTCACCTGGGCGGTCACCACCTTGTTCGTGCTGCGCTTTCTGGTCGGCATTGCCGAAGCGCCGTCGTTCCCGGGCAATAGCCGCATCGTGGCTGCCTGGTTTCCCACCGCCGAGCGCGGGCTGGCCGCGTCGATCTTCAATTCCGCGCAGTACTTCGCCACGGTGGCATTTGCGCCGCTGATGGGCTGGCTGGTGCACGCCTGGGGTTGGGAACATGTGTTTCTGGTGATGGGCGCGGCGGGCGTATTGCTGGCGCTGGTATGGCGCAAGACCATCTATGCCCCACGCGAACATCCGCGCCTGTCTGCGCAGGAGCTGGACTACATCCAGCGCAACGGCGCGCTGGTGGATATGGAGCAGGGCAACAAGCCCGGTAGCCAACCCAAAGGCACGCAATGGCATTACGCCAAGCAGTTGTTGTGCAACCGCATGCTGCTGGGCGTGTATATCGGCCAGTACTGCATCACCACGCTGACGTACTTCTTCCTGACCTGGTTCCCGGTGTATCTGGTCAAGGAGCGCGGCATGTCGATCCTTGAGGCCGGCTTTGTGGCCTCGTTGCCGGCGGTGTGCGGCTTCATCGGTGGCGTGCTGGGTGGCTATGTGTCCGACCGCATGGTGCGGCGTGGGTATTCGCTCACCGTCTCGCGCAAGACACCGATCGTGGTCGGCATGTTGATGTCGGTGACGATGATCGGGTGTAACTACGTGCAGGCCGAATGGATGGTGGTCGGGCTGATGGCGCTGGCCTTCTTCGGCAAGGGCATCGGCGCACTCGGCTGGGCGGTGGTGGCCGACACCTCGCCCAAGGAAATCGCCGGCCTGTCCGGTGGCCTGTTCAACACCTTCGGCAACATCGCCGGCATCACCACGCCGATCGTCATCGGCTACATCGTGTCCACCACCGGCACCTTCGAATGGGCGCTGGTGTTCGTCGGGCTCAATGCCTTGCTGGCGGTGGTGTCCTACCTGGTGGTGGTGGGCGAGATCAAGCGCGTGGAACTCAAGGCGCCGCCCGGCGGCCCGTCCATGCCCGTGCCCGCACCGCTGTGACCGCCTTCGGAGACTTTCGATGAATATCCATACCGCACCTGCAAGTATCGGCGCCACGCCGCGCATCACCGACATCCGCGTGGTGCCGGTCGCCGGCCAGGACAGCATGCTGCTGAACCTCAGTGGCGCACACGCGCCGTACTTCACCCGCAATGTATTGGTGCTGCGCGATTCGTCTGGACGCACCGGCGTGGGCGAAGTGCCTGGCGGCGCGGCCATCGCCGGCTTGTTGCACGAGGCGGCGCCGCTCGTTCGCGACCGCTCCATCGCCGAGTATCAGCGCATCCTCAACCAGGTGCGCACTGCCTTTGCGGACCGCGACAGCGCCGGCCGTGGCCTGCAGACCTTCGATCTGCGCATCATCCACGCGGTGACCGCCATCGAATCGGCGTTGCTGGATCTGTTGGGGCAGTTCCTCGATCAACCGGTCGCCGCCTTACTCGGCGAAGGCCAGCAACGCGATGCGGTGGATGTGCTGGGCTATCTGTTTTTCATCGGCGACCGGCGCAAGACCGCGTTCGATTATCGCGACGGCAGCGGTGCTCGCGATGACTGGGAGGCGGTGCGCGACCAGGAAGCCTTGACGCCGGCTTCGGTGGTGCGCCTGGCCGAAGCAGCCTACGAAAAATACGGCTTTCGCGACTTCAAGCTCAAAGGCGGCGTATTGCGCGGCGAAGATGAGATCGAGGCCATTGTCGCGTTGCACAGACGTTTCCCGCAGGCGCGCATCACCCTGGACCCCAATGGCGCATGGTCGCTGGAGCAAGCCATCGCCCTATGCCGCGATATGCACGGCGTGATGGCCTATGCCGAAGACCCGTGCGGTGCGCAGGATGGCTATTCCGGCCGCGAGATCATGGCCGAATTCCGCCGTGCTACCGGCTTGCCGACCGCCACCAACATGATCGCCACCGACTGGCGACAGATGGGCCACGCCATCCAGCTGCAATCGGTAGATATCCCGCTGGCCGACCCGCATTTCTGGACGCTGCAAGGCGCGGTGCGGGTGGCGCAGCTATGCCGCGACTGGGGTCTGACCTGGGGCTCGCATTCCAACAATCACTTCGATATTTCGCTGGCGATGTTCACCCACGTCGCCGCAGCAGCGCCGGGGCGGGTCACCGCGATCGACACGCACTGGATCTGGCAGGACGGCCAACGCCTGACCCATCACCCATTGCAGATCGTCGGCGGCCAGATCCAGGTACCGGCAAAGCCCGGTTTGGGTATCGAACTCGATATGGATGCCCTGGATGCGGCGCATCGCACTTACCAAAGTCTGAGCCTGGGTGCGCGCGATGATGCCACCGCGATGCAGGCCTTGATTCCCAACTGGAGCTTCGACAACAAGCGGCCGTGCCTGGTGCGCTAACCGTGCGGTGGCTGCCGCCGAATGCACGGCATGCAGTGGCCGAGTCGAAGAGGTCTGGCAGGTGGAGAGCGGGACGATGAAAAACGTGATGGCACTCGGCAGCGCAGCGCTGCTGGCGGTCGGTGCGGGCGGAGCTGCGCGTGCGCAGGAACCGGACGCGGGATTCTGGAATGGTGCAACGGCCGAGGTCACTGCGCTCAACTTCTATTACAACCGCGACTTCCGCAGTGGCGAAGGGCAGGGCAAGCGCGCCGAATGGGCGCAGGGGTTCGTGGTGGATGCCAAGAGCGGCTATACGCATGGCCCGATCGGCGCCGGGCTGGATCTGCTCGGCATCGGCGATTTCAAGCTCGATGGCGTGCGCGCCGAAGGCGGCACCGGCCTGCTGCCCAACAACGACGATGGCAGCGCGCAACACGCGCTGACGCGGGTGGCGCCCACGCTCAAGCTGCGCGCCTCGCAAACCGAGTTGAAGTGGGGCAGCTTCATTCCCAACGAGCCGCTGGTGCGCGCCAGCATCACCCGCATCATGCCGGAGACGTTTCAAGGCGTGACGCTGGAATCCAAAGACGTACCCAAGCTCGACCTGTTGCTCGCGCGTTTCACCAGCGCCTGGTACCGCGATGGCGATTCGCGCGTGCCCATCACCTTGACCAACAAGAATCGCCGTTTTCTGGGTACGCCCGATTCGGATGCGTTGGATCTTGTCTCGGCCACCTACAGCGTTGCGCCCGGCACGCAGCTGCGCTATCAGGGCGCGGTGATGGAAGACATCTACCGGCAGCAGCTCTACAACGTCATCCAGACGCAAAAATTCGGCAAGGATCAGTTACGCGTAGACCTGCGTTATTTCCGCACCGATGACGTGGGCCAGTCGCGTGCCGGGCCGATCGACAACCGCATGTTCAGCAGCATGGTGTCCTGGCGCACCGGTGGGCAGGAATTCGGCGCCGGCTATCAACGCCTGTCCGGCCCCAGCGCGATGCCCTGGCCGGGCGGCACCGACGGTAATGTCTTCAACTGGACTTTCATCAACGACTTTCTCGAACGCGGCGAGCGCAGCTGGCAGCTGCGTTACAGCATCGATGGCAAGAGCATCGGCATCCCCGGGCTCAGCGTCATGGCGCGCTACATCAGCGGCGACCATGCACAGCCGGCCACCTACGCCGGCGAAGGCCGCGAGTGGGCCCGCGACGTCTTGACCACCTATCAGTTCCAGAACGAGCGCTTCAAGCATGTGAGCGTCATCTGGTTCAACGGCACCTTCCGCTCCAATTACCAACGCAATGTCGATGAAAACCGCTTGATCCTGCAGTACCGCCGTCAGTTCGACAGCCCCGACCGGTAATGCATTCCACCCCACGCTTGCAAGGTAGCCCCACGATGTCCGCAACCCCGCAACCCACCCGCTGGCTCAGCATCCGTGCGCATGCGCGCGACAACGTCGCCATCGTCGTCAACGATGACGGTGCGCCGGCCGGTGCCACCTTTCCGGATGGGCTCACCGCCATCGAACACATTCCCCAGGGCCACAAGATGGCGCTGCGCGACTTGCCCGCCGGCGCCCCGGTGATCCGCCTGGGCGCGGTGATCGGCACCGCCAATGCCGCGATCGCACGCGGCGCCTGGGTCAGCGAGCAACTGCTGGCGATGCCGGAGGCCCCCGAGCTGGCCACGCTGGATCTGGCGCTGCATCCGGCGCCAGAGCCCGAGCCGCTGGAGGGCTACACCTTCCAGGGTTACCGCAACCGCGATGGCAGCGTGGGCACGCGCAACATCCTGGGCATCATGACCAGCGTGCAGTGCGTGGTGGGCGTGCTCGGCCATGCGGTGGAACGCATCCGCACCGAGCTGCTGCCCAAGTATCCCAATGTCGACGACGTGGTGGCGGTCAATCACGTCTACGGCTGCGGCGTGGCGATCACCGCGCCCGAGGCCATCATCCCCATCCGCACGCTGCGCAACATCGCGCGCAGCCCCAACTTCGGCGGGCAGGCGCTGATCGTGGGCCTGGGCTGCGAAAAACTTGCGCCCGAGCGCCTGCTGCCGGACGACGCCAGCGCCGACGACAGCGGCGTCTACCGCCTGCAGGAAGCCAGCCTTGGCTTTGCCGACATGGTGGGCTCGATCATGGCCATGGCCGAAGAACGCCTGCGCCATCTGGACCTGCGCCGCCGCGAAACGGTGCCGGCCAGCGAACTGGTGGTGGGCATGCAGTGCGGTGGCAGCGATGCATTTTCCGGCGTCACCGCCAACCCGGGCCTGGGCGTGGCGACCGACCTGCTGGTGCGCGCCGGCGCCACGGTGATGTTCTCGGAAAACACCGAAGTGCGCGACGGCATCCACCTGCTGGTGCCACGCGCCGCCAATGCCGACGTGGCCAAGGCGCTGGTGCGCGAGATGGCCTGGTACGACGCCTACCTGGCGCGCGGGCAGGCCGATCGCAGCGCCAACACCACGCCCGGCAACAAGAAGGGCGGGCTGGCCAACATCGTGGAAAAGGCGATGGGCTCGATCGCCAAGTCCGGCTCCTCGCCGATCAACGGCGTGGTGACACCCGGCGAGCGCGTCAAAGGACGCGGACTGCAGTACTGCGCCACCCCGGCCAGCGATTTCGTCTGCGGCACGCTGCAGGTGGCCGCCGGCATGAACCTGCATGTATTCACCACCGGCCGCGGAACGCCGTACGGCCTGGGCATGGTGCCGGTGATCAAGGTGGCTACCCGCAGCGAACTGGCGCAGCGCTGGTCCGACCTGATGGACATCGACGCCGGCGGCGTGGCCACCGGTGCCAAGACGCTGGAACAACTGGGCTGGGAGCTGTTCCAGCGCTATCTGGACGTTGCCAGCGGCCAGCGCACCTGGACCGAGCACCACCGCCTGCACAACGATCTGGCCTTGTTCAATCCGGCGCCCATCACCTAGCCCGGCTGGGTTGCACGTTTGCGGTAGTGGCGTGGCGGCACTGTGCGACTCTCAGCGTGGCTGTTGCGCTGCGGCGGAGGAGTGGTCCATTTCTGACTCGGTGTCGACCGTGTGGGGCTGCGCGTTCTCGGTATCGTGAGTACCACCGCGTCGTAACGATTGCGCGACTGCGCGCCAGCCTCGTATGTACAGCCCCATCAAAATCATCGCGCGCGCAGGCGAAAGCGAGCAGCAACTGAATCCACCGCAAGATGCCCAACCCATCGAGCAACGCACCACTGCTCGACAACCCCCACCCGCGCGCCGTCACCGCGCAGTCCCCATTCGCCCGTCACTGGCATGCGCCGATACAATGCGCGTTCGTTTTCAGTGTTGACGGAGTCGCCATGTCCCAGATCGTCCATACCGACCAGGCGCCTGCCGCCATCGGCCCTTACTCGCAGGCCGTGCGCGCCGGCAACACGGTGTATTTCTCCGGCCAGATCCCGCTGGACCCGGCCACCGGCGAGATCGTGCCGGGCGACATCGGTGCCCAGGCGCGCCGCGCGTTCGACAACCTCAAGGCCGTGGCCGAAGCCGCCGGTGGCTCGCTCGACAAGATCGTACGCTTGGGCCTTTACCTGACCGACCTGGGCCAGTTCGCCGCGGTCAATGCGGTGATGCAGGACTACTTCCAGGCCCCGTTCCCGGCGCGTTCCACCATTGAAGTCTCCGGCCTGCCCAAGGGCGCCGGTTTCGAAGTCGATGCGGTGATGGTGCTTGAGTGATGGTGCTCGGGTGATCCGGCGCGACTGATCCGACTGGCCGTGCCGCGCGCGAGCGTCGCCACGCCGAGCCTGGCCGTTGCCGGCCAGGTTCCGCTATCCAGCCTGCCCGGCGTCGGCCCCAAAGTGGCCGACAAATTTGCCGCGCGCGGCATCCTGAGCGTGCAGGACCTGTGGCTGCATCTGCCGCTGCGGTATGAAGACCGCACCCGGCTGACCACGATCGCGCAGCTGCAAAGCGGTGTGCCGGCACAGATCGAGGGGCGGGTGGAGGCGGTGGAGCGCGGCTTTCGCTTCCGGCCGGTGCTGCGTGTAGCGATCTCGGACGATTCGCACGGCAGCGTGGTGCTGCGCTTCTTCCATTTTCGCGCCGCGCAGGTTGCGCAGTTTGCAGTGGGCACACGCGTACGTGTGTTCGGCATGCCCAAGCCCGGCCAGAACGGTTGGGAAATTGTCCATCCCAGCTACCGCGTGCTCGCGGCGGACGAAGACGCAGACCTGGGCGACTGCCTGGACCCGGTCTATCCGGTGCTTGAAGGCGTCGGCCCGGCTACGCTGCGCAAACTCATCGGCCAGGCGCTCGAGCGGTTGCCGCCAGAGGCCGCACTGGAATTGCTGCCGCCGCACTGGCTGCAGGACGAACGATTGCCGTCGCTACGCAGTGCATTGCTGACCATGCACCGCCCACCGGTGAACACGGATCCACAGCAACTGCTCGCTGGCGGACACCCCGCACAACAGCGGCTGGCGCTCGAAGAACTGCTCGCGCACCAACTCAGCCTGCGTCGCCAGCGCATCGCCCTGCAACGTTTTCATGCGCCGGTGCTGCCTGGCAATGGCACGCTGGTACGGCGGTTGCGCGCCGCCTTGCCATTCCAGCTCACCGGTGCCCAGCAACGCGTGTTCGAACAGATCGCGCACGACCTGGCGCAGCCCTCGCCGATGCTGCGGCTGGTGCAAGGCGATGTCGGCAGCGGCAAGACAGTGGTCGCTGCCATGGCAGCGATGTTGGCGGTGGAGCAGGGCAAGCAGGTCGCACTGGCGGCGCCCACCGAACTGCTGGCCGAGCAACACCTCACCAACCTGCGCGGCTGGTTGGAGCCGCTGGGCGTGCGCATCGTCTGGCTGGCCGGCAAGGTCACCGGCAAGGCACGTGCGGCGGCGATGGCGGAGGTCGCCTCCGGCCAGGCGCAGGTGGTGGTCGGCACGCATGCCTTGATGCAGGAGGCGGTGGTCTTCCGCGACCTGGCGCTGGCCATCATCGACGAGCAGCACCGCTTCGGCGTGCACCAGCGTCTGGCGCTGCGCGACAAGGGTGCGGCTGCCGGCAGCGTGCCGCATCAGCTGGTGATGACCGCCACGCCGATCCCGCGCACCCTGGCGATGTCGACCTACGCGGATCTGGACGTGTCGGCCATCGACGAGTTGCCGCCCGGCCGCACGCCGGTGCAGACCATCGTCCTGAGCGCAGAACGGCGCCCAGATCTGGTCGAACGCATCCGCGCCGCTTGCGCCGAAGGTCGCCAGGCGTATTGGGTGTGCACGCTCATCGAAGAAAGCGAGGACCCGGGCAAAGCCGCACCGGCCGGCCCGCCGCGCATCGAAGCGCAGGCCGCCGAAGTCACCTTCCAGGCCTTATCGGAGCAGCTACCCGGCGTGCGCGTCGCACTCGTGCATGGCCGCATGAAACCGGCCGAAAAACAAAAGGCCATGCTCGATTTCAAGCAGGGCCGCAGCGATCTGCTGGTCGCCACCACGGTGATCGAAGTCGGTGTGGACGTGCCCAATGCCTCGCTGATGATCATCGAAAACGCCGAGCGCCTTGGCTTGGCGCAGCTGCATCAGCTGCGTGGCCGGGTCGGCCGCGGCGCCGCAGCGTCCAGTTGCGTGCTGCTGTATCAGGCGCCGCTGTCGATGATGGCGCGCCAGCGCCTGGAAACCATGCGCCAGACCAACGATGGTTTCGTGATTGCAGAAAAGGATCTTGAATTGCGCGGTCCCGGCGAATTGCTCGGTACCCGGCAGACCGGCCTGGCCAGCTTTCGCATCGCCGATCTGGCCCGCGACGCCGGCCTGCTGCCGCGCGTGCAGGTGCTGGCCGAGCGCCTGCTCGCCGAAGCGCCGGAGATCGCCGACCGTGTCGTCGCGCGCTGGATCGGTGGCGCGGTGCGGTATGCGGCCGCTTGAGTGGCGGGGATTCGGGAGTCGGGATTGGGGATTCGTCAAAGCGGGGTTGCTGCGACCTGGACGTCCCCGGAATTCGCGCGGCTCGCCGATCCTTGCGAAGATGCGGCAACGAATCCCGAATGCCTGCTCTCCAATCCCATGACAAAAAGAATACCGCTGCTGATCGATACCGACCCGGGCGTGGATGACGCGCTGGCGCTGCTGATGGCGTTCAACGACAACCGCCATGAGGTGGTTGGGCTGACCATCGCTGCCGGCAACGTGGGGCTGGAGCACACCGTGCGCAACGCCTTGAAGGTTTGCGAAATCGCCCGCCGCGCGGATGTGCCGGTGTACGCCGGCTGCCCGCAGCCGCTGCTGCACCCCTCGGTCGATGCAGCGCATGTGCACGGCATTGATGGCTTCGGCGATGTCGGCCTGCCGGCGGCCAAGCGCAGCGCCGAGGCCGAACATGCCGCGCTCGCCATCTTGCGTTTGTCGCACGACTACGCGGGCGAACTGTTGCTGGTCGCCCTGGGCCCGCTGACCAACCTGGCCCTGGCGCTCACCCTGGACCCGACCCTGCCGCAGCGCGTCGGCCGGCTGGTCGTGATGGGTGGGGCGCTGACCGGGCACGGCAACATCACCGCTGCGGCTGAATTCAACATCGGCTTCGACCCGGAGGCCGCACATATCGTGTTCCGCGGCTTTCCGCACTTCGACGTGGCCGACTGGGAAGCCACCATCGCGCACGGCCTGCTGCATCGCGATGTCGAGCAATGGTTGGCGGCCGACAGCGCCCGCGCCCGCTTCTACGAAGAAATCTCGCGCAAGACCCGCTTGTGGTCCGAGGACAGCCGTGGCGAGTACTGGTACGCCGCCGACGCACTGGCGATGGCGTTCGCCCTGCACCCGGAAGGGGCCCAGCGCCTGGAGCAGCGCCCGGTCCATATCGAACTGTCCGGCACCCACACCCGCGGCATGACCCTGGTGGACTGGAACCGGCAAGGTGGCGCGCCCGACAATGCCAACCTGCTGCTGGAGTACGACCGTGGGCAGTTCTACGGTCTGGTGGGGGCGGCATTGGCGGCCCGCTAGGGCCACCTTGCGCCGGGCGAAAGATGGCCGCTATAATGCCCGGCTTATCCAGGCAGCCCGGCGCCAAGTCCATGAAAGATAACGTGCATCCCAACTACAAAGACGTCGTCTTTCACGACGTGACGTCTGATTTCAAGATTCTGACCCGTTCCACCATGGGCTCGAAAGAGACCGTCAAGTGGGAAGACGGCCAGGAATATCCGCTGATCAAGGTGGAAATCTCCTCGGCGTCGCACCCGTTCTATACCGGCAAGCACAAGGTGATCGACACCGGCGGCCGTATCGACAAGTTCCAGAAGCGCTACGCGCGCTGAACTTGCAGGACGGGCTGTACCGACAATGGCCGCGCATTGCGCGGCCATTGTTTTTTGGGCATCCGTGTTTTGTTTGCGTGGTCCCGGCCGCCGCATCTACGACTTCTGTCCAAGCGACGGCCAAAATGCTGCTGTGCGATAATGGCGTGATCCGAGGCGATGCCTTGGACTTCCATCACGTGCCTGCCCATGTGGGATCAGGCGCCTTCCACTGAAGGAGCGTACACAGTGTCCGATCTTGATCAGGTCACGCTCAACGCCGGCGACAAGTCGGTCGTTCTGCCGGTTCTCAAGCCCACGTTGGGCAATGACTGCGTCGATATTTCCAAGCTGACCAAAGAAACCGGTCTGTTCACTTACGACTCGGGCTTCACCGCCACCGCCAGCTGCAAGTCGGCCATCACCTACATCGATGGCGACAACGGCGTGTTGTTGTACCGCGGCTATCCGATCGAACAGCTCGCCGAGAAGTCCAGCTTCCTGGAAGTTTCGTATCTGCTGATGAACGGCGAACTGCCGACGGCGGACGAATTCAAGAAGTTCGACCACGAAGTGACGCATCACACGATGATGCACGAGTCGCTGAAGAACTTCCTCGGCGGTTTCCGTCACGATGCACACCCGATGGCCATGCTGGCCGGCTCGGTCGCCTCGCTGTCGGCGTTCTACCATGACACCCTGGACCTCAACGATCCGGAGCAGCGCCGTCAGGCCGCCATCCGTCTGATCGCCAAGGTGCCGACCCTGGCAGCTGCCGCGTACCGTTATTCGATCGGCTGGCCGATCCGCTACCCGCGCAACAACCTGAACTACGTCGACCGCTTCCTGCACATGATGTTCGAAGTGCCGAGCGAGCCGCTGGAGATCAACCCGGTCGTTGCCAAGGCGCTGGATCTGCTGTTCATCCTGCATGCCGATCACGAACAGAACGCCTCGACCTCGACCGTGCGTCTGGTCGGTTCGACCGGGGCCAATCCGTACGCGTCGGTCGCAGCGGGCATCACCGCGCTGTGGGGCCCGGCACACGGCGGCGCCAACGAAGCGGTGCTGAAGATGCTCGAAGAGATCGGCACTGCCGATAACGTCGAGTCGGCCGTGGCCAAGGCCAAGGACAAGAACTCCTCGTTCCGTCTGATGGGCTTCGGTCACCGCGTCTACAAGAACTTCGACCCGCGCGCCAAGATCATCCGCGAGATGACCCACAAGGTTCTGGGCGAGCTGGGCGTCAACGACCCGCTGCTGGAAGTGGCATTGAAGCTGGAAGAAGCCGCGCTGAAGGACGACTACTTCGTGCAGCGCAAGCTGTATCCGAACGTCGACTTCTACTCGGGCCTGATCTACAAGGCGCTGAATATCCCGGTGGAAATGTTCACCGTGATGTTCGCCATCGCGCGCACCGCCGGTTGGGTGTCGCATTGGCTGGAACAGCAGGTCGACCCGGAAATGAAGATCGGCCGTCCGCGCCAGATCTACACCGGCTACGACAAGCGCGACTACACCGATAGCGCCAAGCGTTAATCGGCTCAAGGTTGTTTGCATAAACGAACGCCCCGCATTGCGGGGCGTTTTTTTTTGCCTGGCGCCGTCATCGAAATTGGGCGTTCGCCAAGACGGACCGGGCATTGATGGGCTGGTGTTGGTACCAGTCATCGCGGCGCTGTCATTGCCCTCTTTGTGATTGCACGAGATGACGGGGCAGTGTGGGAAGCTGCGCGCATGCGCCCAATGCACCGGCATTGTGTGCGCAGCTCAACGGCGTTGCTGGTCATCCGCGCTTTCTTGTTCGGCGAGCACCTGTCGCAATTGTGCAGCCGAGGCGCGTTGCATCGGTTTCTCGTCCAGCTGCGATAGCGGCGCCTGACGCAGCGCGTCGTAGGGCAGTACCGTCAGATCGAACGTCAGTTCCTCAGCACTGAACAGCCAGACCGGAAAATCGCCGCTACGCTCGCGGTCCAGCCGCAGGCGGCGTGTGCGCGCTTCCGCAGGAATGCGGTGTTCTTCCAGGAAGCGCTGCACGGCGTCCGGGTCATCGCTATGCAGCTGCAACTGCACCGGCGCGTTGGCATCGGCGGTGCCGTCCAGCACTGGGCCGGTCAACCGCGGCTGGAACGGGCTCAGAAATTCCAGCGCACGCAAGGCCGCTTCGCGGCGTTGGCGCAAGCGCGTTGCATGGTCTGGCCCGGCGAACAGACGCTGATACTCGCGTAGCGCGTCTTCGATCTCGCGGTTGCATGGCAGCGATGCGTCGTCATGAATACCGAGCCGGCTGGCGGCCTTGAGCTTGGCCTGGTGGAAATCGCGAATACCGCCTTCGGCCATTAGTCTTGCGGCCTCGTGGGCGAGCCGATGACGGCGTTCCCGGGTGCGCGTATCGGCGTGTTGGCGTGCGTGATGCATGACCGGGCTCCCCAGATGAACCTGCGTTCGACTCTACATCAGCCAGATGAAGACATGGCGAACACGGCGTGCACCTCGACGACGAGCTGCATCCTGCTTCCGATCTCGCTCCAATGAGGCGATGGGCAGCAAGGCTCAGCTGCGGGTCGCGTGCCTGGCAGTCAGCTGCCAGGTGCCAGCGTGCACTACCGTCTTTATTCAAACTGCAGTACAGACGCGCGCGGTGCAGTCCATGGCCGCTGACAGCATGGTCGGCAGCGAGTCGTTGCAGGTCGGGCGTGGCTTGGGTTCGCGCCTTACGCATGACGCCGAGGGCGTTAGCGAGGCAAACAAACGGGCAGCGCGTAAGGAGCAAAATTGACACCAACGCTCCAACGCCACCGAGGCGTCGGCCCGCTAGTCAGCGCCGCCCGCGGCAGCGCTCTGCTTGGGCACCCGGAACGCCGCGTCCGTGCCGCGTCCGCCTCACCCGCCCAAGAAAAAAGGGAACCGGACCGGCCACGCCGTTCCGATTCCCCATTTCCGAATCCCGGCTCTTAAAAAATATCGAACGCCTTCTCGTCCTGCTGTTCCTGCAGGCCGTAGTCGTAATCCTGCAGGCGATCCAGGTCTTCGTTCTTGACCCATTCCACCGCGCCATTGATGGTGGCCTGGGTCATGCCCTCGGGCGGGTCGTTGGCGGCGATCGGCTTGTCCTTCAGCGCCACGCGCATGTAGTCGATCCAGATCGGCAGTGCGGCCTTGCCGCCGTACTCGCGATAACCGAGCGAGCGGAAGTCGTCGCGGCCCACCCACACGGTGGTGGCATACGGGCCGCCGAAGCCGGAGAACCAGGCGTCGCGGTGATCGTTGGTCGAGCCGGTCTTGCCGCCCACGTCTTCGCGTCCCAGTACCTTGGCCGCGGTGCCGGTGCCGCGCTGAACCACATCGCGCATCATCGACACCAACTGGTAGGCGGTGCGTGCATCGATGGCGCGCGGCGCGATCTTGGTTTCGGCAATTGCCGCCGGCGCGGTTTCTGCTGGCGTCGGCGCCGCATCGGTCGATGGAGCCGCAGGTGGAGTGGCCGGCGCCTGAGCGCCGAAGTTGAACCCATCCACCACCTGGCTTACCGGCGCGGCCGTGCCGCCCTGCATCGCACAGGTACGGCAGGCCACTGCGGGCACTTCCTTGAACACCACGGTGCCGTCGCGGTCTTTCACTTCGTCCACGATCCAGGTGTCCACGCGCGAACCGCCGTTGGCGAACACCGCGTAGCCACGGGCCACCGATAGCGGCGTCAGCGACGCGGTACCCAGCGACATCGACAGGTTGGGCGGCAACTCGGCCTCCTGGAAACCGAACTGACTGATGTATTTGCGTGCGAAATCGACGCCGATCGCATCCAGCAGACGCACTGACACCAGGTTGCGCGATTGCACCAGTGCCTCGCGCAGCCGCATTGGGCCGCGGAAGCCGCCGCCATCGTTCTGAGGGGACCAGGTCTTGCCGCGACGATCGCGGAACACCACTGGCGCATCCAGCACGATCGAGGCCGGGTTGAAGCCTTTTTCAAACGCCGACGCATACACGAACGGCTTGAAGCTGGAGCCGGGCTGGCGGCGTGCCTGGGTGGCGCGATTGAACTTGTTGCCGGCGAAGCTGAAACCGCCGACCAGGGCGCGCAATGCGCCGCTGTTGGCATCCAGCGACACCAGCGCCGCCTGGCCGCGCGGCAGCTGGTCGATGATCCATTCGCCTTCTTTCTCGCCAGCGCGGATGCGGGTCAGGTCGCCGCGCGTCAGCAGCTTGGCCGGGGTCTTGTTGGTCCAGCGGCTGGCGCTGGCTGGCAGGGTCAACTCGGTCTTGTCGCTCTGCACGACGGTGACGCCGCCGTCTGCATTGGTGCGCGCCACGATGACTGCGCGCAGGCCGCCCTGGGTAAAAGCGCCCGACAGATGCTTGGCCAGGGCCGGCGCATCCGCATCGGCGGCGACATCGAAATGCTGCTCCACACCGTGCCAGCCATGGCGGTGGTCGTACAGGCGCAGGCCTTCGGCAACCGCTGCGTCGGCACCGGTCTGCAGGGTGGAATCGATGGTGGTGGTGACGTGGTAGCCCTTGTTGAGCACATCGCCGCCGTACTTGGCGATCATCTCCTGGCGCACCAGCTCGGCCACGTACGGGGCGTACACCTCGACCGGCGGCTCATGCGGCTTGGCGTGCATTGGCACCGCCTTGGCGGCATCGGCTTCGGCCTGGCTGACGAAGCCCAGGTCGGCCATGCGTTGCAGCACGTAGTAGTCGCGACGTTCCTGGGCACGCTCAGGGTTGCTGATCGGATTTCCGCTGGACGGGAACTTGGGGATGCCGGCCAGCGAGGCCATCTCGTCCAGGCTCAGCTCGCTCATCTTCTTGCCGTAGTAGTACTCGGCGGCGGCACCGACGCCGTAGGCGCGATTGCCGAAGAAGCTCTTGTTGAGATACAGCTCGAAGATCTCGTCCTTGCTCAGTTCACTCTCGATCTTGCGCGCTAGCAGGATCTCGGCGAGCTTGCGGGTGTAGCTGTATTCGGAACTGAGGAAGAACTGCCGCGCCACCTGCTGGGTGATGGTCGAGCCGCCCGGCACGCGCTTGGCGTCGGTACTGGCCAGCAGCCACACCGCGCGGGCGATGCCCTTGTAGTCCACGCCCCCGTGCTCGTAGAAGCGCGCGTCCTCGGTCGCCAGGAAGGCCTGCTTCAGGCGCAGCGGCACGTCCTTCATCTGGATCGGATAGCGCCGGGTCTCGCCGTAGACGGCCATCAGGCGGCCGTCGCTGGAATAGACGTACATCGGCTCCTGCAGCTCGACCTGCTTGAGCGACTGCACGTCCGGCAACTTGGAGGAAATGGCGTAATACAGGCCGCCGGCAGCAATAGCGCCGAGCAGTGCGAGCACAACGAGCGTGGCCAGGATCCAGCCCAGCCAACGGCGAATACGGGGCATGTAAGAGAGATTCCGATTGCAGATTTCTTGGTCACAGAGTATAGATGACGCCGAGTTTGGCTGGGGCCGAACTCTGGGGATCGCAGAAGACAGCACTGGGGTCACGGTCGCGGGGTCATTGCCTTGCGCGTGAAGGGCTTGTCAACTGTTAAAATTTGATTATTAATACGAGGGCGCAGACATGCGTCCAAGTGCCCGTCGGCAGGGGAGTTACCGTGGGGCTTTTACCAAAGAGTCAGTCGCCACTGATTGGTGTCGACATTAGTTCTACTGCCGTGAAGCTCTTGCAGCTGTCGCGCAGCGGGAACCGTTTTCGCGTGGAACATTACGCGGTGGAACCATTGCCGCCGAACGCGGTGGTGGAAAAGAACATCGTCGAAGTGGAGGCGGTGGGTGAAGCCATTCGCCGCGCCATCAATCGCTCCGGCAGCAAGGCCAAGAATGCGGCTGCGGCCGTTGCCGGGTCGGCGGTGATCACCAAGTTGATCCCCATGCCGGCCGATCTGGACGACAGCGATCTGGAAGCCCAGGTCGAACTGGAAGCCACCAATTACATTCCGTACCCGATCGAGGAAGTGAATCTCGATTTCGAGGTGCTTGGCCCGATGCCCAATAGCCCGGACATGGTCCAGGTGCTTCTGGCCGCCTCGCGCTCGGAGAATGTGGAATTGCGCCAGTCGGCGCTGGAACTCGGTGGCCTGACCGCCAAGGTGATGGACGTGGAGGCCTTCGCGGTCGAAAACGCTTTTGCCCTGGTTGCCAGCGAACTGCCGGTGGCCGCCGATGCGGTGGTGGCGCTGGTCGATATCGGCGCGACCATGACCACGCTGAGCGTGTTGCGCTCCGGTCGTAGCCTGTACAGCCGCGAACAGGTGTTCGGCGGCAAGCAGCTCACCGATGAAGTGATGCGCCGCTATGGCCTGACCTACGAAGAAGCCGGCCTGGCCAAGCGCCAGGGGGGGTTGCCGGAGAGCTACGAGGTCGAGGTGCTGGAGCCGTTCAAAGAAGCGACGGTGCAGCAGATCAGCCGTTTGCTGCAGTTCTTCTACGCGGGCAGCGAATTCAATCGCGTCGACTGCATCGTGCTGGCCGGCGGTTGCGCGGCGCTGTCGCGCCTGCCGGAGATGGTCGAAGAACAGCTGGGCGTGACCACCGTGGTCGCCAACCCGCTGGCGCAGATGACGCTGGGGCCGAAGGTTCAGGCCCACGCGCTGGCGCTGGATGCGCCAGCATTGATGATCGCCACCGGCCTGGCCCTGAGGAGCTTTGACTGATGGCAAGAATCAATCTATTGCCCTGGCGCGCCGAGCGCCGGAAGGCGCGCGAGCGTGAGTTCTATTCGATGCTGGGCTTCGCCGCGCTAGGCGGCGTGCTGTTGTCGGCGCTGATCTGGTTCTACTACGACGCGCAGATCAGCGGCCAGACAGAGCGCAATGCGTTCCTGACCGCCGAGATCGACAAGGTCAAGGCGCAGAACGAAGAGATCAAGGAGCTCGACAAGAAGAAGGACCGCCTGCTTGCGCGCAAGAAGGTGATCGAGGAGCTGCAGGCCAACCGCTCGCAGATGGTGCACCTGTTTGATTCTCTGGTTCGCACCATTCCCGATGGCGTGGCGCTGACCAACATCAAGCAGGACGGTGACATCCTGACCCTGGAGGGCCGCTCGCAGTCCAATGCGCGCGTCAGCGCGTACATGCGCAACCTGGAAGGCTCGGGGTGGATGACCAACCCGGATTTGTCGATCATCGAGGCCAAGAGCCAGGACAAGGCCGCCGGCCAGCCTGCCGCTTCGTCGATGGACACCAAGACCTTGCCTTACGTGTTTACGCTGAAGGTCAAGCTGGCCAATCCGAACGAGGCTGACAAGAACGGTGCCACGCCGGCGGTAGTGGATCCGGCCACGCCGGGCGCCACTGCACCGGGTGCCACGCCGGCTGGTACGACGCCTGCTGCCCCGGCAGCTGCGCCCGCGCCTGCAACGCCGCCGAGCACACCTGCAGCTGCACCGCAGGCAGCGCCGGCGCCTGCCAATCGGCCGCAGGAGGGGGCGGCGTCATGAGTAAGAAATCATTCAAGCTCAGCGATCTGGACTTCAACAACATCGGTGGTTGGCCGCAGCAGGCACGCATCGTGTTCTGCGTGGTGGTCGGCCTGTTCATCATGGTGCTGGCCTGGTTTTTGCTCATCAGCAGCAAGCGCGATGAACTCGAAGGGCTGGAAGGTACCGAATCCCAGCTGCGCACCGAGTTCGAGACCCAGCAGGGGCGGGCGGTGAATCTGGAGCCGCTCAAGCAGCAGCTCGCGCAGATGGAACAGGTGCTGCAGCAGATGCTGCGTCAGCTGCCCAGCAAGACCGAAATGCCGGACCTGATCATCGACATCTCGCAGACCGCGCTGTCCAGCGGCCTGTCGAATGAGTTGTTCCAGCCGGGTCCGGAATCGCCGAAGGAGTTTTACGCCGAGAAGCCGATTGCCCTGCGCATGGTGGGCAGTTACCACCAGTTCGGTGCCTTCGTCAGCGGCGTGGCCTCGCTGCCGCGCGTGGTGATCCTGACCATGCACGACATCAACCTCAAGCCCAAGGACGCCAAGGCCGGCATCACGCCGCGCGGTGCGCTGGAGCTGTCAGGCACGGTCAAGACCTATCGTTATCTGGACGATGAGGAAATGGCCGAGCAGGAGAAGGCTGCTGCCGACGCTGCGAAGAAGGGCGGCCAATGACCATGAAATTGCTCAAGATCCTCTCTTGCGTGGCGCTAATTGCAGTATTGCCGGCATGTACGCGCGGCGTGACCAGTACGCCCGGCGATGCACCGAATCTGGAAGCCTGGGTGGCCGAAGTGCGTGCGCGTCCTGCGCCGCCGCTGGAGCCGTTGCCGGTGATGCAGCAGTTCGAGACGTTCGAATACTCGGCGCAGGTGATGCGCGACCCGTTCAGCGATGCCTGGGTCAGTGCGGAAGGCGGCAACGGTACGCGTCCGGATCCGAACCGGCGCAAGGAACCGTTGGAAGCCTTCCCGCTCGACGCCCTCGACATGGTGGGGACCATTGGAGGCGGCTCGGGCCTGATCGCGCTGGTGATGGCACCGGACAAGGTGACATACCGGGTGCGGCCGGGGGTGTATCTGGGACAGAGCGATGGCCGGGTAACCGGGGTCTACGAAGACCGCATCGAGCTGATTGAACTTGTGCCGGACGGTGCGGGTGGATGGCTTGAACGGCCGGCCGCGCTCGCATTGGATGATCAATAAAGTGATAGGGGATAGCACGATGACGTTTTCCAATGCCCAGCGGCTGCGTCCGGTTCGACGCCACGCGATGCTCCAGGCCTGCGCGTTGGGGTTCGCGCTGGCGGTGGCCAGTGGCAGCTCGTTCGCAGCCGCCGCGTTGACCCAGCCTGCGCAGGATCCGGTCAAGGCCGCTCCAGCGAGCCTGGCAGTGTCCAAGATCGATTTCAAACGCGGCGAAGATGGCGCTGGCCGTCTGATCCTGAAGTTCGACGGCCAGGGTGCCAGCCCGGACCTGCGGACCCAGGGCGACAGCGTGCTGGTGGATATCAGCAACGCCCGTCTGCCTGCCGAGCTGCAGCGCCCGCTCAATGTCACCGATTTTGCAACGCCGGTGCAGCGTGTCGAGGTCAAGCCGTCCGGTTCGGGCTCGCAATTGGTGCTGTCGACCAAGGGTGCGTTCGACTCGCTGGCCTACCAGACCGGCAACGAATACGTGGTCGAGATCACCCCGCGCAAGGGCCAGCCGGCGGTCGGCGGCGTGAGCCCGGCAGCGGTGACCCAGGCGGCCGCGCAAATTGCAGCGCGTGGCTACAGCGGCCGCCCGGTGACGTTCAACTTCCAGGACGTGCCGGTGCGCACCGTGCTGCAGCTGATCGCCGAAGAGTCCAACCTCAACATCGTGGCCTCCGACACCGTACAGGGCAATGTGACCCTGCGCCTGATGAACGTGCCGTGGGACCAGGCGCTGGACATCGTTCTGCGCGCCAAGGGCCTGGACAAGCGCCGCGACGGCGGCGTGGTGTGGGTCGCCCCGCAGCCGGAGCTGGCCAAGTTCGAGCAGGACAAGGAAGACGCCCGCATCGCGATCGAGAACCGTGAGGACCTGATCACCGATTACGTGCAGATCAACTATCACAATGCGGGCGCGATCTTTAAGGCGTTGACCGAAGCCAAAGGCATTGGCAGCGGTGGCGGTGGCGGTGGTGGCCAGGGTGGAGGTGCGGGACAGGACAATGGGTTTCTGTCGCCGCGCGGGCGCCTAGTTGCCGACGACCGCACAAATACCCTGATGATCAGCGATATCCCGAAGAAGGTCGCGCAGATGCGCGAGCTGATCTCGCATATCGACCGCCCGGTGGATCAAGTGCTGATTGAAAGCCGGATTGTGATCGCCACGGACACGTTTGCGCGCGACCTAGGTGCCCGGTTCGGTATTGCTGGTCGTCAGCAATATGGTGGAAACACCGGAGTAATTAGCGGTAGCACCACCAATAATGTTTCGATCTTGAATAATGGCATTCACAACGTTCCTGGTGGCCTGAACTTTAACCTTCCCGCTGGCACTTTCACCACTAATACGGCCGGCGCAATCGCATACACGTTACTTGGGCGTAATTTCGCCTTGGATATGGAGTTATCTGCGATGCAAGAGGAGGGGCGAGGCGAGGTGGTTTCAAATCCGCGAATCGTGACCTCGAATCAACGAGAGGGAGTCATTAAGCAAGGGCGGGAAATTGGCTACGTCACGATCAGTGGCGGTGGTGCGAGTGGCCAATCTCAAGCGAATGTGCAGTTTAAAGAGGTGCTCTTGGAGTTGAAGGTGACTCCGACCATTACCAATGACAATCGGGTCTTCTTGAACATGAATGTCAAGAAGGACGAGGTCGCCCGCTTCATTAACTTGCCGCTCTATGGCACGGTTCCAGAGATTAATCGCCGGGAAGTTAATACGGCGGTACTGGTTGGCGATGGCGAAACTGTGGTCATCGGCGGCGTATATGAGTTTACCGATCGCGAAAGTATTGCCAAGGTGCCGTTCCTGGGTGATATCCCCTTCCTTGGAAATCTTTTCAAGAAGCGTGGCCGCAGCAAAGAAAAGGCTGAGCTCTTGGTCTTTGTGACACCGAAGGTGCTGCGGGTTGCGAGCGCAACTCCGTAATCGGATAGAGTCAAGAAAAGGCCGCGAAAGCGGCCTTTTTTATGGCGACGCTGGCTACCCATGGCCGCACAGGGCGTTGGTCGGTGATCAATGTTCTACGGCAGCCGATTGGTGTTGGGCGATCATGACCCGCGCCCGTGCCGCATAGCCGTTCCACTGTATGCGAACTTGGGTCCGCCCGTTCTGACTACACGGTTGACCGAGAGTGCCGTATCGGAAACAGCTCAGGAGAGATTATCGAGAGGACAAGATCTCGAATTTCTTCCGATACTTGCTTGCAAGGACGCAGCAGGCTCAGGTCTTCCGCGTTCGTGACGCAGGGCAGAGGTTCTACAATTACTGAACTTTGACCATCTGCAAGTGAACCAATCGCGTTCGAATCGGTCACACTGGACCTATGAACGCACCGCCGCTACTGCCCCCCGAAGCCGCTGCCGCGCCCGCTGAGGACCGGCTGCATCGTCAATTCACCTCCTTGCGCGAGTCGCTGGCGCAGCGCATCGTCGGTCAGTCGGCGCTGGTCGAGCGGCTGTTGATCGCCTTGCTGGCAGACGGCCATCTGCTGGTCGAAGGCGCGCCCGGGCTGGCCAAGACCACGGCGATCCGTGCGCTGGCTTCGCGACTGGAAGCAGACTTCGCGCGGGTGCAGTTCACCCCGGATCTGTTGCCGGCCGATCTGACCGGTACCGAAATCTGGCGTCCACAGGACAGCCGTTTCGAGTTCATGCCCGGGCCGATCTTCCACCCCATCCTGCTGGCCGATGAAATCAATCGCGCACCGGCCAAGGTGCAGTCGGCGTTGCTGGAGGCAATGGGCGAGCGGCAAGTGACTGTTGGTCGCCACACCTATGCGCTGCCGCAGTTGTTCCTGGTGATGGCGACCCAGAACCCGATCGAGCAGGAAGGCACCTTCCCATTGCCCGAGGCGCAGCTGGATCGGTTCCTGATGCATGTGCGCATCGGTTACCCGCAGGCCGATGCGGAGGCGGAAATCTTGCGCCTGGCACGTGAGGCAGCACGCGACACGCTGGAAAAACATGAGACCGTCCCGGACAAGATTCCGCTGGAAGATGTCTTCGCTGCACGACGCGTGGTGCTGGACGTGCATCTGGCACCGCAGCTGGAGCGCTATCTGATCGAGATCGTGCTGGCCTCGCGCGACCCGCAACGCTACGACCCTGCATTGGCACGGCGCATTGCCTGGGGTGCGAGCCCGCGCGGTTCGATCGCGCTGGAGCGCTGTGCGCGTGCGCGTGCATGGCTGGCCGGGCGCGACTACGTGACCCCGGACGACATTCGCGCCATTGCGCCGGACGTGCTGCGCCACCGCGTGTTGCCCAGCTACGAAGCCACGGCAGAAGGCTGGGACGGCGAACGCCTGGTGGCCGCGTTGCTGGACAAGATTCCGTTGCCCTGATCGGGCAGCGGGTTGCCGAGGTCTGCCGCCCTCTCGCCCGACTCCGATGTCTTCGATGCCGTCTTCCTCCCCTGTGAATCCTGCCTCGTCCGTTGCTGGCGATGGTCTGCGCCCGAGCCTTGCCGAGTTGATCGCATTGCGCGGCACCGCGCTGCATCGCGGGCAGCCCGGGCGTGGCCGGCATGGCCTGGTGGGACCGGTGCCGGCCGCCACCCGCGGGCGCGGGATGGAATACGCCGAGTCGCGCGAATACGTGGCCGGCGACGATGCGCGGCATATCGATTGGCGCGTCACCGCACGTACCGGGCGCGCCCATACCAAGTTGTTTCAGGCCGAGCGTGAACGCTTGAGCCTGATCGTCGCCGACACCTCGCCCGCGCTCTTCTTCGGGACGCGCACGCGCTACAAGTCGGTGCAGGCGGCGCGCGCCGGCGCGGTGGCGGCATGGCTGGCGCAGCGGCAGGGTGATCGGATTGCCGCCTTGCGCGGCACCGCCAGCGAGGCGCCGATCGCGCCGCGGTCGGGCCAGCGTGGCGTGCTGCCGGTGCTGGATGCATTGGCGCGCTGGTACGCGCAACCGCCGTCTGGCGATGCCGGGCTGGATGTGGCGCTGGACCATGCCGCACGCCTGCTGCGTCCCGGTGCGCGGCTGACGGTGCTGGCCGATCCGCGCAGCGCCAGCAAGATTTCGGCGACGCGCTGGTCCGGCCTGGCGTTGCATCACGAGGTGGTGGTGATCGTCCTGGTCGACCCCCTGGAACTGTCGCCGCCGGCGCGTGCGCTGAGTTTCGATGTCCGCGGCGAGCGCATCGCCCTGGACCTGGGGAGCCAGGCTGCGCGCGCGCGTTGGCAGGCCGAGTTTGTTGCGCCGTTGCAACAGCTGGCCACGCTGCTGCAATCGCGCGGCGTGCGGTTGCACCGTCTGTCCACCGACGATGCCAGCGATGCATGGTTGAGCGGCAGCACGCTCATGCGGGGCGCATGACGATGGCACCGCAATCGCTTCCGCTGCGCGATGTCCATCTGCCGCCGTCGCCGTCGTGGTGGCCGCTGGCGCCGGGGTGGTGGTTGGTGATCGCTGCGGTCGTGCTGGTGCTGGCGGGCGCGTGGTTGTGGTGGTGGCGCCGTCGTCGTCGGCAGCGCCGCTGGTTGGCTGCCTTCGATAGCGAACTGCAGCGTGCCACAACCCCCGCGCAGCGCCTGGCGACCTTGTCGATACTGTTGCGCCGCGCGGCGCGCACCGTGGATACGCAGGCCGACCGCTTGCAGGGCGAGGCGTGGTTGCAGTTTCTGGACGGGCGAAAGAGCAAGACGCACGCGTTTTCGCAGGGGCTGGGACGGACATTGCTCGAAGGCGGGTTTCAACGCACACCGGCGGTGGCCGATCTGGATGCCCTGCAGGCATTGGCGCGGCAACGTTTCCTGCAGTTGATGCGAGGCCAGCGATGAACTGGCTGCAGTGGTCGCAATGGCAGGACGCGTTGGCGCACTGCGCGTGGCCATGGGCGTGGTGGTTGATGCCGCTGCCGCTGCTGATGTGGTTCTGGCCGCAGCGCCGTGCCGATACGGCCGCGCTGCGTGTGCCGTATGCCGATCAATTGCATGCGGTTGCCCAGGCACGGCGCGTACCCGCCTTGCGCATGCCGCGCTGGTTGGCCTGGCTGGGGTGGTTTCTGCTGTGCGCGGCGCTGGCGCGTCCGCAGCAACTGGGCGAGGTGATCCAGCCGCCGCGCGAGGCGCGGCAGATGATGCTGGCGGTGGATCTGTCCGGCAGCATGAGCGAGCCGGACATGGTGCTTGGCGGCAATGTGGTCGATCGCTTGACCGCGGCCAAGGCGGTATTGTCGGATTTTCTGGATCGGCGCGACGGCGACCGCGTCGGCCTGCTGGTCTTCGGCCAGCGCGCTTATGCGCTGACACCGCTCACTGCCGACCTCACCTCGGTGCGCGACCAGCTGGCCGACAGCGTGGTGGGATTGGCCGGGCGCGAGACCGCCATCGGCGATGCGATCGCCTTGTCGGTCAAACGGCTGCGCGAGCAGAAACAGGGCCAGCGCGTGGTGGTGTTGCTTACCGACGGCGTCAACACCGCCGGCGTGCTCAACCCGTTGAAGGCGGCCGAACTCGCCAAGGCCGAGGGCGTGCGTGTGCACACCATCGCTTTTGGCGGCAGCGGCGGGTACTCGTTGTTCGGTGTGCCGATCCCGGCCGGTGGCAACGACGACATCGATGAAGCGGGCTTGCGCAAGATTGCCGAGCAGACCGGCGGGCGGTTCTTCCGCGCCCGCGATACCGAAGAGCTTGCGGGCATCTATGCCGAGCTTGATCGGCTAGAGCCGGTGAAGGCGCTCGGCCCGTCGGTGCAGCCGCGCGTGGAGCGTTACTATTGGCCATTGGGCGCTGCCATGCTGGTGGCCTTGCTCGCCTACGTGCTGCCGCGGAGATGGCGATGAACGCGCTGTCTGAAGCAATGACCGCGTTGCATCTATTGCGCCCGGATTGGCTGTGGGCGCTGTTGTTGATCGTGCCGGCCGCGTTGTTGTGGCACCTGCGTCGACGCAGCGCCAATGTGTGGCGTCACAGCGTGGACGCGCATCTGTTGCCGGGCTTGCTGGTGGCCGGTGGCCGGCGCGGCTGGGTGGGCTTCGTGTTGGTCGCGCTGACCTATGCGCTTGCAGTGGTGGCGATGAGTGGGCCGAGCTGGCGGCAGACCGAGCGCCCGGTCTTTCAATCGAGCATGCCGTTGGTGGTGGTATTGGATCTGTCGTCCAGTAGCAATGCGACCGATCTGCCGCCATCGCGCCTGCTGCAGGCGCGCGCCAAACTGGCCACGCTGCTGCGTAAGCGCGCTGGCGGCGAGGTTGCCTTGCTGGCGTATGCGGGGGAGAGCTTCACCGTTGCGCCATTGACCGAAGACGCAACCAACGTTGCGCTGTTTCTGGATGCGTTGTCACCATCGGTAATGCCGGTGGACGGCAAACGTGCCGACAGGGCCATCGATGCAGCGGCCCGGCTGTTGCAGCAGGCCGGCTTTAAACAGGGCGATATCCTGCTGGTCAGCGATAGCGCCGACGGCTCGGCGGAAAGCTCGGCACGTACTGCCCGCGCGCGTGGATTCCATGTTTCTGCACTCGGCGTAGGCAGCCCACGTGGCGCCGCCTACCGCACCGGCAGCGGCGAAATCGCGCAGGCAAAACTGGACGAGGCAAGCCTGCGCGACCTGGCAGGGCAGGGTGGTGGGCGCTACGCCCGCATCGCGCCTGACGACGCGGACCTGCAAGCGCTGGGTGTACTCGATCCCGCGCAGCAGCCGCTGGCCGACGAGACCGCCGAGGCCAACGGCGGCAAGACCTGGCTCGACGAAGGCTACTGGCTGGTGCTGCCGGTGATGCTATTGGCGCTGTTGGCGTTCCGACGCCGCGCAGTGGTGGCGATGGTGGCGCTGATGTGCGTGTTGCCGCTGGCGCAGCCTGCACAGGCGGCCGACGGCACCTTGTGGCAGCGCGCCGATCAGGTGCAGCAGCAGCGCCTGGATGCTGGCGTGCAGGCGTACCGCAAGGGCGATTTTGCCGCTGCGCAAAAGGCATTCGAAGGCGTGCCGACCGACGAAGGGCTGTACAACCTGGGCAATGCGCTGGCACGGCAAGGGCAGTACGACGAGGCGATTGCCGCTTACGATCGTGCGCTCAAGCAACATCCCAAGCAGGCCGATGCGATCGCCAATCGCGCAGCGGTCGACGCAGCGCGCAAGCGCCAGCAGCGCAACGACAAGGATGGCAAAGGCCAGTCCAAGGATCAGAATCAGTCAGGCAAGAACAAGCCCGGTCAGGATTCGTCCGGGCAAGACCAGAAGAACGCGAAAGACGCCGGCAAGGACGGGCAGAACGCCCCAGGCGAGCAAGGCAAGCAGGAGCAACCGCCCGGCGCGCAGGCACCGCAGGACGGCAAGTCGCAGCAGCAACCGTCCAAGGACGGCAAGGGCGAGCAAAGCAAGCAAGACGCGCCACCGCAATCGGCCGATGCAAAGGCGCAGCAGCAGGCCGACGAAGCGCAGCGTCGCAAGATGCAGCAAGCGATGGCGCAGGCCGGCGACAAGGGCGCCGATGCGAAGGGCAAGCCGGAGGACGCCATGGCAAGCGAGACGCCGGAGCAGCGCGAGCAACGCCAGGCGGTGGATGCGTGGTTACGGCGCGTGCCGGACGACCCGGGTAGCCTGCTGCGCACCAAATTCAGGCTGGAATACGAACGCAGACAACGGGACGGACGATGATGGGCACACACCACTTGCGCCGCGGCGCGATCGGCATGCTGGCCTGCATGATGCTGTTCGTTTGCACACCGGTAGGTGCGGTCACGCGCGCCTGGCTGGACCGCGACAGTGCCAATGCCGGCGACGTGGTCATGTTGAATATCGAAACCGATCAGCGCGGCGCCGATCCGGATTACACGCCGTTGCGCAACGATTTTGCACTGGGCGCCAAGAGCGCCAATCAGCAGATGCAGGTGACCAATGGGTCGGTCACGGTGCGCGCGTTGTTCGGCGTGGTGTTGACGCCGCGCAAGAGCGGCGATTTGATCGTGCCTGCGATCCGGGTCGGCAACGAGCGCACCGAGCCGCTGCGGCTGCAGGTGGTGGCCTCGGCGAACGATCCAGCGAGCAACAACAATCGCGGAGGTGGTAGCGGCAATGCCGCTGCCAGTGGGCCAAGCGAGGCGCAGGGCAACGAAGAGGTCTTCGTCCAGACGCAGGTGGACGACCCGCAGCCATACGTGCAGCAAAGTGTGGGCGTGGTGGTGCGGTTGTACTTCGCCAATCAGCTGGCCTCGGGCGAGCTGGATCTGGAAGCGCCCGATGGCGCATCGCTGCAACGCATCGGCGATGACGTCAGTTCGGTCAAGCTGGTCAACGGGCGGCAGTACAACGTGGTGGAGCGGCGTTATCTGCTGGTGCCCGAGCGCAGCGGGCGCTTGCTGTTGCCGTCGGCGCGCTTCAACGGGCGCTCGGTGGGCGGTTTCTTCGATGATTATTTTGGCCGCGGCAATGGCGAGCTGAGTGCGCGCAGCGCCAGCATTCCGCTGCAGGTGCGCGCGCAGCCGGTCAACGCGCCGCAACCGTGGCTGCCATTGCGTAGCCTGCAATTGCGTTATACGGCCACGCCGCAACGCGCAACGGCAGGGGAGGCGACGCAGTTCGTGGTGGAAGCCAGCGCACGTGGCGCCACGCAGGCGCAGTTCCCCGAGTTGCCCACGCCGAGCGTGCCCGATGCGCAAGTGTTCGCCGAGCCGCCGCAATACGAAGAACGTTTTGTGGACGGCTCGCCGCAGTTGCGGTTGACCCGTCGCTATTCGATCGTGCCCAACCGCGCCGGCCCGTTGGTCGTGCCCGGGCTGCAGGTAGCGTGGTGGGACGTTGGCGCAGGTGCGGCGAAGACGGCCTCGGTGCCGGATCTGACCTTGGACGTGGCCGCGGGGAGTGGCGCCTTCGCGGCGCCTGCACCTGCGCCAGCCGACAGCCCGTCGAATACTGCCGCAGCGCCTGCACCCACAGGGGGCACGCTGCGCCTGCAGCCGCCACCCACGCAGCGGCCGTGGGGCTGGATCGCCGCCGCGGCGGGCTTTGCGTTGTTATGGGTCGTGACCCTGGCGTGGGCATTGTTGCGTCGACGCGGTGGCTTACGCCGTGTTCCCGATGTCAACGGCGGCGACGCGCCCGTGCCTGGCCGCCGCGTGACGCATGGCGTGGCCGAGTTGCGCCGTGCGCTGGACAGCGGCGGCATGGACGATGTGGCCACCGTGCTGTGCGGCATGGCCGGCGTTGGCGATATCGACAGCGTGTTGGCAGCGCTGGCAGATCCCGCCCAACGCGCTGCGGTGGCGCGGATGCAGCGCGCCCGCTGGGGCGGCGATGGCGATGTGGCGGGCGCGCGGTCGGCACTGCGCGAGGCTTTTGCCAAGGGACCACGCTGGCGGCACGCGAGCGCTGCAGAACCTGAGGTGCTGGCGCCGTTGTATCCGCCAGCGCCTTGATCGCCTGCGCGGCATCGGCATCGGCAGCGACTGAGGGTCAATAAGCGGCGCCTCCTTGTGCATCGCTGTAGCGCTTGGATCAGCTAACAAGGGCGATGCGGTCGCAACGCGGGCGTGGCTGGCGATGGAAACTCGCTTCTCACTGATCACCCCGGTTCTGAGCGCGTCGCCACATCCATCTGGCAACTGCTCGCTACGTGTTATTGGCCGCGCCTAGTTCCTGGAATATCTGCTGTGTTGCCGAGGGCAAGACGTTGCGGCTGCCATTCGGCTGCAGGTCCCTTGCCCGCTCACCATCGCGGGATACGCTGCAAGTACAACCCTGTAGGCTCCTTGGCGGCATCCATGCCGCCAAAGGTCTCGCGGCGGTAAGCGGGCAAGGGCCAGTCGTGTTGGTCGGCGTGCATGGGAGAGTAATGCATCACGTCGCTCTGCGATCCATGCTGCTCGCTGGCGACACCTCTTTTTACATCAACGTCTGTCTGATGCGAATGCGGCCGCCTACATCGGCAGTCAGCGCGCGCGCTGCGATCAGGTTCTTTCAAGCAAGTACCGACCAACGTCATGGCGCGGTGTCCTTACCGCTTGCGGGACCGTGTGGCGGCATGGATGCCGCCACCGAGCCTCCAGGGACGGATTCACGGCGTGTCCCGGAAGTGGTGAGGGCACCGCGCCCTCGATCAGCCCGGCTTTAGAGCATCGATCTGACTTCAACGCTCACGACCTCAGCCGCAGTGAAATTAGGTGGTCGCAAGTCCCAAGTGCAGTGCCAGGCATAAGGTACAAGTCCCCAATCCCCAATCGCTTGGATGCGAGCATCCACAACCGCGAGCACTCGAAGAACCCACCCACCAACGCATTGCTGCGGTATGCGAATCGCTCCCTGATTCAGGTCGAGCGAAGTATTGGCCGAACATGCCTGGCCTTGCGCGAGATGCATGCTTTGCCGCTTTGCAACGTTCCCACCAACTGCCCTCGCAAGGCACACCTACCCTCGGGCAGCTGCAGCGCGGCGTGGCCGCCGCGATGGCGTTTGTTAAGCTCCAGTCTTTGTGTCCAGATCAAGGCCGACCAGATGACTGCATCCCCAGCCGCACGCCGCCCGGGCCTGCCCCTGCATTGGAAGATGGGCATTGGCTTCGCCGTGGGCCTGTTGTTGGGTCTGGCCGTGTACTACCTGGCCGGTAGCGACGCCGAGTGGGTGCGGCTGGCGACCAAGTACGTGACCACGCCGTTCTCGCAGATCTTCCTCAATCTGATCTTCATGCTGATCGTACCGCTGCTGTTTTCGGCGCTGGTGATGGGCATCTCCGAAATGGGCGACATCCGTGCGCTGGGCCGCGTGGGCTGGCGCACGCTGGGCTACACCGTCGTGCTGTCCGGCATTGCGGTGCTGCTCGGTCTGGTGTTGGTCAACGTGCTCAAGCCCGGTGCGGGCGTGGACCCGCAGCTGGCCAATCAACTCATCCAGGAAAACGCCGACCGCACCCGCGAGATCATTTCCAGCTCCGGCACACAGCCGCAGGGCATGGACATGTTGCTGTCGATCGTGCCCAACAACGTGATTGCTGCCGCGTCCAGCAATGGCGCGATCCTGTCGCTGATGTTCTTCGCTGTGATGTTCGGCGTCGGCATGGTGCTCACCCCCGACGAAAAGGTCGCCACACTCAAGCGCGGCATTGAAGGCATCTTCGAAATTTCGATGACCTTGATCGGGCTGGTGATCCGCCTGGCGCCGTATGCGGTGGCCTGCTTCATGTTCAACCTGGCCGCGCTATTCGGCTTCGATCTGCTGATCCGCCTGGGCGCCTACGTGGGCGTGGTGGTGCTGGCGCTGGGCCTGCACATGGTGGTCAGCTACGGGCTGGCGGTGAAGTTCGCCGGGCGCTCGCCGCTGGGCTTCTTCAAGCAGACCCAGGAGGCCACGATGATGGCCTTCTCCACCGCCTCCAGTAACGCGACCCTGCCTACCGCCTTGCGCGTGGCCGACGAAATGGGCCTGCCGCCGCGCGTGTCGCGCTTCGTGCTGACGGTCGGCGCCACCGCGAACCAGAATGGCACCGCGCTGTTCGAGGGCGTGACGGTGATCTTCCTGGCGCAGTTCTTCAACGTCGACCTGGGCATCGGCCAGCAATTCATGGTGATGCTGGTCTGCATCCTGGGCGGCATCGGCACCGCTGGCGTGCCGTCGGGCTCGCTGCCGGTGGTGGCACTGATCTGCGCAATGGTCGGGGTCAACCCGGTCGGCATCGGCATGATCCTGGGCGTGAACCACTTCCTGGATATGTGCCGCACCGCGCTCAATGTCACCGGCGATCTGGCGCTGACGACCCTGGTGGCCAAGGGCGAGGAATAGGGAATCGGGAATCGTTGAAACGGGCTGGTGCGAGGGTAAGGCCTAAGGCGGGGTCTGGCCGCCTCGCCGATGCAACTTGGCGCGAAGGGGATTCCATCGACCCACCCGCAACGCTGCATTCGATTCCCCAGTCCCGACTCCCGATTCCCGTAACGCGCTGTATGGGAGAATAGGGCTCTCCGCTTCCAGCGGTGTTCCCCTCCGCTTCCATAGACGCCCATGACCCAGCCCACCCGCCGCCAGCTGGCCAACGCCATCCGTTTTCTCGCCGCAGATGCGGTCGAAGCCGCCAAATCCGGCCACCCCGGTATGCCCATGGGCATGGCCGACATCGCCGAAGTGCTGTGGAACGATTATTTCCGGCACAACCCGAACAACCCGCAGTGGTTCAACCGCGACCGGTTCGTGCTGTCCAACGGCCACGGCTCGATGCTGCAGTACGCGCTGCTGCACCTAACCGGTTACGACCTGCCGATCGAGCAGCTCAAGCAGTTCCGCCAGTTGCACAGCAAGACCGCCGGCCACCCCGAGCGCAGCGAAACCCCCGGCGTGGAAACCACCACCGGTCCGCTGGGGCAGGGTTTTGCCAATGCCGTGGGCTTCGCGCTGGCCGAGAAGTTGCTGGCGCAGCGCTACAACCGGCCTGAACTGGAAATCGTCGACCACCGTACCTGGGTGTTCATGGGCGACGGCTGCCTGATGGAAGGCATCTCGCACGAAGCCGCCTCGCTGGCCGGTACCTGGGGCCTGGGCAAGCTGGTGGCGTTCTGGGACAACAACCAGATCTCCATCGACGGCAACACTGCCGGCTGGTTCAGCGACAACACCCCGGCGCGTTTCGAGGCCTATGGCTGGCACGTGATCCGCGATGTGGACGGGCACGATGCCGACAAGATCAAGGCGGCGATCGAAGCGGCGCTGGAAAACAGCGACAAACCGACCCTGATCTGCTGCCGCACCAAGATCGGCTTCGGTGCGCCCACCAAGGCCGGCAAGGAGTCCTCGCACGGCGCGCCGCTGGGCAAGGAAGAGCTGGAAGGCGCGCGCAAAGCGCTGGAGTGGCCGTACGGCCCGTTCGAGATTCCCGAAGAGATTTACGCCGGCTGGCGCGCCGGCGGCACCGGCACGCTGCGTCAGGCCGAGTGGGAGCAGTTGTTCGACAAGTACGGCAAGCAGTACGCGGCCGAAGCAGCCGAACTGACCCGTCGCTCGCACGCCGAGCTGCCGGCCGACTTCATCGCCCAGGCCGATGCCTACATCGCCAAGGCGCAGGAAGACGGGCAGACCATCGCCTCGCGCAAGGCCTCGCAGCTGGCCATCGAAGCCTTCGCACCGTTGCTGCCCGAGTTGATCGGCGGCTCGGCCGATCTGGCGCATTCCAACCTGACCTTGTGGAAGGCCAGCAAGTCGGTGGCTACCGATGACCCGGATGCCAACTACGTGTACTACGGCGTGCGCGAGTTCGGCATGACCGCCATTGCCAACGGCCTAGCGCTGCATGGCGGCTTCATTCCGTTCGATGCCACCTTCCTGGTGTTCAGTGATTACGCCCGCAACGGCGTGCGCATGAGCGCGCTGAACCCGGCACATGCCATCCACGTGTACACGCACGACTCGATCGGCCTGGGCGAAGACGGCCCGACCCATCAGCCGGTGGAGCACTTGGCTTCGCTGCGCTACATCCCCAACAACGATGTGTGGCGCCCGGGCGATGCGGTGGAATCGGCAGTGAGCTGGAAGGCTGCGATCACTCGCAAGGACGGCCCGAGCTGCCTGATCTTCAGCCGCCAGAATCTGCAGCACCAGCCGCGCAGCGCCGAGCAGGTCAAGCTGATCGAGCGCGGTGGCTACGTGCTGGCCGATGCCGAAGGCGGCACGCCCGATGTGATACTGATCGGTACCGGTTCGGAAGTGGGCCTGGCGGTGGAGGCCAAGAAGACGTTGGATGCGGCCGGCTTGAAGACACGCGTGGTGTCGATGCCGTCCACCGACGTGTTTGATCGTCAGGATGCGGCGTATCGCGAATCGGTGTTGCCCAATGCAGTGCGCAAGCGCGTGGCGGTGGAAGCGGGTGTGACCGGCTTCTGGCGCAAGTACGTCGGCCTGGATGGCGATGTGGTCGGTATCGACACCTTCGGCGCCTCGGCCCCGGCCGATCAGCTGTACGAGTACTTCAAGATCACCGCCGAGCACGTGGTGCAGGCAGCGAAGGCGCTGTAACGGCGCGGAGTTGCTTCGGACGAAAAACGCCGGCGAAAGCCGGCGTTTTTTATTGCGGCTGCAACGTGGTGGCATGCGTCGGAAGTGCGGGTTGCCGCCAGGTGATGTTGCCAATCGCGCCTTGCCGATGATGGACGCTGTACGGCGTGCGTGTCGCCAGGATCTGCGGTTTTGCAGAACATCGCTGCAGACATGCCACATCAAACGGTAGCGATAACGGCAGGGAGGCTGACGCTTTGCACAGGCAAACGGTGCCGACGTTTCGCACCTGCCCGGCAGAAGTAAGACCTTACAGTGGCGTTCGCTTGCCCCGGACTCGCTGGCCGGCGGCCTTAGATTGCCTATTTAAAATGTGAATCATTCCCATTAAAATGGTGCGCTGCCGCAGTCTCGCGGCGTGTCCTCCCCTGTTTGCCGCCGCCTCCACGTGGCGGCTTGCCCTCGACTGTCTGTGCCGGAGCTGTGATGAATCGTCCTACCGTAATGCGTCTTCTTCCCATCGCGCTGCGTCCGCGCGCGCTGTCGCATGCGGTGTTCGCCGCGCTGTGCACGTTGTCCGCAGGGCAGGTGATGGCAGAAACGCCGGCCGGCGACGCCGAAGTCACCACGCTGGACCGGCTCAACGTGCAGGGCGAGCAGGTCAAGGGGTATACGGTGGACAAGACCACCGCCGGCACGCGCATGAACCTGTCGCTGCGCGAGATCCCGCAGTCGGTCACGGTGGTCACGCGCGAGCGCATGGACGACCAGAACCTGCAAAGCATCACCGACGTGCTCAACAACGTCTCCGGCATTTCGGTCGCGCAGAGCGACAGCGAGCGGCTGGAGTTCTATGCGCGTGGTTTCTACATCGACAACTACCAGTTCGACGGCATCCCGGCGTACATGGAGCAGGCCTGGAGCTATGGCGATTCGGCGCTGGACGTAGCGTTGTACGACCGCGTGGAAGTGGTGCGTGGTGCGACCGGCCTGCTAACCGGCTCGGGCAACCCGTCGGCGTCGATCAATCTGGTGCGCAAGCACGCAGTGAGCCGCGACTTCACCGGCACCGTGTCGGTGGGTGGCGGCGACTTCAACAAGACCCGCAGCGTGGCCGATGTCACCGTGCCGCTGAGCCCTGAAGGCACCGTGCGCGCACGTGTGGTCGGCGTGTATCAGGACGGCGAATCGGACATGGATCGCTACAACCTGCGCAAGAAGATCGGCTCGGCCATCATCGATGCCGACCTCACCGACAGCACCTTGCTGAGCGTGGGTTACGAATACCAGAAGAAGGAATCGGACGACGTCACCTGGGGCGGCTTCCCGCTGTTCTTCAGCGATGGCACCCGGACCAACTACGACCGTTCGTTCAATCCGGCCGCCGACTGGACGTTCTGGGATACGCGTCTGCAGCGTACCTTCGCCAGTCTGCAGCAGAGCTTTGACAGCGGCTGGATGCTCAAGGCCAATGTGAGCCACGAAAAGACCGAGGCATCCAACCACCTGTTCTATCCGTTCTATACGATCTTCGGTTTCGATCGCGCCACCGGCGGCGGCGTGGTGCCGTATTCGGGCAACTACCAGACCGAGCGCAAGGCCGATGGCGCCGATGTCTATGCGGAAGGCCCGTTCCAGCTGTTCGGGCGCGAGCATCACCTGGTGGCCGGCGCCAGCTACAACCGCCGCGAGTACGTCAACAACGGCACCTTCGATTTCCCGGCGCCGCTGGACAGCTACTTCGGCTGGAATGGCGCGTATCCGGAGCCCAACTGGAGCCCGCGCACGGTGCAGAGCGAAGGCACCATCAAGCAGAAGGCCGCTTACGTGGCTGCACGCTTCTCGCTGGCCGATCCGCTGACATTGCTGGTGGGCGCGCGCTATACCGATTGGCAGATCGATGGCGGCAACTTCGATGCGGCGCAGGGGCTAGTACCGTTCTCCGATAGCCAGACCGAAGTCACCCCGTACGCCGGCCTGGTCTACGACATCGACGACGTGTGGTCGACCTACGTCAGCTACACCGAAATCTTCAACCCGCAGACCTTGCGCGATGCCAATGGCGGCTACCTGGACCCGTTGAGCGGAAAGGGCTACGAAGCGGGCGTCAAGGCCGCGTGGTTCGATGATCAGCTCAATGCTTCGCTTGCCTTGTTCCGCATCGAGCAGGACAACCTGGGCGTACGCACCGGTGGTTTCGTTCCAGGTACCTCCGAGGACGCTTATCAAGCCGCCAACGGTGTGGTCAGCGAAGGCTTCGATTTCGAGGTGTCCGGGCGCCTGACCCAGGGCTGGAATGCCACCTTCGGTGCGTCGCACTACACCGCACGCGACGACAGCGGCACTTCGATCAATACGCATCTGCCGCGCACCACCCTCAAACTGTTCAATAGCTACACCCCGCAAGGTGCGTGGAGCGACCTGACCGTGGGTGGCGGCGTCAACTGGCAGAACCGGTCGTACTACGTGGACCCGGTGTACGGCACGTTCCAGCAGAGTGCCTACGCACTGGTCAGTGCATTCGCCCGCTACCGTCTGTCGCCGCAGTTCTCGGTGCAACTCAACGTCGACAACCTGCTCGACAAGCGCTACTACGCGCAGTTCAACGGCGGTTACGGTGCCTGGGGCGCGTCGCGCAACGGCATGCTGACCTTCAACTACGCGTTCTGATTCCGGACGCTATCGGGCGTTCGTCAGGCTCGGTGTGGTTGATACATGGCACAGGCATCTTGCAGAAGAGGCCTGTGCTTTTTTATGTGCGCTCGACTTGCAGTGGCTTGCAACTATCGTGCAGAAAGGGCGTCAGTTGCGCCGATGCGGGATCACTGCATCTCACGTGCATCAGTTTTGCCGCTTCGAAACAAGGTACTTCTTCGTTGGAATAACGGCCGCAAGACGCCTCGGCCGTTAACGACGCCGCGTGTGCGCTGTAAAACCGGAATGTCGACACCTGCTGCATGACCTGATGGGACGCGCAGCAGGCTGCACCGATGTGCATGATGCTTATTGCAATAGCGGCTGCAGGTGCGGTGCCATCACGCCGGCCACCCAGTCCATGAAGGCGCGCACGCGTTGCGGCAGATGCCGGCGTTGCGCGTGGAGCAGGGTCACCGGCATCGGCTCGGGTGCCAGCTCGGCCAGCACTTCGATCAGTGCCCCGCTGTCCAGGTATGGGCGTAACGGGCTGGCTGGCGCCTGGATGATGCCCAGCCCCGCCAGTGCGGCAGCGAGATAGCCGTCGCCATTGTTCACCGTCACCGGGCCGCGCATCGGCAACAAGTGATAGGCCTGCCCGTCGTAATACTCGAAGCCGGGCGAGCGCTGGCCCAGCGTGGGCACGTAATGCACCAGATCGTGTTGCGCCAGGTCGTCCAGGCACGTTGGCATGCCGCGGCGGGCAAGATACTCGGCGCTGGCGCAGCTGACGATGCGAAACGCGCCCAGCGGACGTGCGACCAGGCTGGTGTCTTCCAGCGTGCCCACACGCAGCACGCAGTCGAACCCCTCGCGCACCACATCCACGCGGCGGTCGGTGCCGCTGATTTCTACCTCCAGCTGTGGGTGCCGCGCCAGAAACGCGGGCAAGGCGGGGATCACGAAGTTGCGCGCGATGCCAGCCGACATGTCCACGCGCAGGCGACCGCGCAGCTGCCCATGTTCGCGCTGAAACATGCTGTGCAATTCGTCCATGTCGTCGAGCAGGTCGCGGCTGCGCTGATAGAACGCCGCGCCGTCGCCGGTGAGTTGCACGCGCCGTGTGGTGCGATGCAGGAGCTGGGTGCCGAGAGAAGCCTCGAGCCGCTGCACGGCGGTCGAGACGCTGGCCTTGGGCAGGCCAAGCGTCTCGGCGGCACGGGTGAAACTGCCCAGCTCGGCCACGCGCAGGAAGGCGCGCAACGATTCCATGGTGTCCATCGATTGGTCGATTATCTTGAACGGTGCAATCAGCGTGAGCCGATTTATGTCACGCAGCAAGCGCAATAGCCTGGGCGGCACCTACTACGGAGCGTGCCGATGTCGACCACCACCACACCCATCACCTTGATCACCGGCGGCAGCCGCGGCCTGGGCCGCAATGCTGCGCTTGCGCTAGCTGCCGCAGGCAACGATATCGTGCTGACCTACCGCAGCCAGGCCGATGAAGCCGCCACCGTAGTGGCCGAGATCCAGACGCTGGGCCGTCGCGCGCAGGCGTTGCCGCTGGATGTTGCGCGGACCGATACCTTCAGCGCGTTCGCTGCGCAGCTGAAGGACGTCCTTGCCGGTTGGGGACGCACGCAGTTCGATGCGCTGGTCAATAACGCCGGCACTGGATTGCATGCAGCCATTGCCGAGACCACGCCTGCGCAGTTCGATGCGCTGGTCGATATCCATCTCAAGGGGCCGTATTTCCTGACGCAGGCGTTGCTGCCGCTGATCGCCGATGGCGGGCGCATCCTCAATGTGTCGAGCGGGCTGGCGCGGTTCGCGCTGCCAGGTGCGTCTGCCTACGCGATGATGAAGGGTGGGGTGGAAGTGTTCACCCGCTATCTTGCAAAGGAATTGGGCGCGCGCGGCATTCGTGCAAATACGCTGGCGCCGGGCGCTATCGAAACCGACTTCAATGGCGGCAGCGTCCGCGACAACGCGCAGGTCAACGCGATGGTGTCCTCGGTCACTGCACTGGGCCGGCCTGGGCTGCCGGACGACATCGGCCCGGTGGTGGCGGCGTTGCTCGCACCCGGTACCGGATGGATCAATGCGCAGCGCATCGAGGTCTCGGGCGGGATGTTGATCTGATCTGATCTGTCAGGCAGTGCGGCGATGCGACTCGACGCATCGCCGCTTGCAAGTCGTTGCAGCGCCCCGAGCGCTTCGCATCGCGCTGCCTATATGTGACGCGTGCTGCGGCGTTGCCTTCGAGCAGCTAACAAAGCTCCTGCGCTCACGGTCAGGCGGGCGCGGTGGATGCCCGGTGCGGCATGGATCACCCCTCCACTCCGGTTCCTGCGCGCCGCCCTTACCTACCTGCGAATGCTCGCTACGGCTTGCTAGCCGCTCTTACTGCAGCGGCTGATCGCCATGCAGGACGGGATAGGGATTCAAGGCCTCGCCCTTCCACCACTGCTTTTCCGGTCCCAGGCGATGGATCTCGAAGTGCAGATGGGGTGCGGCCGGATCGGCATTGCCGGTGCTGCCCACATAGCCGATCACCTGGCCACGCTTGATGGATTGTTTTTCGGCCAGGCCATCGGCGTAGCGTTCCAGATGCGCGTAGTAATAGCAGTACGTGCCGCCTGGCTCGAACTGGTACACGGTCAGGCCGCCACGTTCGCTGTCGAACAGTTTTTCGACCGTGCCGTCTGCCACGGCAAGTACGGGCGTGCCGGCCGGCGCCAGGATGTCGATGGCGTCATGCACGCGGCCTTCGCTGCGTGCATCGGTAAAGGTGTCCTGCAACTTGCTGCGGTCGATGCCCTGCACCGGGATCAGCAGGCCTGTGCCCGCCGATGCCATATCGGCTGCCGCGGCAGCCACAGGCGGTGCGGCTGAAGGTGCTGCCGGACTCGACTCTGCCACTGATGCAGCGGCTGGCAGCGATGCGGCAGATTGTGCAGCGGGCACTGCGGCGGCTGTCTGGCTGGTGGGTGGTGCAGTCACCATCGACGCACTGGCCGACGGCGTGACCGTTGCCTCCGGCGCGCCGCGTTCCAGCCACCAATAGCCGCTCGCCCCGATCGCCACGCCTGCGACCAGAATCATCAGCAGTTTCATGCTTACTCCTGCATCACCACCGGGACCGACGGGCCGACCACGCTGGCCAGATTGACCACGTCCCAGTTGGTCAGACGCACGCACCCATGCGATTCGGTCTTGCCGACATGGCCGGGCTCCGGCGTACCGTGCAAGCCGTAATGCGGCTTGGACAAGTCGATCCACACACGGCCAACCGGATTATTCGGGCCAGACGGCAACGTGGCTTTTTGATCGCCCTTTTTCGCGTCCCAGAACAGCTTGGGGTTGTACTTGAACACGGGGTCGCGCGAGATGCCCAGGATCTTCCAGCGGCCGATCGGCAACGGATCGTGCTTGCTGCCCGACGACACCGGGAACTGCGCGTACACCTTGCCGTCGGCGTCGAACAGGCGCAGCGTCGACTCGGATTTGTCCACGACCAGCTTGGCCGGTTTGGCCAGCGGCGCCACGCCGTCGACGTTGGGCACCTGGATCACGCCACCAGCCTTGCCCAGATCCACGCCGGGGTTGAGCTGGCGCAGCAGCGCCGGGTCGGCATGGAAGCGCTCGCCCAGCGATTCATCCACCGATGTGTAGCCAAGCGAGGGCAGTTTGGCCTGCTCTGCCGGGCCCTTGGGAATCGGCTGGAACGGCCCTGCAACATCGGCGTCGGTCAGCGTGTATTGCACCAGCGCCGGCGTGCTGTCGGCCTGCAACGCCTGCCAGGTCGCGTCATCCAGTTCGCCGGTCACCTTGATGTTGTGCGCAGCCTGGAACCCGGAGACGGCGCGCTTTTGATTCGAGCCACGTTCGCCATCGATCTGGCCCGGCGAAAAATGCGCGCGGTCCAGCAGCACCTGCGCGTGCAGATCCGAGCGTGCGCCGGTGGCGACGGTCTTTGCGGCAGGCGTCGCCGTCGGTGCAGGTGCAGCAGCAGGCGCGGGTTGCGGTGCCTGTGCTAGCGCAGACAGCGAAGCGCTCAACGACAGAGCGAGCAGACAGACGCGAGCGTAAGAGCGAGGGGGCATGTGCAGGTCCGCAAAGAGGCAAGCGCGCACAGTGCCGCAGCTGCCTGCGTTTGCTGCGTGAAATGGCTGCACCCGGACTGACTGAGGCGCGATGGCGCTGCGGTAATCGGTTGCGCGAACCTGCACGACACCGCCGCGTTGCCCGTGGTGTCGTGCAGGTTCGCTTGTGAGACCTCGCACCATTGATCGGAGACCGATCGCCTGCGTCACGCGCAGACAATCGGCCGGTGACTGGTGCGCCCCCGTGCGAGAGCACCCACTTGGTTGCCTACTGCAGTGGCCTGTTGGTCAGTAGGTATAGCCCACTGTCAGCAGGTACACCCGCCCGGTCTGCACATACGCGCCATCGGCGCCGGGATCGTAGGCCATGTAGCCATCGGACTTGCCCTGGGTTTCGTAGAACGTGGCGGCGTTGAGCAGGTTCTTTGCCGACACGCCCACGTCCACATGGTGCGGCAGGTGATAGGTGGCGCTGAAGTCCAGCGACTTGACCGGCTGCAGGTAGTAATTGAGCCGGTCGGTGGTCAGCCCCAGCAATTGCAGGCCGGTGTAGTTGTAGCTCAGGTCTGCGCGCAGATGTGCATCGTCGTAGAACAGATCCAGGTTGTAGATGTGCTCGGGCGCACGCGGCAACCAAGTCTTTTCTGGCTGGTCGGCCCGTTTGCTGTCCGCTTCGCTGCGCTGCAGGGTGAGGTTGGCGGTGACGCCAAGGTTGCTCCAGATGCCAGGCAAATCCTGCAAGCGCTTGCTGCCGGCCAACTCCAGCCCGTACAGCGTGCCGGTGCCACCGTTCTGCGGCATGGTGACCGGGACGCCGTTTTCGAAGGTGGTGCCGGTGGGCACCAATCCTCCGAGCGTGTTGTCGTTGCTGGTTGCCGACTGCGAGGTGTAGATGAAGCCGGTGATGCGCTTATAGTAGGTCGAGGCGCTGAGTACGCCGCCGTTGTGGTCGTAGAACTCGGCCGACAGATCGGCATTGTCGGCCTTGCTCGGCTGCAGATCGGGGTTGGGTTTGGAAATACCGACCACGCGCTGGGTGTCGTCGATGGTGTACACCGTCTCGCCGGAAATCAGGCCAAAGGCCGGGCGGCTGAAACTGCGGCGCAGCGAGGCGCGGTAGACGGTGAGATCGTCGGGCCGATAGTTGATGCTGATGCCGGGCAACACCTGTCCATAGGTGCTGCCGGTGCCGACAAAAGTGCCGCTGTTGCCGTCGCCGCTGGATTGCCAGGAATCGGCCGAGTAGCGGGTCAGTTCGTAGCGTACGCCGGGCAGGATGCTGACCTGGCCAATGTGCAGCGCGGCCATCGCGTAGCCCGAATAGATCGCTTCGGTGCTGGAGGTGGTGTTGGCATTGTAGTCGTTGGCGGTATAGACGCCCGCGCCGTTCGGGTCGTCGATGTATTTGTAGGGCAGGGCTTGCGCGCGCATCCAGTTGCGGTCCAGCAGTTTGAACGGACCTGCGTAGTGCCCGTCGAAGGCGTTGTAGGTCAGGCGGCCGGGAATGGCGCTCAGCGGCGGTCCGCCCGCGGTGGGGAGGGCGTAATTGGGCCCGCCGAAGTACGGCCCGTTGGTGACGAAGTTGCCGTCCTTGTGGAAGAACGGGTGATCGTAGGCGCCGCGGTCGGAATGATCGGCAGACAGGCCGACCTTGACGCTGTCCAGCACATCGCCCTCGACCTGGTAGGTGATATCGGTATGCGCGTTGACGCGGTTGTCGTGGCTGCCGGCATCGTGGCCTTGCACTTTCCACAGCAGCGACGAGTCCAGGTTGTAGAAGAAGTCCTTCAACGCCGCCGAGCTGGGGCCGATGCTGGGGTAGGTCGGGTCGCTGAGGTCGAAGGCGAAGCTGCCCGGGGTGAAGCCATACAGACTGGCCGACACATAGTCCGGCCGGCTGCGCGTACCACGCCCGACCGAGGCGCCGTAGTCGAAACGCAAACGGTCCAGCGTGGTCTGCCCGCCAAGCTGCAGGGTCGCCAGCTTCTCGTCGATGTCGTGGGTGTTGAAGTAGCCGCCGCGCACGGCCGTGGGTTGGTTGCGATAGGTTTCCAGGCGCGCGCTGGATTGATCCTGCTGCCCGGTGACGCCGTAGCTGCCGTAGATGGCGCGCGCATAGAGCGCACTGTTGTCGCCTTGCCAATCCAGCGCGAGGTTGCCGCCATAGCGTTCGATCTGGCTGGTGTACAGGCTGTACTTGTAGCGCGTGCTGATCAGCGGACCGACAGCGCGTAAATCGGTTGCGTTGGCCAGTGCGGGATCGGCCGGCACATATTTGCTGTTGGGCGCCGGTGCCTGCGCCATGTTGTTGTTCTTGCCGTAATAGGCCGATGCGTACAGGCCGAAGGCATGGTCGCTGCCGAATTTCCAGGCGATTTCCTGCTGGAACGTGCCGCCGGTGTCCTTGCCGCCCAGATGCGAGGCCAGCGCATTGAGCTGGCCTTGCGCGGTGCTCTTGGCATAAACGTCCTGGTCGAAATCGAACGCGTTGGGTGTGCGCATGTCGATCGCGCCGCCGATGGCGTCGCCGGGCATGTCGGGTGTGGGCGACTTGGACACCTGGACCGACTGAATGCCGAACGGCGCCAGCATGTTCAAGGAGATCGCGCGCGTCGACGAGTCGGTTTCCGGCATGCCGAAGCCGTTGAGCGTGTACGCGTTGTAGCTGGCGTCCATGCCGCGAATGCTGACGTAGGCGTTCTCGCCGGTGGTGGCCTGGCCCAGATGCATGTCGCTGTAGGACGACAGGCCCGGCAGATGCGCCACGACATCGGCGATGCCGCCGGAGGGGATGGCATCGATCTGCTGCTTGCTCATCACGCTGTTGACGCTGCTGGACAACCGTTGCTCGTTGAGCGAGCCGGGCGTGGCGGCGTGCTTGGCCTGCACGTTGACCGAATCCAACGTGGTGGTGGCCAGTTCCGGCGTCTCGGCCAACACGGGTGCAGACAGCACCAATGCGATGGCGCAGCTCAGGCGGTGAATGGTGCGGGGAGTGTGCATGCGGTGACTCGCGTAGGTGAAAGGGGGCACCTGGCCTTGACGCGGGCGCAGGCGTGCAGCGCCGATGCCTTCCATTGCGGCGGGTCTGTGTGGGGTCTATGCCGTGTACGCCAACGTCATTGGCGCCGATCAGTGACTCAGATCGACGCCCTTGCAGTGCGTTGGCGGCCGCAGCGGATTGCAGCGCGCAGCTGCATCGGCATCCAGGCGCACCTGGTAACCGGTGTCGGCAGGTTCGTGTGCGGGAAAGTCGGTGCTGAGCAACTGCGCACCACTGGCCAGCATGCTGTCGCGCCGGGTGGTGTCGTGCTGCTGCGCTTCTTTCAGGTCTGCATCGGTCCGGGTGCGCACCAGGTAGCCGGCGTTGACGAGCTGCGTGATCGTGTCGGCAGGGCCATCGTTGAGTTCGGTGAATGCGGCATCGTCTTGGCCAGGCACGGCATTGGTGAAACAGACCCGGCCACGCAGCGACGGATGTCCCGGCAGATAGCTTGCCCCGGCCGTACGTTGGTCGAGCAGAAACACGACCTTGCCGCGCGTGGCGGCCAGCGACGGCCAGCCATGCGCAAGCACCGCAGCGTTGAGCGTGCGCGCGCTGCCACGCACCTGGTCGGGGCTGACGTATTCCCCCGCTCGAAAGACCGAGCGCAGTTCGGCATCCAACGCATCCATGGTCTTTGCATCGAACGGCTCGGGCTGCACGCTGGGAAAGCCCAGCTGCACCGGCGCTTGTTTGGTTTCCAGCAGGATGAAGATCGGCACGTGCCCGGGGTGTTGCCTGGACCAAGTGCGCACCTGCTGCAGGCAGGCGACCAGCGGCTGGCAGTTGCTGCGCTGGTCCACGTCCTGCACGTGCATGACCTTGAAGCCAGGCTTGTCCATCACGCCGTCCGGTGCGCTGGGTGGTGCGGGCGGCAGCCCGGCCTTGGCAATCTGCGCGGCAATCGCCGGGTGTGCGTAGCGACCACCCTGAGCGTCGGCGAACACGTCCAGTTCCAGTTGCCTGACGCCGTCGTCCAGTTGTTGCGTCAGCGGCGGATGGCGGTAATCCAGCGCTGCGAACAACGCGGGATTGAGCTGTTTCAGCAGCGTGGCTTCGCTGGGCGCAAACCCGGCGTGGTAGCTGTTGTGGCTGCCGACGTATTGCAGGTCGGTGAGGCGCGGGCCAGCAGCTAGCGCGAGATTGCTGGTGATCAAGGCGGCAACCAGTGCAGCTTGGGGCAATTTGCTTCGCTTGGTGCGTGACTGCTTCGCTTTGTAGTCAATGGAGGAATGAGGTGCGGAAAAAACCAGAACAAAACCCATGCGGCGACGCCAAGAAACAAGGTGGCCGCCATCATCCGGGCGCAGCTTGACGCTCATCTTTCCGCAGTATTGCCGTCGTGCGTCAGTGGCTTCGTGACGCCCAAGCGAATCTGGTTAATCGCTAAATGGATAGTTTCACTGTGGCGTTGTTTGGCGCAGCGCATAGGCCATCAATCGCGCCTGCATCCGCTCGCCAATCGTGCGCGGTGTGTCCAATGCCATGCGCTGCAGACAGGCCACCTCGTCGGGGTTGGCGGTAGCGCGCGATATCACCGCACGGGCCAGCGTCGCCAGCATCGCACTCTTGCTGGTGGTGGCGCGCTTGAGCCATGTCAGTGCGCGTAGCAAGCGTTGTTCGACCGCGGTGAAATCGCTGCCAAGCGGATAATCGGGCAGGCTGCCATCGCGTCGAAATGGCGCCAGCGCCTGTTCAAGTGCGTCGGGCGTGTTGTGTCTTGCGCGGGCGGGCAAGACGGGCGCCGTGCGCAGTTTGCGTGACTGGGTAGCCTGCGCAAGCAGTGCATCCTGAAAGCGCGCATCGCAGATGCCGGCCATTTCCAGCACGCACTCCTGATCGGTCTTGTGGCGCAGATCGGCGATGCCGTATTCGGTGATGTAGATGTCGCGCAGATGGCGGGGAATTGTGGTGTGGCCATAATTCCAGCGCACATTGTTGGCGGCATCGGCGCCGGCATCGTGGGTAGCGCGCAGCATCAAGGTACTGCGCGCCTGCGGCAGGGCATGCGCCATTGCGACAAAGTTGTATTGCCCGCCGACCCCGGAGACCACGCGTCCATCCTCCAGGCCATCGGACACCGCCGCCCCGAGCGCGGTTGCCATCATGCAGGAGTTGAAGAAGCGCGCGTCGCGGCGCTGCAGCCGCTCCAGGGTTTCATTGCCGCCGTACAACTGATTGATTTCGCTGATGCGGCGCATGCCGATGGCGTTGCGGGTGTCGGCATCCAGATCGCGCAGCCATTGATAGAAGTCCGGCGAGCCAAGATAGAACGCGCCATGCAGGAACTCGCCTTCGCGCTCCAGGCATGCATGATCGTCGGCATCCGCGCGGCCATCGGCGATGCGCTGCATCAGCGCTAGATCGTCGTGCACCTTGCGACGGATCACGCCGCTGTCCACCAATTGCTTGAAGCCTTCGTTGAGCATTTCGCTGCACCCATACAGGCCAATCGCAAACGGCTCCAGGCCGCCGCTGGCGCGCACGCTGGGGTGCTGCTCCAGGGTTGGATCCAGTGCCTGCAGCACGCGGCGATAGGTCGCGTTATCGGTATGCCGCAGCACCAGGGCATGACTCAATGCATCGGCCAGCGTGCCGATGCCGATCTGCAAGGTACCGCCATCGCGCACCAGCGTGCTTGCATACAGGCCGATGGCGTAATCGACGGTGGTTACCGGTTGCCGAGGCAGGCCGAACAGCCGCGGCGAAGGGCCGGGCAGGTCGATGACCAGATCGAATAAGGCGTCCTCCACCGCGGCAGCGCCGCCCATCCACGGCAGTTGCGGGTCCACTTCGGCCACCAGCAGCGGGCGTGGCAGGCCCAATGCGTGCACGGCGTCCAGCGTGTCCTGGGTGATATCGTTGTTGCACGACAGCGACAGCCGCGTACCGCCGGGTTCGCGCGCGACTTTCTGCACGATCAGATTCGGCGCGCGCTGCGCCACTGCGGCCGCGGCATGCGTGTAGTTCAGGCTGGTGTAATCGGCTTGCGCCTGCGTGGAGTGCAGCAGGCCGCCGGACTGCATGTAGAACTCTTCCACCTGCACATGCGCCGGCAGCGCGTCGCGCAACATGTCATCGACATAGGCAAGGCGCGGAAAGTCCTCACCGAAGTGACGTGTAATAAACGCAGCCGCAAAGCGCGCCTCGAGCCCCTTGCCCGGTTTGGGCGGATTGAGCGACAACGCGGTGTACAGCGCCAGCGGCCGCGCAGGCGTCGTCTGGACCTGCGCATACAGCGCGTTCAACAGCCGGTGCGGCTTGCCGATGCCCAGCGGAGCACCGACCCGCAACGGGCCGTCGATGCGTTGCAGGATTCGTTGCACAGCGGCTGCGAGGTCGGTGAGATGTTCTGTCATCCGTGCAGGGTAGCCGAGCCGCTGCCGCGCTGCGGTGGAGTGCGTATTCGCAAACGGCGGCGCGGCCGGCAATCCAGGCCCGCCTACCGCTTGACAGGTGATTTGTTTACGTGCGTAATCGCAAGAAATTACAGGTGTAATCGCATGGCGATCAGCGATGCGGAAGCGGTGGTGATGCAGGTGCTCTGGGATCAGGCGCCGCGCACGGCGGACGAGGTCGTTGCCGCGTTGGCGCAGACCCACTGGGCCGAGCCAACCATCAAAACCCTGCTTAATCGCTTGCTCAACAAGGGCGCCATCGCGGCGCAAAAAGAGGGCCGCAAATATCTCTACACGCCGCTGTTGCAGCGCGACCGCTGGGTGCAGCAACAAAGCGAAGGGTTGCTGCAGCGCCTGTTCGGCGGGCGGGTTGCGCCACTGGTGGCGCACTTCAGCGAACGCGGAAGACTCAGCGCCTCCGACGTTGCGGAATTGAAGCGCCTGCTCAAGGAGCTGGACGATGAATCCTGATGCGATGCTATGGCTGCGCGCCACGGCGTACACCACGGTTGCGTTGCTAACGTGCCTGCTGCTGCGCCGTCCGCTGCGTACCTGGCTGGGTGCCACGGCAGCCTACGCCATCTGGGCCAGCGTTCCGCTTGCGCTGCTGGCTGCAGTGATTCCTGGTCCGCCGATGGGGGCGGTGGTCGTGCGGATGCCGGCGTTGGCCGCGATCCGATTTGCATCGGACAGCGCCGCCAGCGCGCCAGATGTGCAGCAGTGGCTTGTTGCGGTGTGGTTGGCGGGCGCCGTGCTGAGCGCGCTCATCCTGTGGCGTGGCCAGCATCGTTTCTTGCGCAGTCTTGGCCCGCTGCATGCAGTGGATAAGACGCTGTGGTTGGCCACGCATGATGTGGGTCTGCCTGCTTCGCTGGGGATCTTGCGGCCGCGGATTGTGCTGCCGATCGATTTCACTACGCGCTACAGCGCCGACGAGCGTGCCTTGATCCTGGCCCACGAGCGATTGCATCTGCGCCGTGGCGATCTGCAGGCCAACCTCTTGGCCACCGTGCTGCTGTGCATCGGCTGGTTCAATCCGCTGCTGCATCTGGCATGGCGTGCATTCCGGCTGGATCAGGAACTGGCCTGCGATGCCGCCGTGCTCGCGCGCCATCCCGGCAAACGTCGCAGCTATGCCGGCGCGATGCTCAAATGCCAGCTAGGCGACCGATGGTCGCCGTTGGCTTGCCACTGGGCCACGACGCATCCGTTGACGCAACGCATTGCCGCGCTGCGTGCGCCGACGCTGCGTGCGCGGCGCGCGCGGTGGAACATGCGCATGGTGATCACGTTTGCAGCCGTCGCCAGTCTTGCCTGTTGGGTCATCCAGCCTGCGCGTCCGAGCGCGACACTGACGCCCGGCAATGCGGTGGATTTCAGTACGATGCGGCCGCCGCGCTATCCAGCCGAAGCGCTGGCTGCAAATCTTGCAAGTCTTGTCGAGCTGCAGATCGACGTCAGCGCGAGCGGTGCGCCCGCCCATGTCGTGATCGTGCACAGCCGGCCGGCCGGGGTGTTCGATCAGGCCGTGCTCGAGGCTGCGCGTCACTGGCACTTCAAGCCTGCAATTGCAGACGGCAAACCAGTGGCGTCCCGGGTGCGTGTCCCGGTCCGGTTCGAGCTGGACACGCTGGAACAGCCCGGTGCATCCCGCGATGAACGCCTCGCGTCGCAATCCAGTCACAGCGATGGCTGCGTGGCCTCCGCAGGATGCGCAAAGCAAGGGGCACCGCAATGAAGGACCGCCTGGCATGGTGCGGCCTCGTCGCTGTCGGTCTGTGCGGATGCGCAACGCAGCACGTGCTGGAGCAGGACCGCAGTCAGCGCGAAGATTCTGTGGATCAACGCATGCTGCCGCCGCAATCGGGTGGTGGTAGTGGTGGTGCGGTCTCCGCCTACACGCTGGCCCAAACGCAGCGGTTCCGCATGCCGCGTGCCTTGCACAACGAGGCGCCGGTGTTGCCGGCCGATTCGCCACGTCAGACCTTGCCACCAGCCACGGTGTGCGCGCATGTGATTCTTGCCGCCGACGGCGCGGTACAACGCGTCGACCCCATGTCCGATCGTGACGAATGTGCGGCCGGGCTACTGCCGGAAAACACCGACCTGCTGCAGGCCGTGCGCACGACCGTGCAGCATTGGCAGTTCGTGCCCGCCGCCCTGTGCATGTATGCACCGGGTGCCGCACAGCCTGCAGCGTTGGACGATTGCAGCGGCGCGACGCAGGCAGAGCCGGTGCCGGTGACGTTGTCGTTCGCGTTCACCTTCGAGGTGCGGCAAGGCAAGGTGAGCGTGCGGACCGGCAAGGTTGCGCAATGAGATGGCGTGATGGCGGCGCTTGATGTGCGCGGTGGCAGTAGTCGCGCAGCAGTGACGAGCAACCATTCGTCATGCAGGCATTGGTGTTGCTCAAGAGATAGCGTGCCAAGCAACCGCTACGTGCAGGCGATAACTCGCGGATCGCGGTGGTGTGTGTCAGCGCAGCACTAGCGCCGGCCACATCAGCAGCCCATCGACTTCGCCACCATGTCGTCCATCAACGTGTCACTCCAACACATGCACGCTGTCGGCAATGCGCTGTACCTCATCCGGGTTGTGGCTGACGTACAGCATCGGCAGACGGATCTCATCGCGGACGCGTTGCAGGTAAGGGATCAACTCTTCGCGGCGCGCCTGGTCCAGCGCAGACAAGGGTTCGTCGAACAACAGGATGGCCGGTTGCGACAGCAATGCGCGGCCGATAGCCACGCGTTGCGCCTCGCCACCGGACAGGTTGCGCGGCCGCCGTTGCAGCAGCGGGGCGATACCGAGCAAGGCCACCACGTCGTCGAATCCGAACGGCGCCGCACCGCGCGCATGCCGGCCGTAGTGCAGGTTGCGCCGTACATCCAGGTGCGGGAACAGCCGCGCATCCTGAAACACATAGCCGATCCTGCGGCGATGCGTCGGCACGTCCACGCCCTGCGCATGATCGAACAGGCAGCGCCCATCGATGCGGATATGCCCGGCCTGCGGCCGCACCAGGCCGGCGATGGCATTGAGCACGCTGGTCTTGCCGGCACCGGAAGGGCCCACCAGCGCCAGCACGCGTGCATCGTCCTGGATACGGATATGCCGTTGAAAATGGCCGCGTTGCAGGTGCAGGTCGAGATCCAGCATCACGCCTCCTCGCGTCGATACTGTCTGCGCACCAACCACTCGGACAGCAGCAGCGCTGCCAGCGAGATCGCGAGCGCCACGCCTGCCAGGCGCCACACGCCTGATTCCATGCCCGGCACCTGCATCAATCCATAGATGGCCGACGACAGCGTCTGCGTTTCGCCGGGGATGTTGGACACGAAGGTGATCGTCGCGCCGAATTCGCCAAGCGCCTTGGCAAACGCCAGCACCACGCCGGCCACCAGCCCGGGCCAGGCCAGCGGCAGGGTAATGCTGAAAAACACCCGCCACGGGCCGGCGCCAAGCGTGGCGGCGGCCGCTTCCAGGCGGCGGTCGGTGGCCTCGATCGACAACCGGATCGCGCGCACCATCAGCGGAAATCCCATCACCGCGCAGGCCAATGCCGCACCGGTCCAGCGGAATGCAAACTGCACGCCCACGTGTTCCAGCAGCCAGCTGCCGATCGGCCCCTGCGTGCCCAGCATCACCAGCAACGCATAGCCGGTGACCACCGGCGGCATCACCAACGGCAGATGCAGCAAGGCATCCAGCAGCGCCTTGCCCGGAAAGCGGCGCCGCGCCAGCAGCCAGCCGCAGGCGATGCCCGGCGGCAGGCTGGCGATGGCGGCAACCAGCGCGACCTTCAGGCTCAGGCCGATCGCGGTGACTTCTTCGGCGGTGAACATCGACAGGCGGTGCGCCTCAATCCTGCAACGAAAAACCGCGACGCACGAAGATCGCCTTGGCCGGCTTGCTGCTCAGCCACTGCACGAACTTGGCGGCCTCCGGCGCGCTGCTGTTCTTCAGGACCGCCACCGGGTACACGATGGCGTCATGGCTGTTTGCGGGGAAGGTGGCGACCACGCGCACCTTGGGCTCGGCGCGTGCATCGGAGCCGTAAACGATGCCCAGCGGCGCTTCGCCGCGCGAGACCAGCATCAGCGCGGCGCGGACGCTCTCCGATTCGGCCAGACGATTGCTCAGGCCATCCCACTGGCCCAGCTTGCGCAGAGAGGCGGCGGCGTACTTGCCGGCCGGCACGCTGCTGGTCTGGCCTACCGCCAGGCGCCCATTCTCGCCGAGCGCCTTGGCGATGGCGCCGGGTGTGCGTGGATCCACGCGCACCTTACTGGCGGCCGGTGCGATCAGCACCAGCGTATTGCCGAGCAGGTTGCGGCGTTGCGCCGGCACGACCAGGCCGCGCTGCTGCAGGTAGTCCATCCATTCCAGATCGGCCGAGAAGAACACGTCCGCCGGTGCGCCTTGTTCGATCTGGCGCGCCAAGGCGGAACTCGCCGCATACGACACCCGCACCGGCGTGCCGGAGGCTTTTTGGTAAGCGGCGGCGGCCTCGTCCATCGACTCCTTTAGGCTGGCGGCGGCAAACACGGTAACCGGCGCAGTCTGCGCCGTGGCCAGGACGGGCAAAGCGAGCATCAACGCACACAGGGCGCGTTGCCAGAAACCGAGAGGACGCATGGGGATTTCCAGACGAGGGGATACGCCGATCATAGCGGCTGTGCCCAAATAGCGTAGCGAACGCCAATGGCGCTACGGAGCCACGCCCTCGCTGCGGCCCGCCTGAAGGTTTGCCTGTAATGCGGGCCGGATCAGTTTCGGCTCGGGCAAGGTGGCATCGCGTGCCTGCCGTTGGGCGACGAAGGTTTCGATATCGACGCCATCGCGCACGTGAATGTTGCTGCGCCGCTGCTCGCCAATGGTGGTCTGATGCGCCACGGCCCGGCCGCCGGGGCCGTAGTCATGGCAGACGAACACGCGGGTGTCGTCGGCAAGTGCATACAGGCGCTGGATCGAGGCATACAGTTGCCGCGCATCGCCGCCAGGAAAGTCACAGCGCGCCGTGCCCGCGTCGGGCATGAACAACGAATCGCCGGGAAACAACGCATCGCCAATCAGATAGGCGACGCTGTCGCTGGTGTGCCCGGGCACCGCGATGACGCGGACCTCGATCCCGCCTAGCTGGAAGCGTTCGTCATCGGCAAACAGATGGTCGAACTGCGAGCCATCCGGGCAAAAGTGCTGCGGCAATGCATAGCGCGGGGCCAGCGTCTGCTGTACCTGGACGATGCCTTCGCCGATCCCGACCCGCGCCTGCGGCCAGTGCTGCTTCAACCACTGCGCAGCCGATAAATGATCGGCATGCGCGTGGGTTTCCAGCAGCCAGTGCAGCTGCCAGCCGCGTTGCACGATGGCATCGGCGATGGCCTGCGCTGCGTGCGTCCCGATGGCGCCGGTGTCGGCTGCATAGTCCAGCGCCGGGTCGATCACCGCGGCCGCGCCGGACGCCAAATCTGCGACCACGTAGGTGAAGGTGCTGCTGTCGGCATGGAAGAACGCAAGAACCTCGGGCTGCATCGCTGTCTCCGCTTAGGGTGTGGTGAGCGCTGCGTTGAGCACGGCAGCCAGTCGGTCGCCTGCCAGCCGCAATTGCGTTTCGGCGATCGGGCGGTAGGTGGCGATGTAGCTGGCCGGTAACACGTGCGCGGCGGGATACACGCCCGGCGTGATGGCGATCTTGCACGACGCTTGCGCCCACGCCGCAGCCGGCGGCGGCAGCGCGGGAGAGACCGCGGTGGCCGCCGGCAATGCCAGCAGGCGTTGCAGATAGGCGTCGTCGCTGAGCTGGCGGTCGTTGAGCATGCCGCTATCCCACAACGCATGCAGGTTGCTGCCCTTGCCGTTGACCTGCAGCTGGAAATCGTTGCCGCCCTTGTCGTGCGCATAACCGGCGTGCATCGGCTGATGGATATCGCCGACGAAATGCACCACAAACTTCAATGCCTGACGACGCGCGTCCAGCGGCTGGCTGCGGTCGGCGAGCACGGCGGTCTGGCGCTCGAGTGCGGCGATCACGCAGTTGCCGTCCGGGCAATCGCGCGGCGGCGCATAGGCGCAGTCGTGTTCGGCGAGGTTGACGTAATGCCACGGGCCCGAGCGCTTGCCCAGATCCGGGTCGTGCTCGCGCAATTCATCGGCCCAGCTCGCGACCCCGTGCAATGTCGGGTCCGGCTCGCCGGCAAGCAGTTGCGCCACCTGCGCGCGGGCCTGCGGGCTCAATTCGGTTTCGGCAATGCGCGCCACCAGACGGTGGCCCTGCGGGCCCCAGGCGAATGCAGTAACGGGCTGGATGGCCGCGGTCAGTGCCACGGCAAGTACAACGAGAGAGGGGGAGAAGGTCTTCATCCCCCGATTGTACGCAACCGTCCGGGACGGTTTGATGGCTGTCGCTGTCGCTGTCGCTGTCACGTCGCCGCGCAGCAGCGCGACGACGGCAACGCGATCAGTAGTAGACCAGGTACGAGATGCCATAGGTCAATGGATCGACCCGCGCCTTGCCAAGCCGCGCGCCGTTGAAATCGACATTGCTGCGGGAATCGGTCCAGCGTGCATCCACGCGCAGCCCGCTACGCTCGTTGAAGATGAAGTCCACACCGACATGCGCAGTGGCGCCGACCGAGTCGCCAAAGCGCAGCTCGCTATTGCCGAATGTTTGCTCGGTGTCTTCGCCTAGGAAGGTGGTGTAGTTGATGCCGATGCCGACAAACGGCGAGACCGTGCCATAGCCATTGATGTGGTACTGCAACAACACGCTGGGCGGCACCGACCAATAGCTGCCTACCTTGCCGACGCCTTCCAGCTCGAGATCATGCTTGCCGGCAACGGCGGCATGCACCTCGATCCCGAGGTTGTTGCGAAGGAAGTATTCGTAGGTGAACGACAGCGCCGGCGCGCCCTTGATCTCGGCGCGTGCGCCGCCGAGGGTGCCACTGTCGGACTTGGGCGAGACATAGCCCGCGCCGTAGCCGGTCGTCCAGTGGCCGGCCGACTGTGCAAGGGCAGGAGTGGCCGAAGCGGCCAATGCGATGGCGAGGGCGGTGCGGATGAACATGCTCATGAAATCCCCGGTAGGTCGGACAGGCGTTCGACGTGACCGACCTGTCCGCAACTCCGGCGGTGGATGCACGTCCCTGGACGTCAAGTGTGCCAGAGATGCACCGCGCTTGCCGCTATGACTCAGCGTTGCTAACAAAACGTAGCGAGCAGGTGTCAGGTGGGTGCGGACGGCGCGGAGTAATCGGAGTGTAGGAGTGTTACGTACCGATTCCGGGCACCGGCCGCGCCTGCTGGCGCTGCACAGTAGGTTTGCTAACTGCTCTCAGAACCGGTAGACGTATGCCGCGCCGTAGACCAGCGGGTCGATGTTGACCGTGCCGATGCGGGTGCCGTCGAGACGCGCTTCGCTGTCGATGTCGATCCAGCGTGCGTTGACGCGCAGCGCACCGCGCTCGCTGAGCTTGAAGTCCAGCCCGGCATGCAGGGCCAGGCCCCACGAATCGTCCAGTTCCAGTTCGCTGCCGGCCAGTGCGCCACGGGTATCGGTGCTGAAGAACCGCGTGTAATTGATGCCGGCGCCGACGAAGGGCGACACCTTGCCCTGGCTGTTGAAGTGGTACTGCAGCGACACTACCGGCGGCAGATGTTTGGTGCTGCCGACGCGGCCCAGCCCGCGCAAGGCGATGTCGTGCTCGAACGGCAGCGCTGCCAGTACCTCGATGCCCAGGTTGTCGGCGATGAAGTATTCGGCCGTAAAGGTCGGTTTGATGTCCTTGCCCACGTCCGCTTCGAGCGTGCCGCCGACCAGGCGGCCATTGTCGGATTTGGGAGCGACCTGGTGCGCGCCGACGGCAACGGTCCAGTCGCCTTTGGATTGCGCCAGTGCGGGGACGCTGGCAAGGCTGGCGGCCAGGCCGGCGAGCAGAAGGGTAGAGCGCATGCGCATAGGGATTCTCGTTGTGTGCAGTGGATGGACGAAGTCTTGTGGGTTTGCGCGGCCGCCGCCTTGATCCTGATCAAACCAGGGCGGCAACCATCCGGTTCATCACGATGCCGGTGCTGCCTCGATGGCAGCGTCGCTGCGCAATGGCAGCAGCGCTGAGCGCCATGGCGCGTGTCGCAGGCAGGCCGCAGGTTGGATGTGCAGTGCGCTACAGGCCTTGTCACCGTTGGCGGGGGAGGTGCGCCGGCGATGACACGCGGCAGGCTGCAAACAGTGGGCTGCATACTCCGAGGCGCCTGCATTTACTTGGTCTTGGCGACTGCCGCTCGCGTGTCCACTTCGGGCATCGCCGAGCTGTGGTGGTTGATGATCAGCCACTTGCCGTCGCGCTTTTCGTATACGAAGGTGTAGCGCGCCTGCACGTTGCTCTTCTTGCCGTCCTTGTCGGTCAGCGTGAAGGTGTACACGCCCGCATCCACCGCGCTGTCGTCATCGAGCACGCGCACGGTGCGGTAATTGACCACGCCCTGGGGCTTTTTGGTCAGGAACATCTCGAAGTACTTTTCGATCTGCGCGCGCGAGGCGCGCACTTCGTTGGATACGGTCGGCAGCAGCACGCCGTCCGGCGCGTACAGATCGGCCACCTTGTGCGGATTGCCGGTCGCCAGCGCGGCGTTCCAGGTATCGAACAGCGCGGCGACTTCGCGTGCTTCACCGTCGACAGGTAGCGAGGCCTTGTCGGTGTAATGCATCACGCCAGCGGCCAGCGCCGGGGTGGCAGCCAGAGCCAAAGCCAGAGAGAACAGGGTGCGACGCATGGGAATCTCCGTGTAGTTGATTGGGTGCCTCAGCAGGCAGGGCCAGTATCGAAATCCACGGAGCGCCGAAATGCTGCTGTTCGGCATATGCGCCAATACGCTTTTCGGCGTAGTTAGTTGAGTTGTAAGTATTTGGAAAGCAAAGCGTATCCGCACAGTTGGTGCGTGGAGTGACGCTTGGATTGAGTGTGTCGAACTGCATGTTGGTTGAGGCACGGACCGTCGGTGCACATGCTCGGCGAGCACGTGGTGCCCATCCAGCAGAGCGCAAGGCTCATTGCTGCATCCGCTGAAGTGGGCAAGGAGGCCACAGATCGGTCAAGAACGCGCGGTGAGCGGCGCCTGATCTTGGACCACGCCGCACGCAACTGCACAGTTGTCTACAGAGGACGCTGTTAGAATGTCATCCCCTTTCCATCCGCCGCGCTGTCGCGGCCGCAGGAGCTTGTGAACATGGCAATCAAGGTTGGCATCAACGGATTCGGTCGCATCGGACGCAACGTGCTGCGCTCTGCGGTGCAGAACTTCGCCAATGACATCGAGATCGTGGCCATCAATGACCTGCTCGAGCCCGACTACCTGGCCTACATGCTGCAGTACGACTCGGTGCACGGCCGCTTCAAGGCCGAGGTATCGGTCGACGGCAACACGCTGATCGTCAACGGCAAGAAGATCCGCCTGACCCAGGAGCGCGACCCGGCCAACCTCAAGTGGGATGCCGTGGGCGCCGACGTGGTGATCGAGTCCACCGGCCTGTTCCTGACCAAGGAAACCGCGCAGAAGCACATCGACGCGGGCGCCAAGAAGGTGATTCTGTCGGCCCCGTCCAAGGACGACACGCCGATGTTCGTCTACGGCGTCAACGACAAGACCTACAAGGGAGAAGCGATCGTCTCCAACGCCTCGTGCACCACCAACTGCCTGGCGCCGTTGGCCAAGGTCATCAACGACAAGTGGGGCATCAAGCGCGGCCTGATGACCACCGTGCATGCGGCCACGGCGACGCAGAAGACTGTGGACGGCCCGTCGAACAAGGACTGGCGCGGCGGCCGCGGCATCCTGGAAAACATCATCCCGTCCTCCACCGGTGCGGCCAAGGCCGTGGGCGTGGTGATTCCCGAGCTCAACAAGAAGCTCACCGGCATGAGCTTCCGTGTGCCGACCTCCGACGTGTCGGTCGTCGACTTGACGGTTGAACTGGAAAAGCCGGCGACCTACGCCGAGATCTGCGCCGAAGTGAAGGCACAGAGCGAAGGCGCACTGAAGGGCATCCTGGGTTACACCGAAGACAAGGTCGTGGCCACCGACTTCCGCGGCGAGACCTGCACCTCGGTGTTCGACGCCGACGCCGGCATCGCGCTGGACTCCACCTTCGTCAAGCTGGTGTCCTGGTACGACAACGAGTGGGGCTACTCCAACAAGTGCCTGGAAATGGTGCGCGTGGTCGCCAAGTAAGGCGACTGACATGCAGAAGGCCCCGCCATGGCGGGGCTTTTTTTTGCGTGTGTTTTCGTGGGTTGGATGGCTGCCAGCCCTGCTGGTCCTTGCAAGACGGTGGACTTTGCACGACCTACATGCGCTAATTCATGCACACGGCGGCCGTTCCCGTGTCGTGTACGAAGGATCGGGGAACTCCATGGATCGAGAGAATCAAGATGAAGAAATTTTTGGCAGGTGCATGCGTACTTGGGATGGTGATGGCGTTCTCGGTACCGTTCGATAGCCTTGCGGCCAAGAAGCAGACCGGTACGCCCGCCTGGATGAATGCCGACGGCGAAGTGATCAAATCGTCCGACGTGGAGGCCGGTTACGGCGAGACCGTCAAGGGCGTCAATGATTACGAGGGCGAGATCACCGGCAAGCCCGCGCCCGACAGCAAGTTCACCCAGCTGAAGATCGGCATGCCGATGAAGCAGGTAACCGATCTGATTGGTCAGCCGAACGACCAGGGTTCCTATGTGACTGGCAAGGCGTTCATTCCGTTCTTCTTCGGTGGCGACCGTTACCGTTATGAGATGGCCTACAAGGGCCAGGGGCGCCTGGTGTTTGCCGGCAAGTCGATGGATACCGGCGGCAACCTGATCTGGATCATTCACAACAAGAACGACAGCGGTTACCGCGAATAATCCTGAAAACGCCCGGTCATCCGGGCGTTCTTTTATGCATGTGATTGGCGTTGTATGGTGAGGTGCGAACCAACGCCCTGATGTCCGTACGTCGCGTGCGGTGCTGCCAATGCGTGGCCGCAGCCTGTATGGTTCGCGCAGCCGGCCGGATGCCGGGGTGGGGGACAGGTGGAATCGATTATCGTGATGGTGGGCCTTGCGGTCCTGGCTCTGCCGGTTGGACTGGTGATAGCGCTGGTGTGGGTAGGCAGACTGCAGCGACGGGTCTGGGAGCTGGAACAGCGGGTCGCCCAGTGGCAGGGCGTTGCGGTGCCGTCGGCCGTGTCACGTGCAGGAGTGCCCGCGCAAGCGGCGCCCAGCTCACCTGTTGATGAGCAGCGCCCCCTGTCCCCGGGCATGCCGACTGAGGCGGTGGCCCCGGTACCGCGCGCCGCCACTTCGTTCCCCCCAGCGTTGCGCAGCAGCGTTGATCCGTTGCCTGCAGCGCGCAGCGTTGCCGGTACTTCCGAGGCCACAGCGAGCAGGCCACCGCCTGCTGCCGCATCGGCGCAGCCAACGCCGCCTCCATCCGCGCCACCGGCACCGAATCCCCCATCCGCGCCAAATGCGATCGAGCGCGCCGCGACTGCGCTGAAGCGCTGGTTCACCGAAGGCAATGTGCCGGTCAAGGTGGGCATGCTGGTGTTGCTGGCCGGCGTGGCGTCGTTGTTGAAGTACGCCAGCGATCAGGGCTGGATGCGCATGCCGATCGAACTGCGCTTGGCCGGCATCAGCGCTCTCGCCTTGGCCGGCCTGGTGTTCGGTTGGAAGCAACGCGAGCAGCGGCCAGGCTTTGCGCTGGCATTGCAGGGTGGTGCCATCGGCGGGTTGTTGTTGACGGTGTTCGCGGCGTTCAAGTTGTACGGCTTGCTGGGCGCAGGCCTGGCGCTGGGCATCAGCGTGGTGCTGATTGCCGGCATGTGCGTACTGGCGGTGATGCAGGACTCGCGCACGCTGGCGGTGTTGGGCGTGCTAGCCGGATTTCTTGCGCCGATCTGGCTGTCCACCGGCAGCGGCAATCATGTCGGGCTGTTTTCGTATTACGCCGTGCTCAACGCCGGCATCGTGGCGATTGCGTGGACGCGGCCGTGGCGGGTGCTCAATCTGCTTGGGTTCGCTTTTACCTTCGGCATCGGCACGCTGTGGGGCGCGCTGCAGTACACACCGGCAAAATTCGCCAGCACCGAGCCATTCCTGTTGCTGTTCTTCGCCATGTACGTCGCCATTCCGGTGCTGCATGCGCGGCGCGGCGACGGCAGTGCGGGCAAGCTCATCGATGGCAGCCTGCTGTTCGGCACGCCCCTGGTCGCCTTCGCGTTGCAGGCGCGCCTGCTGGAAGGCGATCGCCTGCCATTGGCGTTGTGCGCGCTCGCCGTGGCGGCGTTGTATGCCGGCCTGGCGAGTTGGTTGCTGCGCCGTGCCTCCACACGCTTGCTGGGCCAGGCGCACGCGATGCTGGCCGTGGGCTTTGCCACGCTGGCGGTGCCGCTGGCGCTGTCGGCACGGGCCACCGCCAGCGTGTTTGCGCTGGAAGGTGTGGGATTGTTGTGGCTGGGCCTGCGTCAGCAGCGACGCATCCCGCAGATCAGCGGCGTGGCGTTGCAGTTGCTGGCAGCGGTGGGCGTGGCCTTCGGTGTGGATGCGTGGCGCTACGACAGCATGGCGGTGGCCAATGCCACCTGCATGAGCAGCTTGCTGATCGCCATCGCCGGCTGGGCCAGTGCCTGGTTCCTGCGCGATGCAGCTCATCGGCGGAGCGCGCTGGTGGCGTATCTGTGGGGCCTGGGCTGGTGGACGCTGTGCGGGGTGCACGAAATCCTGCGCTTTGCCGATCTGCGTAGCGAGCCGGATCTGCTGCTGGGCTTTGTCGCGCTCAGTGTGTGGCTGGCGGCCGAGGTACAGCGCCGTCGCCCCGCGGCTGCATTGGTGTGGACGGTCATGAGCGGACTGGCGTTGGCTGCGCCGTTGGCGTTGTGGCAGAACCAGGCGCATACGCAGCCGTTCGCGCATTGGGGCGCCGTGGCCTGGCTGGCATTTGCGCTGGCAGGCGCGCGGGCCTTGTGGTGCCTGCGCATGCAGGCCGGCATCGGCGCCTTGGTCGCACAGTTCATCTGGTGGCTGTTGTGGCCGTTGGTGGCGTCGTTGGCTCTGGCCTGGTTGGCCGATGCCTTTGCGCTTGCCAATGGCTGGCGTTGCGCCTTGCTGGCGCTGCCGTGGCTTGCGGTGGCGACGGTGGGTTTGCTGCGCTGGCCGTGGCTGACCTGGCCCCAGGGCGCGCGTTTCGATCCTGCGCGTACCGGGTTGCTGAGCTGCGTGTTCGCGGTGCTGGGTATCGGGTGGCTGCTCGCATTGCTGGATCCGGTCAGCGCCGCGCCGCTGCCCTGGGTGCCCTTGCTCAATCTGGCCGAACTGGCGCAGCTGGCGGTGCTTGCGCTGATCGCTCGCTGGGCATGGTCCACGCACGCACCGGCGATCCTGCAAGGGCGTCGCGTCACTGCGCTCGGCGTGTTGGGCTGGGTAGTAATCACCGGCAGCACCTTGCACAGCGTGCATCACTGGGGCGGTGTGCCGTGGGATACCGCGCTGGTGGGCACGACGCTGTCGCAGACCAGCCTGACTATCGTGTGGAGCGTGCTGGGTGTGCTGGGCTGGGTGGTCGGCTCGCGTCGCGGCCAGCGCGGGCTGTGGCTGGGCGGCGCCTTGCTGATGGGCCTGGTGCTGGCCAAGCTGGTGCTGGTCGATCGCCAGCATCTGGGCAATCTGCTCGGCATCGGCTCGTTCATGGCCTATGGCCTGCTGTGTACGGTGGTGGGATATCTGGCACCGGCGCCTCCGCGTCCGGTGATTGAAGAGCGTGCTGCCGACGGCGATGAAGCGACAAAGGATCCGGCATGAGTGCAAGACGTTGGGGATGGATGCTGTTGGTGCCGCTGATTGCGCAGGCGGCCGATGTGCGGCAGGACTATCGGCAGCAATGGCCGCTGCAGGTGGCTGGCTCCGACGCCGGCCTGTATCAGCTGACCTTGAGCGAGGCGGTCTATCGCAGCGCAGTCGATGCGGGCCTGGGCGATGTCACGGTGATCGATGCGCGTGGCGAAGAAATGCCCACCGCACCGCTGCCGCTCGATGCTGCGCCGGCTGCATCGCGTCGGCAGCGGTTGCCGTTGTTTGCCTTGCCTGAAGGCGCCGCGCCGGCCAATGGCGATCTGCAATTGATTGCCGAGCGCGATGCCAACGGTGCGGTGCGACGACTGGAAGGCCGCTTTGCGACCGGTGCACCGGCAGCGTCCCGGGCTGGTAGCAGCTGGTTGATCGACGCCAGCGCCTTGCGCGATCGCCCGCGCGCGTTGCTGCTGGATTGGGAGGGCAATACGCCGGTGCAGGCGCAGCTGCGGGTAGAGGGCAGCGACGATCTGCGCGACTGGCGCGTGCTGGCCTCCGATGCGACCGTGATGGCCCTGGACAACCAGGCGCAGCGGCTGCAGCAGCGCCGCATTGCGCTGGACGACGGCGCGCGTTACCTGCGCATCGTGCCGCTGTCGGGCACCCTGCCGCCGTTGCGCGCGGTCGACGCGGAAGTGGATGGCGTGGTCGCGCCCACACAGCTGTCTTGGCTTGACTTGCAGGGCACTGCGCACGACACCGGCGTGACCTATGTGGTACCTGGCCGCTTTCCGATCACCCAGCTGGATGTCGGCGGCGGTCTGGCCGAGGCCGTGGAATGGGTCGTGGAAAGCCGCGATGCCGACGACGCGCCATGGCTGCGTCGCGCCGGGCCATGGTTGGCGTATCGGCTTGGCAATGGTGTCTCGCCACCGCAGCTGTTGTCCGCACCGGTGCGCGATCGTCAGTGGCGATTGGTGGCTGCCCAGGGCCGCAGCACGGCTGTACCGACCTTGCGCGCGGGATATCAGCCGGAGCGGTTCATGTTTCTTGCCCAGGGGCAGCCGCCGTATGCACTCGTCGCTGGCAGCGCGCGTTTGCACCGTGGCGACGCGCCACTGGGCTCGATGCTGCAGGCGCTGCGGCAGCAGCGCGGTGCGCAGTGGCAGCCGGTGCAGGCCAGCGTGGCCGCGCAGGCACAGCCGCTTGCCGGCGACGCGGCGCTACAGCCGGCCGCCACCCCGCGCGACTGGAAACAGTGGTTGCTCTGGGCCCTGCTGGTCGGTGGCGCCCTGCTGGTCGGCGGGTTCGCGGTCAGCCTGCTGCGTAAATCCGGCACGGAGCGGCCGCACTAACGCGTCGTCATCGCGCGCTCGCCAGAGGTGTGCAGGTGATGCGGTTTGCCGCTTTGCTGCGAAGGCCGGACAATGGGCATCCCCCGTCGCCAAGGCAGCCGCATTGCCCGTCGTGTTCGACCGACCAGAGTTCGCGCCACCCGCTTTTGCGGCAGCGCCCGCCCAGGCCACCGCCAGGTTGCGGTACGACTTGTCGATCACGAAGACTGATTGCCGGACTCCCGCCGCCGAGGCAGTCGCATTGCCCATGGTCTTCGATCGACTGCCATCCGTGGGGGCCGCAGTTGTAGTGGCGGCATCTTTGAATGGCCCGCCTCGTCAGGGTGGTGCCAGCGTGAGGCCTCCGCGCACAAGCGTGCCCGCACGCGCAGCGTCCAACGCAGGTGTGGCGTCGTGTACCAATCCCCTATCCCGATTTCCTGATCCCCAGACTTAGCGAGCCAAGCCCATGTCCATTGTCCGTATGACCGACCTCGATCTCTCCGGCAAGCGCGTGCTGATCCGCCAGGATCTCAACGTGCCGATCGACAACGGCCAGATCACCTCCGAGCAGCGCATCACCGCCTCGGTGCCCACGCTCAAGCTGGCGCTGGAAAAGGGCGCGGCGGTCATGGTCACCTCGCACCTGGGCCGGCCGAAGGAGGGCAGCTGGAGCGAAGAAGATTCGCTGGCGCCGGTGGCCGCGCGTCTGACCACCTTGCTGGGTGTCGACGTCACGTTGGTGCGCGACTGGGTCGATGGCGTGGACGTCGCGCCGGGCCAGGTGGTGTTGCTGGAAAACTGCCGCATGAATGTCGGTGAGGGCAAGGACGATGAGACCCTGGCGCGCAAGTACGCCGCGCTGTGCGATGTATTCGTCATGGATGCCTTCGGCACCGCGCATCGCGCGCAGGCGTCCACGCATGGGGTGATCCGGTTCGCGCCGGTGGCCGCTGGCGGCCCGCTGCTGATGGCCGAACTCGATGCGCTGGCCAAGGCCCTGGACAACCCGGCCAAGCCGCTGCTGGCGATCGTGGCCGGCAGCAAGGTCTCGACCAAGCTGGAACTGCTCTCCAACCTGGTCAACAAGGTCGACCAGCTGATCGTCGGTGGCGGCATCGCCAATACCTTCATCGCTGCGGCCGGCCATGACGTGGGCAAGTCCTTGAACGAGCCGGACCTGATTCCCACCGCCAACCAGATCGTGGCCGACGCCAAGACCCGCGGCGCCGAGATCCCGCTGCCTACCGACGTGGTCGTCGCCAAGCAGTTCCTGCCCGATGCACAAGCCACGGTGAAGTCGCTCGACGCCGTCGAGGCGGACGATCTGATTCTGGACATCGGCCCGCAGACCGCGCAGCACTATGCCGCGATGATCGCCAATGCCGGCACGGTGGTGTGGAACGGGCCGGTCGGCGTGTTCGAATTCGAGCCCTTCAGCCATGGCACCGAAACCCTGGCACGCGCGATCGCCGCATCCAAGGCGTTCTCCATCGCTGGCGGCGGCGACACCCTGGCGGCGGTGGACAAATACGACATCGCCAGGGACGTCACCTACATCTCCACCGGTGGCGGCGCGTTCCTGGAATTCCTGGAAGGCAAGACCCTGCCGGCGGTGGCCGCGCTCGAGGCTCGCGGCAAGTGAGCGCAGCCACGCTGTTCTTCGACCTGGACGGCACCCTGGTCGATTCGCAGCCGGGCATCGTCGCCAGCATCGTGCATGCCTTCGACAGCGTGGGTCAGCCGCGTCCATCGGCGCAGACCTTGCGCGCCTGGATCGGCCCGCCGCTGCGCGACAGCTTCACCGAATGTTTTCCGCAGGACCCGGCCCTGGTGCAGCGCGCGCTGGGGCTCTACCGCGAGCGCTACGACGCGGTGGGCTGGACCGAGCTGAGCGTGTTCGACGGCATCGGCGAGGTGGTCACCGGCCTGCATCGCGCCGGCCATCGCCTGGCCGTGGTCACCTCCAAGAACGAGCGTTACGCACGACGCATCGTCGAGCATCTGCCGTTCGGCGCCTGCTTCGAGAACGTGATCGGTGCCAGCGAAGATGGCGAACGCCGCTTCAAGCCGGACCTGATCGCCGAAGCATTGCGCCGCCTTGAGATCGACAAGGCCGGCTGCGTGATGATCGGCGACCGTCGCATGGATATCGATGGCGCCAATCACCACCGCATCCATAGCATCGGTGTGTTGTGGGGCTTCGGCGACGAGGCCGAACTGCGCGCTGCAGGCGCCGGCGCGATTGCGCACACGCCTGCGCAACTGGCGCAGTTGATCGACGCGTGAGCGCTGCGCATCGGTTGTGGCGCTCGCTTGGCTGCTGCAGGTGCGCTTCGCAACGTGATTCAACAGACTGCTCTTCACTGCCACCGGGTTAGGGTGGCGACCGCATCGCGTTGCCCATGCAACGCGTGCGTAAACGGACGTACTGTCCCGCACTGTCTGTAAGACATGCCGGAATAGGAGGGTGGCTATGCCGCAATGCCATCCTCGGTACGTGACGTGTGTGTTAAGTTTCGCGGCTTTTACAGGGAGGCCCATCATGAAAGAACGTCAACGCCGCACCAAGATCCTCGCCACCCTCGGACCGGCAACGGACGCGCCCGGTGTGCTGGACGCCTTGTTCAAGGCGGGCGTCAACGTGGTGCGCCTCAACTTCAGCCATGGCGACCCGTCCGGCCAGGCCAAGCGCGCTGCCGAAGTGCGTGCCGCCGCTGCGCGCGCCGGTGCCGAAGTCGGCATCCTGGCCGATCTGCCGGGCCCGAAGATCCGTATCGAACGCTTTGCCGAAGGCAAGATCAAGTTGACCATGGGCGCGCGCTTCGACCTGGTGGCCGATGCCAATGCGCCGGCCGGCGACCAGAACCAGGTGGGCGTGAGCTATCTGGGTCTGCCCCAGGACGTGGTGGCCGGTGACGTGCTGCTGCTCGACGACGGCCTGGTGCAGTTGCAGGTCACCGACGTGCAGGGCGCGCGCATCGTCACCACCGTGCTCAACGATGGCGTGCTGTCCGACCGCAAGGGCTTGAACAAGCAGGGTGGCGGGTTGTCGCTGGGTGCACTGACCGAGCGCGACAAGGAGCTGATCGGCATCGTCGCCAAGATCGGCGTGGACTTCATTGCAGTGTCGTTCTGCCGCAATGCGCAGGACATGCACGACGCGCGTCAGATCGCTCAGCAGCACGGTTGCGATGCGCAGCTGGTGTCCAAGATCGAGCGCACCGAAGCGATCGAGAACCTGGTCGAAATCGTCGAAGCCTCCGACGTGGTGATGGTGGCGCGCGGCGACCTGGGCGTGGAAATCGGCGATGCCGAATTGCCGGGCCTGCAGAAGAAGATCATTCGCGAGTCGCTGGCGCAGAACAAGGTGGTGATCACCGCCACGCAGATGCTGCAGTCGATGGTCGAAAGCCCGATCCCGACCCGCGCCGAAGTGCTGGACGTGGCCAATGCGGTCATCGACGGCACCGACGCGGTGATGCTGTCGGCCGAAACCGCCGCCGGTGCCTACCCGGTGCGTGCGGTGGAAGCAATGGCGCGCATCTGCCTGGGCGCCGAGCACCAGTTCGAATTCGATACCGACTTCGAAGCGGCGCAACGCAACCTGCAGCGCGCCGATCAGGCCATCGCGATGGCGACCATGTTCCTGTCCGAGCACATCGGCCTGGGTGGTGTGGTGGCCTTGACCGAATCCGGCGGCACGCCGCGCTTCCTGTCGCGCTTCCGCTCGAACATGCCGATCTACGCCTTCACCCGTCACGATGGCGCGCGTCGCCAGATGGCGATGATGCGCGGCGTGTTCCCGATCAGCTTCGACAGCCGCGGCCTGACCCCGCGCGAAGCCGCACGTGCGGCGATCCGCCTGCTGGTGGAAAACGAGCGCATGGGCCCGGGTGACCGCGTGGTGTTCACCAGCGGCGAGCACATGGAAATGCATGGCGCCACCAACACGCTGCGTCTGCTGGAAGTGGGCGAAGACGGTCGCGCGACCGGTCTGGGCGAGCTGTAACGCAGTGCCCCGCCATCCGCGTGCGTCGGTTGACGTACGCGGATGGTTGAACGGTACGCATCCTGCACACGGCGGCCTTCGGGTCGCCGTTGTGCTGTGTGGGGGGCGGTGCATCCGGTGCCGTCACGCTTGCCTGCAATGACCTGCGTGCCACGTGGTGGTGCACTGCTGGTACTTTGCTTGTCGCCCCCCACATCACGCATTCCATCGTGCATGGCGCGATTCATCACCCCCGGATCATCGGCGGCATCTGCTTGGCCGCTATCGCGGTCCTGGCGGCAATGCTGCCGGTAATGCGGTTGTGTTGCCGCATGTCTTCGCAGGGGCGCGCTCCGGGCCGATACATGTGTAGCCGCCTTCGATCCACGTGGCAACCGCGATGCCGGCACGTGTTTGACGCACACGATCGCAATGCATTACACGCGCGGCTGCAGTGATCGAGGCCGGTACGCAGGCCTGTCTGTCTGCAACATGGCGGGCCTGCATGCCGAGGTGATCGCCCCAGCTGTTTGTGCACGCGATGCCAATTACGCGGCAGATCGACAGCGCCTGCTGCAGCGCGATGCGAGTGGCGCCACACATCCTGTCACGTCTGCAAGGTGTAATCGGTTGCAGGCATTCCGTGAAGGAATGTGTACGACTTTCGTCGCTATACTTTCGTTCTCCCCCGCAGCTGCCACAGGAACTACATGAGCATCGAACAGCTTGCCGAAACCGCCCAGGCCATGGTCGCCCCGGGCAAGGGCATCATCGCCATCGACGAGTCGACCAGCACGATCGCAAAGCGTTTTGCCAGCGTCGGCATCGAGAACATCGAAGAAAACCGTCGCGCCTATCGCGAACTGCTGCTGACTACGCCCAAGCTGAGCGACTACATCTCCGGCGCCATCCTGTTCGACGAGACCATCCGTCAGAAGACCAAGGACGGCGTGCAGTTCGCCAAGTACATGGCCGAGCACGGCATCATCCCGGGCATCAAGGTGGACAAGGGCGCGCAGCCGCTGGCCGGCATGCCGGGCGAACTGGTCACCGAAGGTCTGGACGGCCTGCGTGCGCGTCTGGAGGAGTACTACACGCTGGGTGCGCGCTTCGCCAAGTGGCGTGCGGTCATCAACATCGGCGAAGACATCCCGTCCGGCACCTGCATCGAGGCCAACTCGCACGCGCTGGCGCGGTATGCCGCGCTGTGCCAGGAGCAGGGTCTGGTGCCGATGGTCGAGCCGGAAGTCATCATGGACGGCAGCCACGACATCGAGACCTGCTACGAAGTGACCGAAGCCACGCTGCGCTCGCTGTTCGGCGCGCTGTATGAGCAGAATGTCGTGCTTGAAGGCACCATCCTGAAGGCCTCGATGGTCATCTCCGGCAAGAGCTGCGAAGAGCAGGCCAGCGTCGAGGAAGTGGCCGAATCCACCGTGATGTGCCTGAAGTCGACCGTGCCGGCGATCCTGCCGGGCATCGTGTTCCTGTCCGGCGGCCAGACCGACGAGCAGTCCACCGCGCACCTCAACGAAATGCACCAGCTCGGCAACCTGCCGTGGCCGTTGAGCTTCTCCTACGGCCGCGCGATGCAGCAGGCCGCATTGAAGCTGTGGGCCAAGGACATGACCGGCAACTTCGCCAAGGCGCAGCAGATCATCTATGAGCGCGCCAAGGAAAACGGCCTGGCCGCACTGGGCAAGTGGAAGGGCTGATCGGTTGATGCCGGTTCAACGGCCGCATCGTCTGTGAGACCAAACGCCGGCAGCAATGCCGGCGTTTTTTATTGCATGTCGACCGAAGATTGGCTGAGTCGATGTGCTGTCCGATTTGAAGCAGTGCACCAGACAACCGCGTAGCCGTCGCGTGTCGGATTGGTCTGCACGTCCGCACTGTGGTTGCTCCGCACGTCCTGCATCTGCCTGACGATGGCCGAGCATGCGTGCCAGCCATCGCTGCGACCTGGCAAGGTGGAGCGCTACGTATCAGGCTCGCTGCACATTGCTGGGTTGGGCCGAGAAGCGAATGCGACTCCATCGTCCAAAACGCAACGAGCGCCTTGCGGCGCTCGTCGGTGCACCTGCTTTGCATACTGCTCAGGCGGCAGCGGTTTCCTGCGTTGCGAGTGCCTGCTGATACGCCTTGTAGGTTGCTTCGTTATAGGCCACCAGCACGATGTGCTTGGGCACCTTGTGCGAGCGTTGCCAGTCGCGGGTTTCGGTCACGGCAATCCGCGCCGCCTGGTACAGCGGGTAACCGTAGATGCCGCAGCTGATGGCCGGAAATGCGATCGAGTGCAGCATCATCTGCTCGGCCAACTTCAACGACTGCCAGTAGCAGTTTGCGAGTTGCTCCGGCTCGTTGTGCTTGCCGTCGCGCCATACCGGTCCCACCGTATGAAACACATGACGGGCCTTCAGATCGAATCCATCGGTAATGCGAATTTCGCCAGTGGGGCAGCGCACGCCCGGACGCACTTGCGGCAATGCCTCGCAGGCCTGCAACAAACGCGGACCTGCGGCGCGGTGGATGGCGCCATCGACGCCGCCACCGCCCAGCAGTGATTCGTTTGCGGCGTTGACGATGACGTCAACGTCGAGTTCGGTGATGTCGCCTTGCCAGACTTCGATTCTCATAGCGTGATAGTTATGGGATTTGCATGATGAGCGCGTGATGGATAGGGCGCTGCGGGACGCCCACGCTACGGGCCATTCATCTCACACGATGCGACCACGTGGCGTGCTGCGCTGGATGATCTGTAGGTTGCCAAACGCGCTGTCTGCAACGCGTCGCGATGGCGATTGGTCCGGCCTATGACAAGTATCGAAGAGGCCTGTTGAGGTGCGTCAACTACGAAGTCACCAGGCAGCAATGCACCGTGGTGACGTACGGCCTTCAGCGCTGAAGCGCGCGATGCCGCAGCGCTCTTTCAGTGTCGACGGTTCAGCGTCGTCGCGAACAGAACTGGCAATCGATTCGCTCGATCCAAACCGGCTTGGCGTGTGCCGGTACGCTCAAAGCCAGCGGCGCACGCGCGTGCAGTAATCGCTGTAAGCGCGGCCGAATTCGGCGCGCAGCCGCGCTTCTTCGAACGGGATGACAAGCCACTGCAAGGCCAGCCACGGCAGCGGCACCAGCGCCACCGCCCACAGCAGGCCCAGTTGCAGACACAGGCCGACATAGCTCAGGACCAATGCCAGATACATCGGGTTGCGGGTGAAGCGATACGGGCCATCCAGCACCAGCCGCGAGGGATGGCCGCTGGGCATGATGGTGGTGCGTCGGCGCGCGAACAGGATGAAGCAGCTCAACGCCAACGCGAGCCCGGCGCAGGCAATCACGCCGCCGGCCAGCTCGATCCACGCCAGCGGCGTCGGGGCGGGCAGCGGCAGTGCGAAGGCCTGCTGCAGCCAGGCACCGGCGCCCAGGGCGAGCGCGAAATGCGCCGGGGAGGTCATCTTCACCAGCCATGGCGCCCTCCCGCCGCGGGTAGCGCTGTGTCCATACGGCCGGTTACTCACGCCTTCTCTCCCTGCAGAACAGCCGCCATCGTAACGTTTCCTTGACATCGGCGGGAGGCCGCGGCGCCGCAGCGCCGTGCAGATCGGGGCGCGCTCCATGGCAAAGGCCGCGCTGGCGGGCGCGGCCTTTGGGAGGAAAGCCTGACGTGCCGTTGTCTGCGATCAGGGCAGGCCAGCCAGCCAATCGTCGTCCGAGCCTTCGTTGATGTCGGCAAACAGTGGGGTGGAGAAGTAGCGCTCCCCGGTGTCGGGCAGCATCGCCAGGATCACCGCGCCGGGCGCGGCGGATTCGGCCACGCGCAGAGCAGTGGCGACAGTGGCGCCGCCGGAGATGCCGGTGAAGATGCCTTCTTCGGCGGCCAGGCGGCGGGCGATGGTGATGGCGTCGGTGTCTTCCACGCTCAGCACCTCGTGCGCGACTTCGCGGTTGAGCACCTCGGGCACGAAGTCCGGGGTCCACCCCTGGATCTTGTGCGGCTTCCAGTCCTGGCCCTGCAGCAGCGCCGCACCGGCCGGTTCGCTGGCGGTGATGCGCACTTCCGGGCGGGCCACGCGCAGCACTTCTCCCACGCCGGTCAGGGTGCCGCCGGTGCCCCAGCCGGTGACGAAATGGTCCAGCCGGTGGCCGGCGAAGTCGCGCAGGATTTCGGCTGCGGTGGTATTGCGGTGATAGGCCGGGTTGGCCGGGTTGGCGAACTGGCTGGCCAGGAACCAGCCATGCTGCTCGGCCAGTTCCTTGGCCTTGCGCACCATGCCGCTGCCGCGCTCGGCCGCCGGGGTCAGAATCACCTTGGCGCCATAGGCGCGCATCAGCTTACGGCGCTCGATGGAGAAGGTTTCCACCATGGTGGCGACGAACTTGTAGCCACGTGCGGCCGCGACCATGGCCAACGCCACGCCGGTGTTGCCGGAGGTGGCTTCGACAATGGTGTCGCCGGGCTTGAGCAGGCCGCGCTGCTCGGCATCGAGGATGATTGCCAATGCCAGGCGGTCCTTGACCGAGCCGCCTGGGTTGAACGACTCCACCTTGACGTACAGGGACACGTTGTCCGGCGCAAGCCGGTGAAGTTTGACCACCGGGGTGCGGCCGATGGTGTCGAGGATGTTGTCGTACAGGGCCATGGGGTCTCCGTCGGATCAGGCTGCGTGGGCCAGTGTGGGCGTGTCGGGCGTTGCGATGAGTGAGTGCGGCAGCGGCACGCTGAGCGGTGCGGCACCAAACCAGTGCAGCGCCGGCGCCAGCGCCGCCACCTCGCCCAGGATCAGCAGCGCGGGCGCCTGCACCTGTAACTCCCGCGCGGTGGTGGCCAGGGTGGCAAGCGTACCGGTGATCACCCGTTGCTGCGGGCGCGAGCCATTTTCCACCAATGCGAATGGAGTGGTGGGCGCGCGGCCGGCCTGCAGCAGGCGCTGCTGGATGCCGTCCAGGCCCGCCACGCCCATGTAAAAGGCCAACGTCTGGCGCTCCTGGCCCAGCGCGTGCCAGTCCAGCGTGTCCAGCGAATCCTTGCAGTGCGCGGTGATCAGGCGCAGCGACTGCGCGTGATCGCGATGGGTGAGCGGGATGCCGGCATAGGCGGCGCAGGCGACGGCGGCGGTAATGCCGGGAATCACCTGAAAGCCGATGCCGAGCGCGCGCAGGAATTCCAGCTCTTCGCCACCACGGCCGAACACGAACGGGTCGCCGCCTTTCAGCCGCACCACTCGACGCCCGGCGCGGGCATGTTCCAGCATCAGCGCGTGGATCTGATCCTGGCGGGTGCTATGGCCTTGCGCAGCCTTGCCGACTTCAACGCGCAGCGCGTCGCGGCGGGCCAGTTGCAGGATCTGTGGGCTGACCAGGCGGTCGTACAACACCACCTCCGCCTGCCGGAGCGCGCGCAAGGCGTGGCGCGTGAGCAGGCCAGGGTCGCCTGGGCCGGCACCGACCAGGGTCACGCTGCCGGGGGAGAGCTGGCCGACGACGGTGCGGGGCGCCGGGGGACGTACAGGGGGCGCCGCTGAAACGGCGGGCGTGGCGTCGTGGGTGAGCAGGTGGCGCGCGCTGGCCGCGGCGCGCAGGGCGTCGTTGAGGTCCGGTGCAGTGCTGGCGGCGATGGTGAGCCAGAGCGGTTGATCGGGCAGGTCCAGCCAGGCCGGATCGAACCGTCCCGCCAGCCAGCGCAGCTGCCCGGCCTGCGCCCATTCGCGTAGTTGCGGGCTCAGTTCCGGCGCGCCCACCAATGGCAGTGCGCCGGCCTGCAGCAATGCGGCGGTGGCGCGTTCGGCATCGGCACCGCCACCGACTACCAGGACGGCACGGCCACGCAGGTCGACAAGGAGCGGGAACGCAGAGGTCACGGACCGGGGCATCGAAAGGGAGGGCCAGACCGTAACGCCGGCTTATAGCTGTCGGAAATGACTTCATGCGTCCTAAAAATAGCGTTCGGTTATAAGCTGGCCCGCCGAACTCCTCTACAGTCGAAGTCTTGTAGCGCCTCGCGCTTTTTTGGACATAAGCCCATGACGCTGACCCAACTTCGCTACCTGGTGGCCATCGCCGATGCCGAGCTGAACATCACGCTGGCGGCGGCGCGCGTGCACGCGACCCAGCCAGGCCTGTCCAAGCAACTCAAGCAGCTGGAAGACGAGCTGGGCTTTCTGTTGTTCGTGCGCAAGGGACGCAGCCTGGACGCGGTGACGCCGGCCGGGGTGGAAGTGATCGAACGCGCACGTGCGGTGCTGTTGGAAGCCAACAACATCCGTACCTACGCCGCCAACCAGCGCCGCGAAAGCCAGGGCCAGCTGACCCTGACCACCACCCACACCCAGGCGCGCTTCGTGCTGCCGCCAGCGGTGGCTCAGATCAAGCACGCCTACCCGCAGGTGAGCGTGCATCTGCAGCAGGCGGCCGAAAGCGCGGCGCTGGATCTGCTCAGCCAGGGCGATGCGGATATCGCCGTGGTCAGCACCGCCGGCGGCGAGCCCAGCGCCGGCATCGCGGTGCCGCTGTACCGCTGGCGACGGCTGGTGGTGGTGCCGCGCGGGCATGCGTTGGATACGCGGGTGGCGCCGGACATGCAGGCGCTGTCCAAGCACCCGTTGATCAGCTACGAATCGTCCACCCGGCCCGGCTCGTCGCTGCAGCGCGCGTTCGCGCAGGTCGGGCTGGAGCCGAGCATTGCGTTGACCGCGCTGGATGCGGACCTGATCAAGACCTATGTGCGCGCCGGGCTTGGCGTCGGACTGGTCGCTGAAATGGCAGTCAATGCCCACGACGACGACCTGCGTGCCTGGCCGGCGCCGGCACCGATCGCCGAGTGCATCGCCTGGGCGGTACTCCCGCGCGACCGTGTGCTGCGCGACTACGCGCTGGACCTGGTGCATGTGCTCGCGCCGCAGATCGACAAGCGTGACCTGCGGCGCGTGCTGGACGGCAACCAGGCACCGAATTGGCCGCTGCCGCCGACCTGGGAATCGCTGACCCAGACCATCACCAGTTGAGCGCCACGCGATGACCGAGCCAGCCCGCCCGCCCCTAGCAGACTCTGGTCGCCCGAACCTGATGGCGGCATGTCCTTGCAACTGTCGGCCAACATCGACGGACGCGAGCACGCGGTACTGACGGTGCTGGCGGACCCGCAGGACGAGTCCCTATGGGTGGCGCTGCAGGCCGGCGCAGCGCCGGTGCAGATTCCGATGGCTGTGTTGCGTCAGGTGCTGGAAGTTGCGGCAGAGGATGTGCATTCGGCGGCGTGGTTTGCGCTGCAGGACGGGGATGCAACCGGAATCGGAGATTAGGGATTCGGGATTCGTAACAGCGGGTTCCGCCATGTCGTCATGGGCCGCGCATTGCGTGCTGTGTCCTGCCCGCTAAGGCGGATGCTATGTTGCGCTGCAGCGCAAGGTCTTCTCAGAATCCTTTTTAAATCAATGGCATGCAGGCGCGGGCCGATGCGCCGCGCTTGCCTCTGTCAGTAATTCTCCCTACACGTGTCAGGGCCGTCTGAGCGGGGTTGCTGGCCTCCATCAAGTTGGACGCGGCGCTGTCGTAAACCTTATAGCAACCATGACGCAACACTTCGGACGTCTAGGGGTGGACGGCGCAGGACCGGCGATTCAGGTATCGCTTCGCTGGTGTGATCCGTGGTGTTGTTGAGGGTTGCTAGCGCTGCCGCATCACTGTTGCGCGAGTTTGCGCACGGCGCGGCTGGCGCACCCGGGTCCCTGGGGAGAGACCTGGCGTGTTTGGTGGCGGATCCGGGTCGGGAGCTCGGGTCCGCCTTTTTTTTGCCCGAACAATCGCAGCACGCGCCCGTGGCCATGCTGGGTCGGCCACGTTTGGTAAACGTCAGATGCGCGAAGCGACGCTGGCGACGTGATATGTGCCAGGTCTACTGCACAGCGCGCGGTCGTACAGCTCCATGCAGCCGCGCTGGACCCCACGCAGGCGTCAGGCCAGCGGAATGCGAACAGAAAAACAGGTGCCGCCTTCCGACCGAGGTCGCACCGTTACCTCGCACCCTAATGTTTCGGCGGTGCGGTGCACGATCCATAGCCCGATGCCCAGGCCGTCGCTACGTGGGTCGGCCTGGCGGAACGCCTGGAAGACCTGCTCGGGCTGTTCAAGATTCAGGCCGATGCCGCTGTCGATGATTTCCACCACCGCATAGCCGGGGCGGCGGCGGGCACCGACCAGCACGCGTCCACGTTCGGTGTATTTGATGGCATTGCCCACCAGGTTGCCGATCAGGGTGGTCAGCAAGGTCGGGTGGCTGCGCACGCGCAGCGAGGTCGGCACATGGCGCAGCGACAGGCACTTGTCGATGGCCGGCTGGCGCCAGACGCCAAGCACCGAATGCAGGATGTCTTCCAACTGCAGCACTTGCAGATCCGGCATGGCGGCCTTGCTTGCGGCCGCCAACGTGGCCAGTTCATCCAGGCTGCGCCCGACTAGGCTGATCGCATCGCGCGCGGTCACCAAGGTCGGGATGGAATCGACGTTGGCGTGCCGACGCATCTTGTCGATGGCATAGGCGGCCGTGCGCAACGGGGTCTTCAGATCGTGCCCGGCAATGGCCATCAGCCTGCTGCGGTAGCGGTCGGACTCTTCGGCAATCAGCAGCGCGCGGCGCAATTCCAGCTGCGCCATGGTCTGGCGTGCAAGCGCGCGCAGCGCCTCGACCTGTTCGTCGGTCAGTTTGCGCGGCTGCCGGTCAAGGACACACACCGTGCCCAGCGGCAGCCCGTCCGGGGTCTTCAACAACGCACCTGCATAGAAGTACAGGGGCGCCTCGCCAGTGACTAACGGGTTGCGCGAAAAGCGGACGTCTTCGCGCGTGTCCGGCACCACCAGCACGTCGCTGTCGAGCAACGCATGCGCGCACATCGACTTGAATAGCGGCGTCTCGCGCTCGCCCATTCCCAGTTCGCTCTTGAACCACTGGCGGTCAGCGTCCACCAGGCTGATCAAGGCGATCGGGGTCTGGCAAATGATGGACGCAAGCCGGGTGATGTCTTCGAAGGCTGCCTCGCGCGGGGTGTCGAGAATGCCGTAGCTGCGCAGCGCCTGCAGGCGAAGCGCTTCGCTGGGCGGTTTGGGGGCGCAGGGAAGTGGCTCAGCCGCTGGATCGGACAGGACAGTACTCATGCGCACAGGGTGAATTGGATGACGTGCAAGCATAGGGCATGGCAGCGCTTTGCATGCGTGCACCATGATTCACACCAGTGGAACTGTGACTGCCGGCCTGGACAATAGGGATCAGGTGATGTGGAAGTGATGGTTCGGTCTGGTTGACGCGAAGCGGGCAGCCAGGAGGAACGGCCGACGTGCCGCATGTCATGCTGGTGCGCCCGCACGCTTGCACCAGTGAGGGTGCGACATCCGGTCGCGTACCGGCCGCCACCATCGCTCCCGTCAACATGGCGGCTTACACTCCGCCAATGCCCTCGCTCCACCGCCATCGCTTGCTGCACGTGCTCGCCTGCCTGGCGGTTGCGCTGATGCTGGTGGCACCGTTGATCAGCCGCTGGAGCCAGGCGCGCGCGATCGAGCCGATGTGCATGAGCGGCCCGGCGCTCGCCACCGGCACGGCTGTGCATGCCGGCCACGTGCCTGCGCAAGCACAAGGCGCAGCGCATCCGGGTCACGCCATGCCCGGCGCCAAGCAACGGGCTGGCGACCATGACGCCGCGCTGCACGGCGAAGCCTGCGACTACTGCATGTTGGCCGCGCGCTTGCTGCCCTGGCTGGCGCTGCTGGTGCTGTGCCTGCTGCAGCGACGCCCGGTGCCGATGCCGTTGCCCGCCACGGTGCGGGTACGGTCGGCCTTGCGCTGGAGTGCCCTCGGAGCGCGTGGGCCACCGTTGTACGCCTGAGCCTTGCCCCGTTGCGGGCGTCCGTTGCGCTGCGGTTTGCCGGCGCCTGATGCGTCGGCGTGGCCGTGCGCACCCGATGGACGACGCGTTCTTTGAATGAAGCCGGTGCCCGCGCTATGCGTGCGGCGCACGGCTGCATTGCCGTGGTGTCGCGGCAAAGGGTTGGTCATGCGTTTGCGGTTGTTGAAAACGATGTGGTACGCGCCGTCGTTGGCGCTGGTGTGCGGCCAGGCCTGCCAGGTGCAGGCGCAAGACGCCGCACTGACGCTGGGCAAGGTGCAGGTGAGCGAGCACGCGCAGCGCACGCCGAGCACGGCGCGCGTGTTGAGTTCGGTGGATGTGATCGGCGGTGCGCTGCTGCACGATCAACACGTGGATTACAGCTGGGAACTGCTGATGCGCGCGCCCGGTGTGCAGGTGACCCCGTTCCGCATGGGGACCGATGCAGGGCGGTTTTCGTTCCGTGGCTTCAACGGCGAGGGGCGGATCAACGCGGTCAAGCTTTTGATCGACGGCATTCCTAGTAACGACAACGCCGGTGGCATGCCGTATCTGGATGCGGTGTTTCCGCAGGACATCAGCGCCATCGAAATCGTACGTGGTACCAACGATGCCCGGTACGGCTTGAATGCCATCGCCGGCAGCGTGGATGTGCTCACCCGCACCGGTGGCAACGATGGCCGCCTCAGCGTGACTGCGGGCAGCTTCGGCGCGCGCGAGGTGCAACTGGGCAAGGGCTTCGAGCAGGGCCCGTGGAGCCAGAACTATGTGCTGGCCTGGCGCGATTCCGATGGCTATCGCGAGCATGCCGATGCGCGCAAACGCAGCGTCGCCGGCAAGTGGTTCTACACCGACCCGGACGGTACCTTCCGCGCCGGGCTGACCACGCGCTACTACGACAACCACGCGCTGGAGGCGGGGTATCTGGATGCGGCCAGCGCGCGTGCGGCGCCGCGCAGTTCGCCGGCCTATGCGCAGGACGATCGCAGCGAGCGTCGTGTGCGTCAGACCGCATTGCATGCCGACGGCACGCTGGGCGCCGATGCGCAGTGGAGCGCCAAGGCCTACCAGAACGACTACCGCAATCAACGCTGGGTGCGTTTTTCTGCCGCCGGCCTGCAGCAGGAGCGTGACACCGATGAAACCCATCGCGGCGTGCTGCTGCGTGGCAACTGGCAGCCCGACTGGGGCGTGTGGAACGCGGCGCTGGAAGCCGGCGCGGATGCGCAATGGCAGGACAACCAGTCCCAGCGCTACCGCACCATCGCGCGCGCGCGTGGCGCGCAATTGCGCGACTGGAACTACGATCTGCGCACCCGCGGTGCCTATGTGCAGGCCGTGCTGAGCCCTGTCGACCGTTTGCAATTGGTGCCGGGGTATCGCATCGACCGGGTCGATGGCACCTTGCACGACGTGATGGCCGGTGTCTGGGCGCCGACCTACGACTACGGCACCATCAAGCAACCCAAGTTCAGCGCCAGCTACCGTGTGGGCGAGCAGAGCAGCGTGTACGCCAACTGGGGACGCACCTTCCAGATCGGCAGCGGCGATGGTGCGTACCGTCGTCAGCCGGGCGATCTCGGGCCGTCGATCAACGATGGCTGGGAAGCCGGTTACAAATTCGCGCCGTCGGCGCTGCTGGATGGGCGGGTGGCGTATTGGGAACAACGGGCCTCCGGCGAAGTGGCAACCATTCTCGGCGTCAACGGCGTGGCCGGCATCGGCGATGTCGCCAATGTCGGCCGGACGCTGCGGCGCGGGTGGGATGCGCAACTGAACCTGCAGCCGGCCGAGCATTGGCGTGCGTGGATGTCGTATGCGCGACAGAAAGCCAGCATCGCCACACCCGATCCCAGTGCGCCGGCAACGCGCGGAAAAGAGATCGAAAACGTGCCGCACTGGTTGGCCACCGCCGGGCTGGAGTGGCAGGTGAGTACAGCGGTGCAGCTCAGCGCCTGGGGCAATGCGCAGGGCGATTATTACCTGGAACGCAGCAATACCCTGGGCCGCACCGGCGGCTATGCCTTGCTCAATCTTGGCGCACGCTGGAACGTGGATGCGCGCAATGCGCTCAGCGTGCAGCTGCGCAACGTCACCGATCGCGCCTATGTGTACGCGTGGTACGACAGCGGCAGTTCCGGCTATTCGCCAGGCGATGGTCGCGCGCTGTCGGTGTCCTGGGACTGGAGTTTCTGATGCACATACCCGCAGGGACTGCCAGCGTCGACGTAGCGCTGCGCGATGGCCGCTGGCGCTTCTACCGTGCCGTGTGGCGCTGGCATTTCTACGCCGGGCTGTTGGTGCTGCCTTTCATCATCTGGCTGGCGCTGACCGGTGCGGCATTTCTCTATCAGGACGCCATCGATCGCACGTTTCACCATGGTTTGAAGGTGGTGCCGGTGGGCGCGGCGCGCGCGTCTGCACAGCAATTGGTGGAGGTGGCGCAGCGCGACGATGGCGGCACCTTGTTCCGCTACACCACGCCCGCCCGTGCCGATGCCAGTGCAGAGATCGGCCTGGTGGACGCGACGGGCACGCGCAAGGTGGTGTATGTGGATCCGTATCGCCTGCGTGTGTTGGGGAGCTTGCCCGAGCACGGCACGCTGGCCTGGACGATTCGGCGGTTGCACAGCCTGGAGTTGATCGGCCCGTTCGCACGGGGGGTGATCGAAATGGCGGCGGGGTGGGCGATCGTGCTGGTGCTCACCGGTGTGTACCTGTGGTGGCCGCGCGGGCGGCGCGGTGGCGTGGTCAGTGTCCGTGGTACGCCCAAGCAGCGGCTGTTCTGGCGCGACCTGCATGCAGTGACTGGTGCCGGTGTGGGCGCGGTCCTGCTGTTTCTGGCGTTGACCGGCATGCCATGGTCGTGGCTGTGGGGCGCACAGGTCAATCGCTGGGCCAACGGGCATGATTTTGGGTATCCGGCCGGGTTGCGTGTGCAGCAGCCGATGTCGGAGCAGCGCCTGTCCGAGACCACCGATCCGGCCTGGTCGTTACGGCAGGCACATCTACCTGAATCCGCTGTGCCAGGGGCTGATGCGGTGGACGCGCGATTGCATGACAGGCAAGCGGGCGGGCTGCAGGCGGCTGCGTTACCTACGGCCGACGCTTATCCCGACCCCCGCTCCGCGCCAGTAGCGTTGGTGCACCAAGGCACGCGCGCCAATGGCGCGCACGCAGTGCCTTCTCGCGCGCAAGGGGCAGGGGTGAGCTTGCATCCCGCTCATGCACAAGACACGGAGCATGCAGAACATCCGGAGCGCGCAGAGCACGCAGAGCGTCCGGAGCATTCAGAACACTCCAGGCAATCGGAGCAATCAGGCCAGTCAGTGCATGCAGCGCATGGTGGTGCCGGCAGTGTCGCTGCGCCTGGGGTGGGCGCGATCGGCCTGGATGCGGCGATGGCGCGGTTCGATGCGCTCGGCATTGCGCCGGGGTATAGCGTATCGCCGCCGCGTGGCGCGCGCGGTGTGTATACCGCCTCGGTGTATCCGGCCGATCTGCAGCAGCAGCGGGTGATCCACCTGGATCAGTACAGCGGTGCGGTGTTGCTGGACATGCGCTATCGCGACTATGGGCCGGTGGGGCGCGCGCTGGAATGGGGCATCAATGTGCACCTGGGGCAGCAATACGGCACTGCCAACCAGTTGATCCTGCTGGTTGCCTGTGCGGCGATCGTGCTGATGTGCGTGAGTGCCGCAGTGATGTGGTGGAAGCGGCGCCCCGTGGGTGGCCTGGGCGTGCCGCCATTGGCCGCCGACCCACGCACCCTGCGCGGGTTGCTGGTGCTGTTGATGCTGTGCGGGTTGCTTTTTCCGCTGGTGGGGTTTTCGTTGCTGCTGATGTGGTTGTTCGATCGCTATTGGACGCAGCGGGTGCAGGCACGTACTGCGGTGTAATGCACGGCTCCGGGTGTGGTTATCGCTGCGAGTGTAGCGATCGCCTCCCTCAGTCGCCACGGCGACAGCGGCGGCTCGCGTAACTGTCGCTCATATCGCGGTGCAGTGGCCTGCGTTGCCGCGCTCTCCGAAAACGAGCGCGTCTTCTTGCGCCCTGCGATTTTGCGGCACGACAACGCTATGCGTTGCGCGTGTTACGGCCATCAGTCCACCAGAAAGATGTTCGCGCGTTGCGCTGTGTGCAACGCGCACAGCTCGCAGACTCCCTACCTCGTCTCCCGCTGACGCTTCACGACCCTCATCAAGCACCGCCCAGCTCAAATGTCCTCGTGAATCCCGCACTCGCGCTTGAGGCCGAAAAAGCGAGTGTCTTCTTCGCGCATGCCCGGTTCCCAGCGGCGGGTGGTGTGGAAGTCGCCGATCGAGACATAGCCCTGTTCCCACAGCGGGTGATAGGGCAGGTCGTGCGCCTGCAGGTACTGCCATACATCGCGGTCGGTCCAGTCGGCGATCGGGCTGATCTTGTAGCGGTCGCCACGCTTCTGCACGATTGGCGTCTGCGCGCGTCCGCCGGACTGGCTGCGGCGCAGGCCGGTGAACCAAGTGCCGACGTTGAGCTCGTCCAGTGCGCGGCGCATCGGTTCGACCTTGCGCAGGTTGTTGTACTGATCGATACCGACCATGCCCTGTTCCCACAACCGGCCATGGCGCGCTTCCATCCAGGCGCGGCTGACGAGCGGGCGATAGACCTTGAGGTTGAGCTTGAGCCGGTCGGTCAAGGCGTCGGCAAAGCGGTAGGTTTCCGGGAACAGATATCCAGTGTCGATCAGGATCACCGCAATGTCCGGGCGCTGCTGGGTGAGCAGATGCAGCGTCACCGCCGATTGCGCCCCGAAGCTGGACGACAGCGCGGCGTCCTGCGGACCATGCTCTAGCGCCCACGCCACGCGTTCGTCGGCACGGCGCGTTTCCAGCTGCGCGTTGAGCGCGTCCAGATCGTCCAACGCGGAAGAGGTGATCGATGCAGCGGGCAGCGCGGTCATGCGAGCAAGTCCAGGTCGAGGTGACGGTGCGTGGGGTAGGGCGGTAGTGCGATCAGGCCGCTGCGGTGCAGGAAATCGCCGAAACCTTCGTCGCTGGCTCGGTCGCGTTCTGCGGCGTAGCGGGCCAGGAGCGGGGCCAGCGCGGCCAGGATCTCCGGTTCGGCGATGTTTTCGCGATACAAGGTGTTCAGCCGTTGGCCGCGACGGTCGCCGCCCAGCATCAGGTTGTAGCGCCCCGGCGCCTTGCCCACCAGGGCGATCTCCGCCAGGTACGGTCGCGAACATCCATTCGGGCAGCCGGATAGACGCAGCACGATGGGGGTGTTGGTCAACCCGTGCTGCTGCAACAGCGGCTGCAGCGCAGCGCTGAAATCCGGCAGATAGCGCTCGGCCTCGGCCATCGCCAGGCCGCACGTCGGCAGCGCCACGCAGGCCATCGCGCCGCGCGCCAATGCGGTGGCGGCATGGTTGCCCGCATCCAGCGCGTACTGCGCCACCAGCGCATCGATCTGTGCACGCTGTTGCGCCGGGACGCCGGCAATGACCAGGTTCTGGTTGGGCGTCATGCGGAACTCGCCGACGTTCAACTGCGCAATCGCACGCAGCCCGCTCAGATGCGCGCCGGTGTCGGTGTCGGCAATGCGTCCGGCCGGCAGCGACAGGGTCAGATGCCACAGGCCATCCTCGCCTGCCACCCAGCCATAGCGGTCGCCGTTGTGCTCGAACGCGAAGTGCTTTGCCGGCTGCAGGGCGAACCCGGCGCGGCGCTGGATCTCGGCCACGATGGTGTCCAGGCCATGATCGTCGATGGTGTACTTGAAGCGCGCGCGCTTGCGCACCGCGCGGTTGCCAAAGTCGCGCTGGGTGGTGACCACGGCAGTGGCAAGGTCCAGCAATTGATCGCGGGTGACAAAGCCAATGACGTTGGCCACGCGCGGCCAGGTGTCCGCATCGCCGTGCGATGCGCCCATGCCGCCACCGATGCTGACGTTGTATCCGACCAGCTCGCCATCGCGCAGGATGGCGATGAAGCCCAGGTCGTTTGCGAATACGTCCACGTCGTTGAGCGGCGGCGCGGCGAAGCCGATCTTGAACTTGCGCGGCAGATACAGATCACCGTAGATCGGCTCCTCCTCGCTGCCGGAACCGGCCACGCGTTCTTCGTCCAGCCAGATTTCATAGTACGCACGCGTGTTCGGCAGCAGATGCTCGGACACGCGCGCGGCATCGGCATACAGCGTGGCATGTGCCTGCGACAGCAAGGGGTTGGCCGCGACCTGTACATTGCGATTGACATCGCCGCAGGCTGCCAGCGTATCGACCAAGGTGGCGTTGATCGCCTGCATGGTCGCCTTGAGTTCGCGCTTGATCACGCCATGGAACTGGAACGCCTGGCGTGTGGTGATGCGCAGTGAGTGGTTGGCGTAACGTGTGGCGATGCCATCCAGCGCCAACCATTGGCGGGGCGAAATCACCCCGCCCGGCGTGCGTGTGCGAATCATGAATTGATACGCCGGCTCGAGCTTTTGCCGACGCCGCTCGTCGCGGATGTCGCGATCGTCCTGTTGGTAGCTGCCGTGGTACTTGATCAGCGTCTGATCGTCCTCGCGCAGCGCTCCGGTGACCGGATCGGCCAGGCTCTGTTCCAGCGATCCGCGCAGACGGCGGCTTTCGGATTTGATGTCTTCGACAGAGTGGCTCATGACGGGATTCGGCATTCGTGATTCGGGGTTGGCAACACGACAACGGAGGCAGTACGACGACAACCCGAAGACTTTCGGAGCCCGCCGTTACGAATCCCCAATCCCGACTCCCCAATCCCGGCCTCAATAAACATCGCGCGCATAGCTTCCCTCCACCTGCACTTGAGTGAGGTAGGCTGCAGCGTCCTCAGGGCTGCGCGCGCCGTGGGTGGTCACGATGTCCAGCAAGGCGGCGTGCACGTCCTTGCCCATGCCGATGGCGCCGCAGACATAGACATGCGCACCACCCTGCAGCCAGGCGTAGACCTCGGCGCCGCGTTCGCGCAGGCGGTGTTGCACGTAGATTTTTTCGGCATGGTCGCGCGAGAACGCCAGATCCAGCGCGTGCAACTCGCCGCGTTGCAAGGCCTGCTGCCACTCGGCCTGATAGAGAAAGTCGGTAGTGAAATGCTGGGCGCCGAAGAACAGCCAGTTGCGGCCCTTGGCGCCGGTTTCGGCGCGTTCCTGCACGAAGCCGCGAAATGGCGCCACGCCGGTGCCCGGGCCGATCATCAGGATGTCGCGGTCTGGGTCGGCGGGCACGCGGAAGCGTGCGTTGGGTTCGATGTAGACCGGTGCGGTGTCGCCTTCGGCGAGTGCGGCGAGAAAGCCGCTGGCCGAACCCAGGTGCGCATGCCCGTGCGCCTGGTAGTTGAGTTCGTCCACCGCCAGGTGCACCTCGTCGCCCACACGCTTGCGGCTGGAGGCGATCGAGTACAGCCGCGGCGTGAGCGGACGCAGCGTGTCCAGCAGGCTGGCGTGGTCCCAATCCGCCGGCCAGCGTCGCAGCACGTCGATCACTTGATGATCGGAGAGCAACGACGCCAGGCCGGCAGTCTGGGTGGGGGTGAGCAGCGCCTGCAGCTCGTCTGCGCGCGCGCGCTCGGCGTGGGCGGTCAGAAACGGCCGCGACAGCTTGGTCAGTTCCCGCCGGGTGGCCAGCCACTCGTTCAAGGCCAGCGTCTGGTCGCCGACGGTGACCGCGGCATGACCATCCAGTCGCAAGGTCTGCAGCAGCGCGTCCACCAGCGCCGGCGGATTGCGATGGACGATGCCCAGCGCATCGCCGGGCTCGTAACTCAGTCCGCTGCCTTCCAGCGAGAATTCCAGGTGCCGCACGCGCTTGCCGGGCTGTGCGTAGACGCGAAAGCCCGGGCCCTTGAAGTCGCGCCCGCTGATGATCTGGTTGGCCAGCAACTCGGCGGCAAACGGGTGCTGGTGCGACCATGCCGGCGCCACCGGGCTGCTGCGCAACGGCGTGACCGTTGCCGAGTGCGGGACGCTCTTGAGCAGCTCGCGCGCATGCGTGAGCGCTTGCGCGCGCCACGGGTCGGCAATGCTGTCGATGTCCAAGTCGGCTTCGCCGCGCGGCTGCACACGGCTGGCGCCGAGTTCGGCCAGGCGGTCGTCGATACGCCGCGCGATGCCGCAGAACTCCGCATAGCTGGAATCGCCCAGCCCCAGCACTGCGTACTTGAGCTCGGGTAGCCTGGGTGCGCGGCGGCCGGCCAGGAATTCGACCAGGCCGATCGCATCGTCCGGCGGATCGCCTTCGCCCTGGGTGCTGATCACCACATACAACAGCCGTTCGCTGGCGAGCTCGCGGGTGGGGTAGGCATCGGCGCGCAGCAGCCGCACGCTCAACCCGGCGGCTTCGGCCTCGGCGGCCAGCTGTTCGGCCTGGCGGCGCGCATTGCCGGTCTGGCTGCCGTACACCACCGTCAGCCGCTGGCTGTCCTGCGCAGCCGCCTGCGGTTGCCCGCCCGGCAGCACCGCCAGCGACCGCGGCGGGTGGCCCTGCGCCAGCCCGGCGGTGTAGCCGGACAGCCACCACAGCGAGGCGGCATCCAGGCCGTCGACCAACCGTTCCAGCGTCGCCTTGCGCTCGTCGGGCAAGGGGCTGGGCGGTAGCGCGGAACTGGCGGCGGTCATTCGGATCCGGGGGCGGCGAGTGGATGAACGATGTTAGGGAAGTGTTCGCCGGTCTAGAAAGGATCACCGGTTATCGGGTTATGCCGGCCGCTTATTTCAAGCAGACATCTGCCCGCCACACACTGCACTGCCTTGGCCTACCATCGGCGGGTCTTGCCCGCCGCCCAGATACCCTGATGACCCTGCCACCGCTGTCACACCTGGACCGGCTCGAAGCCGAAAGCATCCACATCCTGCGCGATGTCGCCGCCGAGTTCCGGGCTCCGGTGATGCTGTATTCGGTCGGCAAGGACAGCTCGGTGCTGCTGCATCTGCTGCTCAAGGCCTTCGCGCCGTCGCCGCCGCCGATTCCGCTGCTGCACGTGGACACGCGCTGGAAATTCCGCGAGATGATCGCCTTCCGCGATCGCCGTGCGGCCGAGACCGGGGTGGACCTGCGCGTGCACATCAACCCCGAGGGCATCGCGCAGGACATCGGCCCGATCACTCACGGCGCCGCGGTGCATACCGACATCATGAAGACCCAGGGACTGAAGCAGGCACTGGAACACGGTGCATTCGATGCCGCGATTGGCGGGGCACGGCGCGACGAAGAAAAATCGCGTGCCAAGGAGCGGGTGTTCTCGTTCCGCAACGCGCGCCATCGCTGGGACCCCAAAAACCAGCGCCCGGAACTATGGAACCTCTACAACGCGCGCACCCAGCCCGGCGAGAGCGTGCGCGTGTTTCCGCTGTCCAACTGGACCGAGCTGGATATCTGGCTGTACATCTACCGCGAAAAGATCCCGGTGGTGCCGCTGTATTTCGCCGCAGCGCGGCCGGTGGTGGAACGCGACGGCGCGTTGATCATGGTCGACGACGACCGCCTGCCACTACGGCCGGGCGAAACCCCGCAACTGCGCTCGGTGCGCTTCCGCACGCTGGGCTGCTACCCGCTGACCGGCGCGATCGACTCCACCGCCGACACGCTGGAAGCGGTGATCGCGGAAATGCTGGTCAGCACCAGCTCCGAGCGCCAGGGCCGCATGATCGATCATGCGCCGGGCGCATCGATGGAACAGAAGAAGCTGGAGGGGTATTTCTGATGGGCCAGGAATCGGGAGTGGGGAATGGGGAATCGGAACAGCAGTTCGCTGCAAACGTCGTGATGACGGAAAACGCCTTTGCGATTCCCGATTCCCGACTCCCGAATCCCGTCGCCATCGGCGCCTACCTGCATCAACACGAATCCAAGCCGCTGCTGCGCTTCATCACCTGCGGCAGCGTGGACGACGGCAAGAGCACGCTGATCGGGCGGTTGCTGTACGACAGCAAGCGTTTGTTCGACGATCAGCTGGCCGCGCTGGAAAGCGACAGCCGGCGGCATGGCACGCAGGGCGAGGGTATCGATTACGCGCTGCTGATGGACGGTCTGGCGGCCGAGCGCGAGCAGGGCATCACCATCGATGTGGCGTACCGCTATTTCGATACCGACCAGCGCAAGTTCATCGTCGCCGATTGCCCCGGCCACGAGCAGTACACGCGCAACATGGCCACCGGTGCGTCCACCGCCGATGTGGCGGTGGTGCTGGTGGATGCACGCAAAGGCGTGCTGGCGCAGACGCGCCGGCACAGCTACATCGTGTCGTTGCTGGGCATTCGCCACGTGGTGCTGGCCGTCAACAAGATGGATCTGGTGGACTACGACGCCGACGTCTTCACCACCATCGCCGAGGGCTACCGCGCGTTGGCGGCGCAGTTGGGCATTGCCGATGTGCAATGCATTCCGCTATCGGCACTCGATGGCGAAAATTTGTCCAGCCCGTCGACGCGGATGCCTTGGTACAGCGGCCCGCATCTGTTGCAGTATCTTGAAGCCGTGCAGGTGGAGGCGCCGGAAGCGGGCAGCGGCTTCCGCCTGCCGGTGCAATGGGTCAATCGCCCCAACTCGCAGTTCCGTGGATACGCCGGCACCATTGCGGCCGGCCAGGTACGTGTGGGCGATGCCGTGGTGGTGGTGCCATCGGGACGGCGTTCGCAGGTGGCTGCGGTGCTGGATGCCAACGGCGAGGCAGCCAGCGCACGCGCGGGGCAGGCGGTGACGCTGACCTTACGCGACGAGATCGATATCAGCCGCGGCGACATCATCGCCGCCATCGACGACCCGCCGGAAGTGGCCGACCAGTTCGCCGCGCATCTGCTGTGGATGGACGATGCCGCACTGCTGCCTGGGCGCCCGTACTGGCTCAAGATCGGCACCCGCACGGTCAACGTGAGCATCAGCGAGATCAAGCACAAGGTCGATGTGAACACGCAGGAGCGGTTGGCCGCCAAACGGCTGGAGCTCAACGAAGTAGGCTACTGCAATCTGGCGCTGGACGAACCCATTGCTTTCGCGCCGTACGCACGCAACCGTGTGCTCGGCGGCTTCATCCTGATCGACCGGCAAAGCAACGCCACGGTGGCTGCCGGCACGCTGGAATTTGCGTTGCGCCGCGCCGGCAACGTGCACTGGCAGCATCTGGATGTGGACAGCAGCGCCCGTGCGCGCATCAAGGGGCAGACGCCGCGCGTGCTGTGGTTCACCGGCCTGTCCGGTGCCGGCAAGTCCACCGTGGCCAATCTGGTCGACAAGCGCCTGCATGCGTTGGGCTATCACACCTTCATCCTGGATGGCGACAACGTGCGCCACGGGCTCAACCGCGATCTGGGCTTCACCGACGAAGATCGCGTGGAAAACATCCGCCGCGTGGCCGAAGTGGCACGCCTGATGGCCGATGCCGGCCTGATCGTGCTGGTGAGTTTCATTTCGCCGTTTCGCGCCGAGCGGCAACTGGCGCGCGAGCGCTTCGATCAGGGCGAGTTTGTCGAGGTGTTTGTGGACGTGCCGCTGGCGGTTGCCGAAGCGCGCGACGTGAAGGGGCTGTACCGCAAGGCGCGAGCCGGGCAGATTCCCAATTTCACCGGGATCGACTCGCCGTACGAGGCACCCGAGACGCCGGAGATCCATCTTCACGCCGATGGTGAGAATGTAGAGGCGCTGGCGCGCCACGTGCTCGAATTTCTGGGGCTGGAGCGCTGAGCGCAGCCATCAGGGCGTTGCATCCAGTTCCCGCAAGTTGTGCGAGGCGTCGGACTTAACCGTAGCGTGATTGCGTGGGTCTGCGTTCCCAGGCTTGTCCGGGCGCTGGATTGCAGCAATGAGGGCCGCGCCGACCAGCGCATCGTGACCCGGACGGCAAGGGTCTTTGGTCATGGTGCAAAGCGCGCCCTTTCTGTCAACGCATGGCGGCGAGGTCGGTAAACTTTCGCGGTACCCCGCCAGGATGTTCTGATGCTTGTTCTGCCCAGCGCGCGCAGTTGCGCCGCGCTCTTGTTGGCCGTGTGGCTGTCTGGTTGTGCCCGCCAGGCCAGTGCGCCGGCCGTTGCCAAGCCCATCCCGGTGGTCGTGCAGCCGGTTGCGGTGCAGCCCTGGAATTCCACCGTGCAATCGATCGCCACCGTGCGCGCGCGCGAATCGGTCGCGCTCACTGCGGCGGTCAGCGACGTGGTCGAGCAGGTGTATTTCGAGAGCGGCGATGAGGTCAAGGCCGGCCAGTTGCTGCTGCGGCTGCGCGGCAATTCGCAGCAGGCCGCGCTGACCGCCGCGCAGGCCACCTTCGAGGAGACCGACCAGCTCTATCGCCGCCAGTTGAGTCTGGTTGGCCAGCAGTTGGTCGCCAAGTCCACCGTCGACACCCAGCGTGCGTTGCGCGATGCGGCGCAGGCGCGGGTGCTGCAGATGCGCGCGGAAATCACCGACCGCGAAGTGCGCGCACCGTTTCCCGGCGTGCTTGGCATCCGCCAGATCAGCCCGGGGTCGTTGATCACCTCGAGCACCGTGATCGCCACGCTGGACGATGTGGCGCGCATGTACGTGGATTTTCAGGTGCCGGAATCGCAGTTCGGCCTGGTCCAGCTCGGCAATACCGTCAACGGCACCGCCGCGGCGTATCCGGGTGCGCGCTTCGACGGCGTGGTTGCCGCAATCGATTCGCGCATCGACGAGACCACCCGCTCGGTGACGGTGCGAGCAGACTTCCCCAACGACGATCGTCGCCTGCGCCCGGGCATGCTGCTGGATGTGCGGCTGTTGCAGCCGGCGCGGCAGGCGGTGGTGATCCCGGAGATTGCGGTGGTGCAGGTGGGCCGCGAGTCGTACGTGTTCCGGGTCAAGCCCGACAGCAGCGTGGAGCGCGCCGATGTGCGCCTGGGCGAGCGGCGCGATGGCAAGGTGGAGGTTCTGGAAGGCGTCAAGGCCGGTGAGCGCATCGTGGTGGACGGCACCGGCAAGCTGCGTCCGGGCCTGAAGGTGGTCGACCAGGCCGCACCTGCGTCGGCAGCGGCGCGCCCGCAGGCCGCACGATGAAACTCTCCGACCTGTCCATTACCCGCCCGGTGATGGCGGTGGTGATGAGCCTGTTGCTGATCGTGCTGGGGGTGATGTCGTTTACCCGCCTGACGCTGCGTGAGCTGCCGGCCATCGACCCGCCCATCGTCTCGGTGGATGTGGAATACACCGGTGCGTCGGCGGCGGTGGTGGAGAGCCGCATCACCCAGGTGCTGGAAGATGCCCTGGCCGGCATCGAAGGCATCGAGACCATCGAGGCGCGCAGCCGCAATGGCTCGTCCGACATCAGTATCGAGTTCGTGCAATCGCGCGATGTGGAAGCGGCCGCCAACGATGTGCGCGATGCGGTCAGCCGCGTGTCCGACCGCATGCCCGACCAGGCGCGCCCGCCGGAAATCTCCAAGGTCGAGGCCGACGCCGACCCCATCCTGTGGCTCAACATGAGCTCCAGCACGATGGACACGTTGCAGCTGTCCGACTACGCCGAACGCTACGTGGTGGACCGCTTCTCCAGCCTGGATGGCGTGGCGCAGGTGCGCATCGGCGGACGCCAGCGTTATGCGATGCGCATCTGGCTGGACCGCGACCAGCTGGCCGCACGCGCGCTCACCGTGGCCGATGTCGAAACGGCGCTGCAGAACGAAAACGTGGAGCTGCCGGCCGGCAGCATCGAATCAGCGCAGCGCGACTTCACCTTGCGCGTGGAGCGCAGCTATCTCAAGCCGGAAGATTTCGCCAAGTTGCCGTTGAGCAAGGGCGAGGGCGGCTATGTGGTGCGGTTGGGCGACGTGGCCAGGGTCGAGCTGACCTCGGCCGAGCGGCGCGCGTATTTCCAGAGCAATGGCGTACCCAACGTGGGCCTGGGCATCGTGCGCAATTCCACCGCCAACGCGCTGGATGTAGCACGCGAGGCGCGTGCGCAGGCCGAAGAAGTGCAGAAGTCGCTGCCGCAGGGCACCAACATTTTCGTCGCCTTCGACACCACCACCTTCATCGATGCGGCGGTGGAGCGCGTGTATCACACGCTGATCGAAGCGGTGGTACTGGTGCTGGTGGTGATCTGGGTATTTCTGGGCAGTGCACGTGCGGCGCTGATTCCGGCGGTCACGGTGCCGGTGTGTCTGATTGCCGCGTTCATTGCGCTGTACGCGTTCGATTTCTCGATCAATCTGCTCACCTTGCTGGCGCTGGTGCTGTGTATCGGCCTGGTGGTGGACGATGCCATCGTGGTGGTGGAAAACATCCAGCGCCGCATCGATCTGGGCGAGCCGCCCTTGGTGGCCGCCAAGCGCGGCACCGGCCAGGTGGCGTTTGCGGTGATCGCCACTACCGCCGTGCTGGTGGCGGTGTTTCTGCCGGTGGGCTTCCTGGAAGGCAATACCGGCCGCTTGTTCCGCGAGCTGGCGGTCGCGCTGGCCGCGGCGGTGGCGATCTCGGCCTTCGTGGCACTGACGCTGACGCCGATGATGTCGTCCAAGCTGCTGCGCTCGCACAGCGAGGCCAAGCCCAATCGATTCCATCTTTGGTTCAACGGACGCATGCAGGCGGTATCCGGCGCGTACGGGCGCTCGCTGGAGCGTCACGTGCACCGCACCTGGATCTTTGCATTGCTCATGCTGCTGGCCTTGGGTGCCAGCGCCTGGTTGATGAGCCGCATCCCCTCCGAGCTGGCGCCGGCCGAAGACCGCGGCAATTTCCAGATCATGATCGACGGGCCCGAGGGCGCCGGCTTCGATTACACGGTGGGGCAGATGCATCAGGTCGAGGACATCCTGCGCCCCTATGTGGGTCCGGACCAACCCATCGTGCGTGCCAATCCGCGCGTGCCCGGCGGGTTTGGCAGCAGCGAGGAAATGCACACCGGCCGGGTCAGCGTGTTCTTGCAGGACTGGGAAAAACGCACACGCCCGACCACCGAGGTGGCCGATGAGCTGCAACAAAAGCTCAATGTGCTCAGCGGCGTGCGCGCACGCACGCAGGTCAGCGGCGGCCTGGTCCGCAGCCGCGGCCAGCCCTTCCAGCTGGTGCTCGGTGGCCCGGACTATGCCGAGATCGCGCAATGGCGCGACCGCATCCTGCAGCGCATGGAAGCCAATCCTGGCCTGGTCGGCCCGGATTCGGACTACAAGGAAACCCGCCCGCAGATGCGCGTCAACATCGACCGCCTGCGTGCGGCCGATCTGGGGGTGCCGGTCACTGCGATCGGTGGCGCGCTTGAGGCGATGATGGGCTCGCGCCGCGTGACCACCTTCGTCGACAACGGCGAGGAATACGACGTAATGCTGCAGGCCGGGCGAGAAGGCCGAATGGCGCCGGAAGACCTCACCGCCATCCGCGTGCGCTCCACCCGTGGCGAACTGATTCCACTTTCGAATCTGGTGACGTTGAGCGAGGTGGCCGAAGCCGGCACCTTGAACCGCTTCAATCGCCTGCGCGCGATCACCATCACCGCTGGTCTGGCGCCGGGTTACCCATTGGGCGATGCCATCGCCTGGGCGCAGCAGGCCGCGCAGGAAGAACTGCCCGAGTACGCGCAGCTGGACTGGAAGGGCGAATCGCGCGAATACCAGCAATCCGGCAGCGCGGTATTGCTGACCTTCGGCATGGCCTTGCTGGTGGTGTATCTGGTGCTGGCCGCACAGTTCGAAAGCTTCGCCCATCCGCTGGTGATCATGCTCACTGTGCCGCTGGCGGTGCTGGGGGCGTTGGTGGGTTTGTGGCTCACCGGCGGCACGCTCAACCTGTTCAGTCAGATCGGTATCGTGATGCTGGTGGGCTTGGCGGCGAAGAACGGCATCCTGATCGTGGAGTTCGCCAATCAGTTGCGCGACGAAGGCCGCAGCGTGCATCAGGCCATCGTCGAATCGGCCTCGGTGCGTTTGCGCCCGATCCTGATGACTTCCATCGCCACCGTGGTCGGCGCGATCCCGCTGGTGGTGGCCGGCGGGCCCGGCTCGGCCAGCCGCGCCACCATCGGCGTGGTGGTGATCTTCGGTGTGTCGCTGTCCACGTTGCTGTCGCTGTACGTGGTGCCGGCGTTCTACAGTTTGATTGCCCCGTACACGAAGTCGCCGGAAGCGGTCGCACGCGCACTGGAAACCCTGGAGGCCGCCACGCCATCAGTGGGCGGGCACGCGTAAGCGCGACCAACCCAGGCTCGCCGCCAGGCGGGCATGGTCGGTGTCTAGCGCTGCATGGGTCACTCGTGCGCTGCGTTTGTGAGAAGGCTCGACGCACATGCGCGTCGAGCCAGGCATTTGCACGCGCGCACTGTGCAGCGGCGCCGAGCCTTCGGGTTCTCCATCCGACATCGACGACCAGCGAAACTGCGGTCAGCCGATCGCCCGCACCTTGAGCGCATGCACATCTCATGCCCCTTCCCATGCGCAACGCTGCGCACGCGTGGCGAGCAACGCTCAGCGCCGCTAAGAGCGCTTGGCGCGCAGTAGGTCAACCTGGACCACGCACGGGGAGAATTTGCGTAGTGTGTCCACTGCCTTTACCGCAGCAGCCAGAGTTGGCATCGACGGCAATGCTGCGCTCGCGCAATGACTTAGGTCACATGACAGTCATGCCCGGCTGTGGTCGACTTCGGCGGTTACCCTGACCGGAATTGCCCATGCGTCGTCTTGCCTGCCTGCTTGCTCCTTCCCTTCTTGCGCTGTGCTGCGGTAACGCACTCGCGCAGACGTCCGGCGAGCCGGTGCCCAATGGCCGCCTGCCGACCTGGGCGGTGCCCGAGCGCTACAGTCTGGCGATCAAGGTCGATCCGGAGCAGGCGCAGTTCAGTGGCCGCACCACCATCCGCGTGCAGCTCAAGCAGGCCTCCGACCATCTGTGGCTGCATGGCAAGGAACTGAAGGTCAGCAAGGCCACGGTCAAGCCGGCCAAGGGCAAGGCGCTCACCGCACGCTATGTCGAGGCCGATGGGCAGACCGGTGTGGTCCGCCTGGATTTCGGACGCACGCTCCAGCCGCAGACACTCACTGTGGATATCACCTACAGCGCGCCGCTCAACCAGCAGCTGCAGGGCCTGTATCAGGTGAAATACCAGGGCAAGGCGTATGCGATGACGCAGATGGAGCCGATCAGTGCGCGCTACGCGTTCCCGGGTTTCGACGAGCCGGCATTCAAAACCCCGTTCGACCTCAGCCTCACGGTCCCCAGCGACGATCAGGCACTGGCCAATACGATCGCTACCTCGACCAAGCCGGCCGGCAAGGGCTGGAAGACAGTGACCTTCGCACCGACAGTGCCACTGCCCACCTACCTGGTTGCCTATGCCGCCGGCCCGTGGGATGTGGTGGACGTTCCGGCGATGCCGGCCACGCCGCAGCGCCCCACCGCCACGCCGCTGCGCGGCATCGCCGCCAAGGGGCAGGGCCCGCGCATCACCCCGGCGCTGGACCAGACCCCGGCGATCATCGCCGCGCTGGAGGATTACTACGCTTTCGGTTATCCGTTCGACAAACTCGATCTGGTCGCCGCCCCGGATTTCAGCGCCGGCGCGATGGAAAACCCCGGCTTTGTGACCTTCCGCGATTGGCTACTGTTGCTGGACAAGGACTCGCCGGCCGAAAATCTGCAGCGCTCCTTCAACACCAACGCGCATGAGCTGGCCCACCAATGGACCGGCGACACCGTGACCATGGAATGGTGGGACGACCTGTGGCTCAACGAGGCTTTTGCCACCTGGATGCAGCAGAAGATCACCATGCAGCTGCACCCGGAATACCGCGCCAACCTGGACCGCATCGGCGGCGCGCAGCACGCGATGAATAACGACAGCCTGGTCAGTGCGCGCAAGATTCGTCAGCCGATCACCGGCAATGGCGATATCGAAACCGCCTTCGATGGCATCACCTACCAGAAGGGCGCGGCAGTGCTGGCGATGTTCGAGGCCTTCGTTGGCGAGGACGTGTTCCGCGAAGGCATGCGCGCCTACATCGCCAAGCACAGGTTCGGCAGCGCCACCGCCGACGATCTGGTCGATGCGATCGCCGAGGCCGCCGGCAAGGGCGAAGACTTCAAGGTGGCATTCCGCAGTTTCTTGAATCAGCCGGGTGTGCCGTACCTGCAGACCCAGGTGGCGCGCGAAGGCGGCAAGACCGTGGTCAAGCTGCAGCAGCAGCGGTATTTGCCGCTGGGTTCGACCGGCTCCACTGCGCAGCAGTGGGGCGTGCCGGTGTGCGTGAAATATGGCAAGGGCAAGAACCAGGTCGGTACCGCCTGCCAGCTGCTGGAAGACGGCAGCGGCAGCATCGTGCTGGACGGCGCCGGCAAGAACACCTGGGTGTTCCCGAACGCGCGTGGTGCCGGCTATTACCGTTTCAGCCTGCCGAAGAAGCAGCTGGCCGCACTCGGCAAGCAGGTCGCCCAGCTCGACGACAACGAGCAGCTGGCCTACGCCGATGCCATCGATGCGGCCTACCGCCACGGCGACGCCGACAGCGATGCGGTGTTGATGGCGATCAAGCAGCTGGCATCGTCTGCATCGTCCGATGTCTCCACAGCGCTGGTGGATCGCTTCGTGTGGATCTGGCGCTATCAGGCCAGCACCGAGGCGCAGCGCGGCGCGTTGCGCAAGGCCGCCGAGCAGGCGTATCTGCCGCGTTTGCGCCAGCTGGGTTACGTGCGACGCAGCGGAGAATCGGTCGACGACACCGCGCTGCGTTCGTCGCTGGCCGGGCTGTTCGGGTTACGCCTGCAGAACGCGGAAGTGCGCAAGGCGCTGCTGGCCCAGGGCGATGCGGTGCTGGCCGGCGGCAACGCGGCGCTGGATTTCTCTGCGGCCAACCCGGATCTGCTCGGCACCGTGCTGGCGGTCACCGTGCAGGAACGCGGCGCGCCCGCCGTGCAGACCTTGATCGAGGCATTGCGCACCCATGCCGACCCCGCGCAGCGCAACGCCATGATCGCCGCACTGGGTGCGGTACAGGACCCGGCGCTACTCAAGCAGGTGCGCGATTTTGCGTTGACCGATGCGATCAAGGTCGGTGAGATGAAGAGCATGCTGATGCGTGGGAACGGCTACGAAAGTTCGCACGCGTCGATGTGGCCGTGGTTCACCGCCAACTTCGACCGCATCGTGCAGCGCAGCGGGTCGTTCGACGGCGGCGGTCTGCCGGCGCTCGGCGCGTCCGGTGGCTGCAGCGTGGAAGAGGCCGACCGTCTGGATGCCTTCTTCCGGCCGCGCTTGGCCAAGCTCAGCGGTGCCGACCGCGGGCTGGCGCAGACCGGCGAAACCATCCGCCTGTGCGCCGCGCTCAAGCAGGCACAGACCGCCAAGCGCTAAGGCGGCCCACAACGCGGCCGCAATGCCGCGATTGGTGCACGGAACCGGCATGTGCCACGCGCACACGCCGGTTCTGGATGCAGCGTCCCCGCACGCATCCCACGAACGCCCGCGACGTGGATCCGCTCTCGGTCAGCACAACCTCGTCGAAGTCCTTACGGTCTGTTGCCTGCGCATGCGCGTTCCGACGTAACTGCACGCCGGTCGCTTCGATGCGGTGACGGCAATAACGCAGCGTTTCGTTGAATTCCTCCGTGCTCGGGATGCGCCTGGCGACAGCTGCCGCACACCACCGGCGTCGGTGCACAGGGCATGCGGCATGCCGTCCCGATGCCCCACGATGGCGCACGATCGCAGATGCTCAGCCGGCACGGTGTCGCGCGCTGACCGCGCACCACGCACGTACGTCGCATCGCGCGGCGCTTTCGGCCAGAATCGACCCACTCCCCACGGCGTTGGGGTTCACGATCCAGCACTCGGGGAGATTGCGTGGAAGCACTCATCAATGGCATCAACGGCATCGTCTGGAGCAAGGCGCTGATCTTCATGTGCCTGGGGGCGGGCGTGTACTTCACCATCCGCACCCGTTTCATGCAGGTACGCGGGTTCGTGGAAATGATCCGTCTCACCGTGGGCGGGCAGAAGTCCGATGCCGGGGTGTCCTCGTTCCAGGCGCTGGCGATGTCGATGGCCGGGCGTATCGGCATCGGCAACATCGCCGGTGTCGCCACCGCCATTGCCTTCGGTGGGCCGGGGGCGATCTTCTGGATGTGGGTGATGGGGTTCCTCGGCGCGTCCACCTCGTACGTGGAATCGACGCTGGCGCAGATCTACAAGATCAAGGATGCCGAAGGCCGCTACCGCGGCGGCCCAGCGTACTACATCGAAAAGGCGATGGGTCTGAAGTGGTACGCGCTCACCTTCGCGGTGGCCACCATCATCGCTACCGGGTTTCTGATGCCGGGCGTCCAGGCCAATGCGATTGCCGACAGCGCCATCAACGCCTGCCGTGGCACCAGCCTGTGCGGTGCGATGGACGGGCAGTGGATGGGCCTGCCGATGCGCGATGCGGCCAAGCTGGGCATCGGCATCCTGGTGGCGTGCATGTTAGCGGTGATCATCTTCGGCGGCGTCAAGCGCATCGCCAACTTCGCCGAAATCGTGGTGCCGTTCATGGCGATGGGCTACATCCTGATGGCGCTGGTCATCATGGTGCTCAACGCCGAGCGCGTGCCGGACATGTTCGCCACCATCTTCAGCAGTGCCTTCGGCAGCCATGCCGCGTTCGGTGCCTTGTTGGGGCTGGCGGTGGAATGGGGTGTCAAGCGCGGCATCTACGCGAACGAAGCCGGGCAGGGCACCGGGCCGCATGCCGCGGCCGCGGCAGAGGTGTCGCATCCGGCCAAGCAGGGGTATGTGCAGGCGTTTGCGATCTACTTCGAC